>CAXNFK010000001.1:0-52555 GCA_964201775.1 Candidatus Nanopelagicaceae bacterium
CCAAGATGCCAAACTTAAAAGTATTGCAAATGCCTAACGCTGGTTATGACGATGCACTCGCTTATGTCCGCCCAGGACTCACACTTTGCAATGCAAGCGGTGTGCACGATGCATCAACAGCGGAACTTGCGGTTGGACTTGCACTTGCATCAAGACGCGGTTTCCCAGAATTTATTCGCGACCAGATTGCAGGAACTTGGGACCATCGCCGATTTACATCGCTTTCAGATAGCAAGATTGGCGTAATCGGCTTTGGCTCAATCGGCAAACAAGTAGTTAAGAATCTTTCTGGCTTTGATGTCAGCGTTACCAGTTTTTCAAAATCAGGTCGCGATGGTTCTATCAAGATTGATGAGTTAGATAAGCATCTGCCAAGCCTAGATATCGTAATTTTGATCTTGCCCCTCACTGATGAATCCCGACATATGTTTAATAAGGATCGGTTAGCGAAGATGAAGGATGGGGCGCTGATTGTTAACGTCGCACGCGGCCCAATAATTGAAACCGATGCGCTGCTTGCCGAATTAAATTCCGGACGAATCTATGCTGCACTTGATGTTACAGATCCAGAACCGTTGCCGGTTGGGCATCCACTTTGGAAAGCCAAGAACCTATTGCTAGTTCCCCATGTTGGCGGAAACTCAACAGCATTTGAACCACGCGGCCGTAAGTTAGTTGAATCCCAACTTAAATTATTAGCAGAAGGAAAACCGCTCAATAATATTGTCGCCGTTGGTTAATTAGAGTTAAAAATGCGCATTGATTCGCACCACCACATTTGGGATCTTTCGGTCCGAGACCAAGAGTGGATAACTGGCGATGCGATGCAACCAATCCGCAGAAACTTCGTAATCTCAGATCTCCAAGATGCGATTGCTGGTTCGCACATCGACAGAACAATTTTGGTCCAAACGATTACCGATTACGCTGAAACTCCTGAGCTCCTTGCCATTGCGCAAAGCGACCAACTTGTCGGAGCAGTTGTGGGTTGGCTAAAAATTGACGCCCCGGATGCGATTTCACATCTGCATCGATATCTCGATTTACCTGGCGGTGAATATCTCAAGGGAATAAGAGATATCGCCCAAGACCACCCGGATTCAAATTATTTGGCTAAGCCCGAGACCATCGCGAATGTTCAAAAACTTGGCGAACTTGGAATTACTTATGACTTGCTTACCAAGACTCCAGAATTAGCAGCCGCAATTAAATTAGTGCGTGCCTGTCCAGATGTGCAATTTGTTATGGACCATATTTCAAAACCGTATATTGCAAAGAAAGAAATGGAACCTTGGAAAAGTTTAATTAAAGAACTTGCAACTTTTCCAAATGTTAGTTGCAAAGTTTCAGGTTTAATTACCGAAGCAAATTGGAAAGAGTGGCAAGCAAAAGATTTCAAACCGTATGTTAATCACATAATAGAAATCTTTACGCCGCAACGATTAATGTTTGGATCTGATTGGCCGGTTGCGAACTTAGGTGGAACCTATGCCGAGATTGTTGTATTGGCAGAGGCTTTGACCTCGGGCCTAACCTCAAGTGAAGGCGAATACTTCTGGCATAAAACCGCTACCGCCGCATACCGCCTCGTGTGAAAAATCCTTGTTCAATAACGATTTGGTAACAAAGGCGCCCTGAGCCTGATGTTCGGGCACCTCCTGTGGACGCGCCCCTCGCATTCTTTATAGAGTTCTGCCACAGCGATTCCGCTGCTTTCGAAAGGAAACATATGAAGAAAGTTCTAACTATCGTTGCTGTTGCATCAGCAATGGCGCTAGTTGTCGGAACAGGGTCTGCAGTTAACGCTGCTGACAAGACACTAAAGCTTGAATTAGTTTCAAAGGGTGAAACTCACCAATTCTGGCAAGCAGTTAAAAAGGGTGCTGAAGAGCAAGCTGCGAAGATGAACGCAACAATTCGCTTCCAAGGCCCAGCTAACGAAACAATGATCGACAAGCAACTTGAAATGCTTGCTGGTGCAATTGCTCTTCGTCCAGATGCAATCGGTTACGCAGCTCTTGGAACAACAGAATCACTTGTTCAACTTAAGGCTGCAAAAGATGCAAAAATTCCTGTTTACATGTTCGACACAGCAGCTAGCTGCCCAGGTGGAGTTCCAGCTCTAGGAAAAGACTCTGACTGTGCACTTGGCGTTGCTTACACAAACAGTAAGGCTGCAGGATCTCTAGCGGCTGACAAGTTAGCTGCTCTAATTGGTGGTAAGGGTAAGGTTTTGGTTGTTGGTCACTCACAGACGAACCAAACTGGTATTGATCGCCGCGATGGTTTCGTAAACCGTATCAAGGCTAAGTACAAGAAAATCACTCTTCTTCCAGTTCAATACTCAGAAGGTGGAGATGCTCTAAAGGCTCAAGAAATCGTTGCTGCTTCACTAGTTGCGAACAAAGACCTAAAGGGTATCTACGGAACTAACGAAGGTGTATCAATTGGTGCTGGACAAGCATTCAAGGCAGCTAAGTTGACCAAGGGTAAAGTTAAGTTGATCGGATTTGACTCAGGCAAGCAACAAATGGCTAACATCAAGTCAGGCCTACAATCAGGTGCGATTACACAGAGCCCAATGGGCATCGGAGCTAAGACAGTTGAAGCGCTAGTTAACTACGTTCGCAACGGAACAACTCCAAAGAACCTTATCGATACTGGTTTCTACTACTACGATAAGAAGAACATCGCAGAACCAAAGATCGCAGGAAACCTTTACGAATAATTCGAATTTATTCGAGTAATTTGTAAGAAGAAGTAAATTATGGCCGGGAGAAATCCCGGCCATAATGCTTTAAGATTCTGAAGAGCAGCTGGTGCTTTATCAAGTGATGGGGGAACCAATGGCAACGACTCAACTCTTATCCTTAACTGGTGTAAGCAAGGAGTTCCCTGGCGTAAAAGCACTTAATAATGTGCATTTTGATTTGAACAAAGGTGAAGTCCACGCAATTGTTGGCGAAAACGGAGCCGGAAAATCAACGCTGATGAAGATTCTTTCTGGTATCTACAAGAAAGACACTGGCGAAATTGTCTATCAAAGCAAAAATGTAAATGTTTCCAGTCCGCTTGAGGCGCAAAAATTAGGAATTAGCATCATTCATCAAGAATTGAACTTGATGCCAGATTTAACTGTTGCCCAGAACATATTCATTGGCCGCGAAGATCGTCGAAAGGGTCGTTTATTTCTTGATGAATCAAGGCTCAACAAAGCGGCAAGGGAACTTCTAGCTGAACTTGAATTGGTATTAGACCCGAAGCAAAAGGTTGGCGAACTTACAATCGCTAAACAGCAAATGGTAGAAATTGCGAAAGCCGTTTCCTATCGCGGTGAAGTAATCATCATGGATGAACCAACATCTTCGCTTACTCCCGCTGAAACCGAAGCACTTTTTAAGATCATCAGATCGCTGAAGGCTTCTGGCAAGGGAGTTGTCTACATTTCTCACCGCTTAGAAGAACTCAGTAAGATTACTGATCGGATTACAGTCCTTAGAGATGGCGAATATGTAAAGACTTTGAATACTTCTGATACTTCAATTCCTGAAGTTATCTCACTGATGGTGGGACGCAAGGTTGATCAAGATCAGCGCCCGGATGCTCGCCAAATCAGCACCGAAGTTGTCTTAAAAGTTGAGGGAATTTCTGATGCCAGACTTCTAAAAGATGTTTCCTTCGAGCTGCACAAGGGAGAAATCCTAGGGTTTGCTGGATTGATGGGTGCTGGCCGTACCGAACTCGCACGTGCGCTTATCGGCGCAGACCCAAAAACTGCTGGAAAGATTTTTCTTCGTGGCAAAGAGGTAAAGATTAAAAGCCCATCAGATGCCGTTAAATTCGGAATCGGCTATCTCTCTGAAGATCGCAAGAAGTATGGCCTGCTTTTAATTCAGAATTTAACCTTCAATGTAATCCTCTCCTCAATCCCCTCATTTTCAAATAAGTTTGGCTTTCTAAAAACCAAGTCTGCAGGGTCGATTACAAGAGGTGCAATTAAGCAGCTTTCAATTAGAACGCCATCTGAGAATCAATTCTTGAAGAATCTCTCTGGTGGAAACCAGCAGAAAGTTGTTATAGCAAAGTGGCTTACCCGAGATTGCGATATCTTGATTTTTGATGAGCCCACTCGCGGTATCGATGTTGGTGCAAAAGATGAAATTTACAAGCTTCTAACAAAGCTTGCATCCGAAGGAAAATCAATCATCATGATTTCTTCAGAGCTTCCCGAAATCCTTCGAATGTCAGATCGCATCGCTGTGATGTGTGAAGGCAATCTGACTGGAATCATCGATAATAAAGATGCCGACCAGAACAAAATAATGCAATATGCCACAAAATTCCGCGACTAGATAAAAATTTCAACAAGACCAGGAGAAGAGAGAACAATGACAGATACAACGAATGTAACTGAAGGAAAAGTCAGCGGTGGAAACAGGCTTGTTGCCTACGCCAAGCGTGAAGTAGGACGAGTTCTTGCACTTGCAAGCCTTGTCGTAATCTTCATCTTCTTCACAATAATGCGTCCAGTTTTTGCCTCATGGGAGAACGTCTCTGGTGGAATTTTGATGTCCACCACGGTCATTGGTCTGATGGCGATTGGAACAACCTTCGTAATTATTACCGGAGGTATCGATCTCTCAATCGGAACTGCTACTGCTCTAGTTGCGATAATTGTCGGCAAGTTGGTTCAAGGTTTAAATCTAAATGTTTGGACTGGAATTCTTGTTGGAATTCTTGTTGGTGGACTCTGCGGTGTAATCAATGGTCTCTTGATTACAATTTTAAAACTGCCACCATTTATTGCAACCCTTGCCACTATGAAGGCAGCACAAGGTTTAGCACTAATTATCTCTGACCTAAAACCAGTTCTATTCACAACAGATGTGCCAGGATGGGATTCGATCGCAATTGGAGAACTAATTCCGAATCTGCCGAATGCTGTTTTGATTCTCTTTGCTGGCGCGGTTGTTGCCGCAATTATTTTAAATAAGACCGTTCTAGGTCGTTATACCTTTGCAATTGGTTCCAATGAAGCAGCGACTAAGTTATCTGGGGTTAAGGTAAATAGCTGGCTTATTGCAATCTATGGCCTTGGTGGACTTTATGTTGGCCTAGCCGCAGTTGTTCTGACTTCACGTCTTGGTTCAGCTCGCCCAGATCTTGGTCTTGGATACGAACTTGAAGCAATTGCTGCGGTAATTATCGGAGGAACTTCACTTCTCGGAGGTAAGGGAACAATCAGCGGAACCATTATTGGTGCCTTGATTATGTCGGTTCTTGTTAACGGACTTCGCATCCTTGAACTGCAACAGGAATGGCAATATGTAATTACGGGCATTGTTATCGTTCTTGCCGTGTGGGGAGATAATGTTCGTCGCCGTAAAACCGGAGAAATCAGCTAACAAGGAGGACGAAGTGAAGTACAAATCGGTAAAGGGTTTACTTACTAACGATGAGTCACTAATTCCGGTGACCTTTATCGACAAGCTCGAAGATATTTTGCACGGCTTTCTTGGAATAATTCTATTTGTTATCTCCGTATTGGCTGCTGGTTACAGCCTCCAACGTTTAATTGAAACTCGTCCATTTTTTCCTTTAGGAATGATTCAGGCAATAAATGACATTCTCTTTGTAATAATCATTCTGGAAATCATGCGAACCGTAATAGTTCGATTTACTGATGGAATTTTCCAACTAGATAACTTCTTGATCATCGGTGTTATTGCTGCAGTTCGACATATTCTTACTGTCGGAGCATCTCTCACCATGGAGAAAGAGAAGACAACCGAGTATTTCAACCGTTCGCTTATTGAAATGGGCGTTAATACTGGAATCGTTTTGGCTCTTGTCTTCGCACTATTTTTATCTCGCGCAGCACGCAAAAACAACACCAACAAATAATTCTTAAGGCGGCCTAGCGCAGCTTGATTTGGTGACTTTTCTCTCAAAAACGTTGAAATTAGCGTTTTCAAAAGGTAGCCTTCCAACCTGATCGCAACTACATTTGCGCCGTAACCTACGTAGTGAAGGAATGGAATTTAACTCATGTCAGATTTCATCCAGTATTTCTTCAACGGCCTAGTAGTTGGTTGTATCTTCGCAATCGCAGCAGTTGGAATTTCACTTCTTTATAGCGTGCTCAGGTTGGTTAACTTTGCTGCAGGTGACTTCTTAACACTTGGCGCATTCATAACATATTTTTTAAGTGTGACTTTAGAGTTGAATTTTTTACTTTCTGTTCTAGTTTCGATGATTGCAGGAATGGCAATTAGTTGGTTCTTGGAGTTAGTACTTTGGCGAAATTTACGTCGCAATAAAGCTGGAACTCTCGCTCTCTTCTTAGTCGCAACTGGCGTAGCGTTAATGTTGCGACCTTTAATTCAATTTTTGTTTGGCACAGAGACTCGTAAATTCAATATCGATATCCTCAAAACTTATGATTTCCTCGGAGCTCGTATTCCACAAACTCAGTTACTAGTTTTAATCTTTGCTTCGGCCTCAATTTTGACCATCGCTCTATTCATCGCCAAAGCACGTATCGGAAAAGATATGCGTGCGTATGCAAACAATCCTGGTCTTGCATCAGTATCTGGAATAAATGTAGATCGAGTAGTTATCGCAACCTGGTTAATTTCTGGTGCCCTAGGTTCACTTGCTGGAGTTTTCCAAGGCCTAGTTCAAGGTCAATTTAATAATGCAATGGGCGAAAGTTTACTTTTATCTTTCTTTGCCGCAGTAGTTCTTGGCACGATTGGTGATGCTTACGGTGCGCTAGCCGGTGGTTTATTGCTGGGATTGATTATGGAGTTATCTCAGTTAGGTATTTTCTTTGGCGGAGTTCCAAGTAATTACAAACCAGTGGTGGCATTCGCAACTTTAGTTTTAGTCCTTCTATTCAAGCCTGAAGGAATCTTTGGCTACCGAGCGAGAAAGGTCTAGCCATGGAAGCATTTTTACAACCAGGATTTTGGGTATTCGTTTTAGCTTTAGCTGGCATGTATGGAATTTTCTCCTTAGGTCTTCAAATTCAGTATGGCGTTGGCGGAATTATGAATTTTGGCCACGTCGGAATGATGGCCGTTTCAGGTTACACAATTGCAGTACTAGTTATTTCATATCAATGGAGTTTTTGGTGGGCAGCGCTAGTTGGAGTAATTCTTGCAGCGTTCTTAGGTGCTCTTCTTGGCTTAACAACGTTACGCCTAAGTGGCGATTACTTCGCAATTGCCAGCATTGCATTCGCAGAAATTGTTCGGTACTGGATTCTCAATACCGATTCCGTAACTGGCGGAACTCAAGGTTCGCTTGCAATTCCAAGCCCCAATGGATTTGGCGGCTACACCGATCAACCAGATGTGATTTTAAATTGGATCTCAGATCGCTTGTATCCAATTATTGGTGAAGAAGCATCACGTGATTTATCAATGGTTTTAGTTGTCTGGCCGTTTTTCTTGTTATTCATTTGGATCTCATCTCGATTGCAAAAAACTTCCTGGGCAAGAGTTCTCCGTGCCACTCGCGAAGATGATGATGTTCCTCGCTCGCTCGGAAAGAATGTATTTCGTTTTCGGCTTCAGACTCTAATTATTGGTTCAGTTTTTGGCGGAATTGCTGGAGTCTTCTGGGCGTTGCAGTTTGCGCTGCTAGCCCCTGAAGATTTCCTTCGAATCGTGACCTTCTACGGTTGGATGATTCTGATTCTTGCTGGATCCACGCGGGTAAAGGGCTTGTTTGTTGCAGCAATCTTCTTTGGTTTCCTTTATGGCGCAACCAGATTCTTAGAATTTTGGCCGCTCTCACTTCTTTCATCACCAGAAAGAGCTTATCTTCGCGTCTTCTTAATTGGTTTCGTAATTGTTCTGCTTATGGTCAAACGGCCGCAAGGCTTGTTTGGTAAGCGCCAAGAGATGGTTTTGGAGTAAGCATGAATAATTCAATGGCTGCTAATTCAGTGATACTAGATGTAAGAAACATTTCAGTGAGCTTTGGTGGAGTTAAACCAGTTCAGGATGTTAGTTTCACTATAAATGAGAACACATTCACTTCGGTCATTGGGCCTAATGGCGCTGGAAAAACTTCCTTATTCAATCTGTTGAGCGGAATGAACAAAGTCAGTTCAGGTGAGATATTTTTTAGTGGCGAGGCTATTCAATCAATCCATGCCCACAAGATTGCACAAAAAGGACTGGTGCGTACCTTTCAAGGCGCAAAGATTATTAGAAGGCTAACAGTTGCCGAAAATTTGATGATGGCGGTCAAAGATAATCCAGGAGATAACCTGCTTGGCTTTTTCACGCCACGGGCACGAAAAGCATTTGAAGTTAAAGCCCGCGAAGAAGCAATGCGTCGACTAGATCAAGTTGGGCTAACCAAATTTGCCGATGAATATGCTGGAATTCTTTCAGGTGGCCAACGCAAACTTCTTGATTTATCTAGAGCTTTGATGGCAGATCCAACTATGTTGCTTCTAGACGAGCCTTTTGCTGGGGTAAATCCAACTTTAGTAGAAAAGCTTTTAACCGTATTAGCCACTCTGCGAAAAGAGCAATCAATTACCTTCTTGTTGATTGAGCATGACTTGGAAACCGTAATGAATATTTCTGATCGCGTGATTGTGATGGCTGAGGGAAAGATAATTGCCGATGGGTTACCAAATTCAATCTATGAAAATGATTTAGTGATTGATGCATATTTAGGCTCTCGCCGGAAGGATTCTTAAATGGCTGATAACACTTCAAAAAACCCGTTATTTACAGTTACAGACCTGCAAGGCGGTTACGGCGATATCCAAATTCTAAATGGGGTATCAATTAATGTGCCAGAAAGGCATATTGTCACAATTGTGGGACCAAACGGTGCCGGAAAATCAACAATATTAAAAGCAATCTATGGAATCGCAAAGGTTACATCTGGTTCTGTAACACTTAATAAAGATGGTGTGGCAGTTGATGTGCTTGCTACCAAGCCCCACAACTTATCCAAAATTGGTGTTGGTTACGTTCCACAGATTGACAATGTTTTCCCTGCTTTAAGCATTGAAGAGAATCTTGAAGTTGGATATGTAAATTTTTCAAACAAATCACTAGATGAAATTCGTGATGAGATTTATCAAAGATATCCAGATTTAAAAAAGCGTCATAAAGATCGTGCCGGAACTTTATCTGGAGGCCAGCGACAAATGTTGGCGATGGCGCGGGCGCTAATGTCATCACCTAGCATTTTGCTACTCGATGAACCATCAGCAGGTTTAGCACCAGCACTTGTTGACCAATTATTTGATGAGTTAGTAAAGATTAATAAATCTGGTGTAACAATTTTGATGGTGGAACAGAATGCACGTCGGGCGTTAGCGATTTCCGATTATGGCTATGTTCTCGACATGGGCCGCAACCGACATGAAGGCGTTGGATCTGCCCTGGTAGATGACCCTGAAATCGTAGGGATTTATCTAGGGAAGAAGTAGGAAGAATTAATCGTTACCAAAAAGTTATAACTCTCCCGCATAAAAGTTCGTAATTTACTCTCCCGTACAAATAATCACCGTGCCTAACCTCTATTCAATTAGGTATATTGAAGTTAAGGTTCTGTCGATACGTGGCCACCTGCTTAACCTAAAAAGTTAAGTTAAACCAAGGAGAGATATGAAAGCAAAGTACGCAATTTTAGCTACAGCAATTGCTTCGGCACTTGTTGTTAGTGCACTTCCAGCACAAGCTGCTGGCGTAGATATGAAGATCGGTACTATTCACCCACTAACAGGTGGTAACGCTGATTACGGTATTGGCTTAACTACTGCTGCAGAATATGGCGCAGAGCAAATTACAAAAGCAATGAAGGCTGCAAAAGTTCCTGGAACCTGCAAGATTGTTGCTTCAGAAGATGATCAAGGAACTCCTGCACTAGCAGTTGAAGCAGCAACCAAGCTCGTAAAGAGCAATAAGGTAAATGCAATTGTTGGCCCATTAACTTCTGGTTCAACAGTTTCTGCTGCACAATCTGTAACAGTGCCAAACAATGTTGTAATGATTGCTACAGCAGCATCAAGCCCAACAATCACAAAGTTTGCAGATAAGGATCTGTTGTTCCGTACATATCCATCTGACGCTTTCCAAGGCAAAGTAATCGTTGCCGCTGTTCAAAAGAAGTTTGGTAAGACAGTAACGCTAAGCATTGGTGCACGTAACGATGCTTTCGGAACTGCTCTTGCAAACGTAGTAACCAACGAATGGGTTAAGGGCGGCGGAGACATCGGACGTAAGGTTCTTTGGAATCCAGATAACGCAACCTTCGATTCTGAAGCAAAGCTTCTAACTGAAGGCTCACCAGATGTTTGGGTAATTGTTGACTTCCCTGACACCTTCGCAAAGGTTGGACCTGCATTGGTTCGTACCGGCGCATGGGATGCAAAGAAGACATTCTTTACAGAAGCTATGTACGACGCTGCAGTCATTCAGACTATTGGTGTTGACATCATGGGCGGCGCAAGCGGTACAGCTGCGAAGACAATCGGAATCGCACCTGATAAGTGGAAGAAAGCTCGTAAAGCTGCAAAGCCAGCAACAAAGGAAACTTTCGTTGATGCTTCAGGCTACGATGCAACAGTTCTTCTTTGCCTTGCAGCAATTCACGGAAAGAGCACAAAGGGTTCAGTTATTTCAAAGAGCCTACGCGCTGTTTCTGGTGCTAAAGGTGGAACAAACATTCCATGGAGCAAGTTGACTGATGCCGTTAAGGCAGCAGCAGCTGGTAAGAACTTTACCTACCAAGGCGCTTGGACCACTGCAAAGTTTGATGCATACGGTGATTCAAGTGGTGCACTATTCCGCGTATACAAGATCGCTGCTGATGGAACACTCAGCTCCGACGATGCCGAGGATGTGCGCTTCTAGTTCAACCCTGATGCGTCGGATTTATATCTGACGAATAAGGTATATCTTAAAAAATTTAGGCCCTAGGAAATCTAGGGCCTAAATTTTTTTTACCATTTCTAAAAAAGAAAAGAGTAAAATAAACGCCATGCGCATGCTCCCTCCCAGAAAATTAACTGGCTATCCGGTCTCACTAGCCGTCCTGGATTTTGGGTTATTTACAGTTCACGCCAATGGCCGAATTATTGGAATTCCTGGATTTTTAATCGAAACAAGCACGGGTGAGAAAATACTTATCGATACTGGCTTTCCAGAAAAGTATGCCAAAGATGTAAAAGCGGCTTCACTCGAGGACAACTTGGGTGAATTTGGCGAGATTCTAGAACTTACTTACGAGAATCAACCCGCCGCTCAGTTGGCAAAACTTGGAGTAAACAAGGACGATTTAGATTTCGTAATAATTTCTCATACCCATATTGATCATGTCGGCAACATAGATGGATTTCCAGGTGTGCCAATAATTATGGGAAAAGAAGAGAGAGAACTAGAACGACCTATCTATTGGCGAGGTAAGAAACCCTTGGAGTGGCCGGCTGCCGAGTATCTGTTAATTGATTCAGATTACGAATTTGGTACTAATTTTAAAATTCTGCACGTTCCAGGACACACACCAGGTGAGTTATCAATCCTCCTCACACTCCCCAACACTGGTTCCATATTGTTAACTAGCGATGCTATATCCAGAGACTCTGAAGTGAGTGAAGGTTGTCCTGATGCAACAGACCCAGCCCAAGCGATAGCAAGTGCAAATCGAATACTGGATTTAGCTAAAGCGCATAATGCTTATGTGATTTATGGTCATGGACCAGAGCAATGGAAAGAGCTAAAGAAGGCGCCGGATCTTTATAACTAGTTAAGTATTAACTACCGAACATCTCTTCCCTGGTTCAAAATAATTACATTTCCACTTGAAACATCACCAGCACTGGAAATCAAAAACCCTACCCATGCCGCAATTTCATCTGGCTTCATAGCAGCGCCTCTTGGCATTTGCGAGATTGCTTTCTTTAATACTTCATCACTAAGAACTTTAAATAGCGGTGACTCAGTCATTGCAGGAGCGATTGAATTTACGCAGATTCCCTCACGCGCATATCGCCGAGCTAAATCTTTAGTCAAGGTATCCATTGCTGCTTTACTCGCGCGATAGTGCGGTGGATCAAACACATCGAAGTTATAGGCGCCATTAGATGAGATATTTACAATTTTTTTAATTCCTGGACGCTCTAACATTAACTTAACTGATTCTTGTGAGCAGTAGAAAGCAGAAGAAAAATTCACCGCCATTTGCTTTTCAAATTCTTGGGCCGGGA
This sequence comes from Candidatus Nanopelagicaceae bacterium, assembly GCA_964201775.1. Classification (GTDB taxonomy): domain Bacteria; phylum Actinomycetota; class Actinomycetes; order Nanopelagicales; family Nanopelagicaceae; genus AAA044-D11. The sequence continues at coordinate 12,245 of CAXNFK010000001.1, forward strand.
TATTTGGAAATTCAGACATGAAGCAATCCCCTGCATTGTTTACCAGCGCATCAACGCCGCCAAATTTGGCCTTAATGCTTGAGAAGACTTCTGCGATTTTGTCAGCAGACGTTAAATCAACAGTAAAAGTTGTCACATCATTTGGAAAAGAAGCTTTGAGCTTTTCAAGGCTTTCAGTATTTAAATCAAGCGCAACTACGTGAAATTTATCTTGAACAAGTCGGGCAGTTATAGCGCTGCCCATTCCGCCGCCTGCTCCAGTGACAACTGCAATTTTGCTGCTCATAAAGTTAGTCTTCCATAATCCATTAAAAGCTATCCCATCACAGTTCCAGTGTTGTCAGCATTAAACAACCGTTTGCGTGAAAAAGCTGCCATGTTGATCTCATTACCTGTGCGCTCTGCACGAACCTTCACGGGATCGGCGTCGTGATCCTGGCCGGCTCTGACGGCTTCAATTAACTCTGTCATCAACTTTCCAACCATCGGAGCATTCTTAAATTGATTGCCGCTTGTGCCAATGGCTACATAGAAGCCATCACATTCGGTTCGGTCATAGATTGGTGTCCAATCAGCAGCAACGTCATAGATACCAGCAATGCCAGATGCAGTGTTAGGAATCTTCAGCGCCGGAAACCTTCGTGCTGCTCGAGTCACTTGGGCTTCGAATAACTCTTTAGTTCTATTCAGGTTTACCGCTTCAACATCATCAACCCAGTCAAGTCGATCACATTCTGGTTCAGTGCCGCCTATATACGTTGCACCAGTCGGAGAAGATCTCATGTATGTGCCAAGGTCTAAATCGCCAATAATTGGTCCTGGAAGTAAATTCATCGGAGTCGTTATTTGATGAACTTCCTGGCGCATTGGCCTAACAGAGATTGTGAAATCTTTACCTACACCCGCAAGTTGATTGATTTGATTAGACCACGGCCCACCAGCGTTAATAACTACATCCGCGAAAATCTTTTCGTTGCCATCTACTTCTATACCGATTACTTTATTTCCCTCATGAAGAATTGCTGTTACCTTAGATTTAAAGCGGAAGGTAACACCAGCACTAATCGCTGCTTGTGCCAAATTCTCTGTTGCTAGTAATGGATCATCGATGTAACCACCATTAGGAGTATAGATTGCACCGAGTGATTCTTTAGCATCTTCCCAAAATGCATCATCGCTTAAAGTTTTTGGCGGCCAATATTTACCAACATCAATTCCAGTAACGCTTTTTGATAGATCTAATGAATTCCAAACTTCGTACGGAACTCCAACTGAATCAAAAAGTTGTGATGTTTTCTCCCCTGAAATCACCGGCGCATCCAACATAACAACACCCACATCTATCATCTTTGAATAGCGTTCCTGTTTTATGCCTAGATGATCTGGCCAGTTTTTCCAGCAATGAAAAGATTCCCATGCGAGCGCAACTGCATCAAAAGTTGAGTAATTGAATCGGACAACAGCGCTAGATGCACTTGTTGAGCCCTGTCCTGGACCTTGTGCTTTATCGACTGTAATAACTTCATAACCCTTAGCGGCCAGTTCAAAGGCAATTGAGCAGCCAATTACACCGGCACCAATAACTATTGCTTTAGCCACCTAGGAATTTTAACTCGCATTCACTTGAAGTTTGTCGGTGGCTCGGCATCCGGAATTGCCCTTATTATGCTCGGAACGGGAAAATTCATCCGAATGCTGAAACTTACTTAGGTGCCTTGCTAGTTCGCCATTAACATTCACTATGTAACTTCCTATCTAGTTGAGGGGAATTCGAATGCGCAGTTCAGCTTGGTATGGTGGCGAAGACCGTGATGCATATATTCATAGAGCATGGATGCGTCGAGGAAATCCAGATTCAGCATTCGATGGCAGACCACAAATTGCCATTATTAATACTGCTTCAGATCTAGCCCCATGTAATTCTCACCTAAATGAAATTTCACAAAGTGTGAAAAATGGTGTTTGGGAAGCCGGCGGAGTACCGCTCAATCTGCCAATGATTTCACTTGGTGAAACCTTAGTTCGTCCAACTGCAATGCTCTGGCGAAATATGGTTGCAATGGCGACAGAGGAATTGATACGAGCAAATCCAATTGATGGCGTAGTTCTGCTTGGAGGTTGTGACAAAACAATTCCTGCAATTTTGATGGGTGCCGCTTCGGTTAATTTACCGGCGATAGTCGTTCCTGGTGGACCAATGATGACAGGAACTTTCCGTGGATCGCCTCTTGGTTGCGGAACAGATGTATGGAAACTTAGTGAAGAAGTTCGTGCAGGACTATTAAGCAAAGCTAAATTTCTCTCATCAGAATCAGCGATGATTCGCAGTCGCGGACATTGCAACACAATGGGAACAGCTTCAACGATGGGAAGCATGGCAGAAGCTTTAGGAATGGTTCTTCCTGGAGTTGCTGGAACTCCTGCAACAGATAGTCGCTTACTTCAAGCGGCACACGAATCTGGCCGGAGAATAATTGATATGGTTAAAGAAGATCTTAAGCCTTCAGATATTTTGACTAAAGGTGCATTTATTAATGCAATTGCAACGCTAGCTGGAATTGGTGGTTCAACAAATGCAGTTGTTCATCTTTTGGCAATTGCCGGCCGAGTTGGTGTTGATTTAACTCTAAAAGATTTCGATCAATTTGGTTCGAACGTTCCACTTCTTCTCAATTTGCAACCTGCTGGAAGTTACCTAATGGAAGATATGCATCGCGCTGGCGGTCTCTTGGCGGTTATGCGCGAACTTATTCCCCATTTTGATTCCTCTGCAATCACTGTTACCGGGCGACCATTTGTAGAAACTCTTGCAGAAGCTGAGATTTATGATCGTGATGTAATACGTGAATTAGCTAATCCCCTGCAAGAAAAAGCTGGAATCGTAGTTCTGTATGGAAACTTAGCGCCACTCGGCGCTGTAATTAAGCCATCAGCAGCAACTCCTGAATTATTGCATCACAGAGGTCCAGCGCTAGTTTTTGATGGGGTTGAAGATTTCCACGCACGAATAGATGATCCAAGCCTTGTTGTAGATAAGAATACGGTTTTAATCTTGCGAGGTTGTGGCCCTAAGGGATATCCAGGAATGCCTGAAGTTGCAAATCTTATTTTGCCGCAAAAACTTCTTGAAAAGGGAGTTACCGATATGGTTCGAATCTGTGATGGTCGAATGAGTGGGACCGCATACGGAACTGTTATTTTGCATGTTGCACCAGAAGCTGCAGCAGGTGGACCATTAGGACTTGTTAAAGATGGCGATATCATCGAACTCGATGTTACAAAACGTTCACTAAATATTGATATTTCGGCTGAGGAACTAGCACTTAGAAAACCATCGGAAGCAATGATAAAAACATTTGCTAAACCAGTTCGAGGTTGGGAACGGTTGTATATCGATCACGTAATGCAAGCCGATCGCGGCGCCGATTTTGATTTTCTCTTTGGTGCTAGCGGTTCTTCAGTGCCGAGAGAATCGCATTAATACCAAGGTTCTACGATATCGAGATCGAATGGCCATAGCGGTCTACGTGGTTTTGTAAATGGCAGCTTTGGTAATCGACTATCTGATGACCCAGGTGAAGCCATATCGATGCACTTAAATGCTAACGGTTCGTAGTAACCTCGGTAACCGCCAGCTGATTTAACTTGGACTGCCTTCGCTGTTGTGAAATCTAACCCCACGCGAAGATAGAGTTGGTAATCCAATAAGAAGGCTGGCTTTGACGTAACGACAATAGATATGTCTCCAACTTTAAGGACCGCAGTTGGACCAGCATTGAACATTTTGGATGGATACTTTGATTGATAGATTCCGTCGCATAGCGTAATAACTTCTCCTGCAACTTTTGTTGGAGTGAAAAACACTGGCGATAAACTCCCGCCGATATCGGAGGTAATTTTTCCGCCCACACCCGCATCAAAACACTTCTTCGCTAATGCCGCATCAGTTATCGTCATATATACGGTTCCATTTATTGGGTTCTCTAGTAGGTATTTGAGTAAATAATTACTATCCCCTTTACTGCCCGCCGATGTACTATCTGCTCCATCAGCAACGATAAATGGTTTGGCAGAACTTTCACTTGCATTAATCTCAGCAACAATATCTGCAACCTTTTGCTTACGGAACAACACAGCTTCTCGCCGATCCCATATCATCATGGCAAGCTCATCTGCCAATTTCTGACCTAACTCTGAATCATCTTCGGTCACAACTAGAACTGACCATCCGAGTTCAGTTACGTCCAACCATGGTTGGGTGCAGAAGATTGTTGCATCCAATACGCCTGGCATCTTTTCAATTTCATGTAGGCGATCCATGACGGCGCGCATTGGACCAAAAGTCGTGTCTTGCCCCTCAGCTGGTGTAATTATTTTAATCTTACGATGGCTAAGCGTTGGCTTTTTCTTACCTGCTAATTCAGCGGCCATGAGTTTCATTGCACGAGCGCCAGTTTCATAAATATCTAAGTGTGGACAGGTTTGATAGCCAGCGATTAACGCAGTGCTTCGTGCCATCTTCTCTGTGAAGTGGGCGTGAAGATCACAACTTACTGCGATTGGAAAATCGGGGCCAACAATTGCACGAAGCGATTCAATTAGGTCGCCTTCTACATCTTCGTATGATTCTGCAGTCATTGCACCGTGCAAGCGTAGGTAGACGCCATCGACTGACTTTACAACTTCTGACAATTTTGAAAGGAGTTGCTTCTTAAGGGATTCGTAAGTCTCATCACTAACAGTTGGGCCGCAACCACCATCGGCTGCAAAAACTGGGACCAATTCAATACCAAGTTCATTTGCTACAGATAAAGCGCCACCTATTTCATCTTTTCCAAAACCTGCCGTAAGAACATCTGGCCCTTCAGCTAGCAGGTAGCGCTCAAAAGCATCCATGTTGGTCAATCCCGGAGCGAAACTATTACTTTCAAATGTTATTCCAGCAACAGCAACTCTCTTACCCCTTATTTCAGTCACTTATATACCTTTCTTAAGAACATCTCTGACGGCGCTTAATGTCTTATCAATATCCTTCATTTCATGGGCAGAAGAAAGGAACCAAGTGCCTCTTGGCAAAATACGAATTCCAGATTTCAGTAATTCAAATGCGAAATCGCCGTACCTCACAGTATTTGCCTTAATTCCTGATCGATAATCAGTTGGACCTTTCAAATCAAAACGAACATTAAAGACTGAAGGATATCCAGCGATTTCATGAACTACGCCAGCATTAGTGAACTCTTTTGCCAGTCCCTGCATAAGTGCAGCACCAGTAACATCAATCTTTTTGTGTGGCTTTCCACTCTTAATCATTTCAAGAGTTGCGACAGTTGCAGCCATAGAGACTGATTGGGTGTTGTAGGTTCCAGCATGAATAACTTTTCCTTCTCCCACCAAATTCATTAATTCTTTCTTACCTACGATTGCAGCTACTGCAAAACCATTAGCTAGGGCCTTTCCAAGAATTGTAAGATCTGGAGTAACTCCAAAAACTTTCTGTGCGCCACCGGGTGAAACTCGGAAACCAGTAATGACTTCGTCAAAAATTAACACTGTTCCGTACTTAGTGCATAACTCTCTAACTTTTTCAAGATACCCTGGCAGTGGCATAATTCCACAAGTGTTAAACATTATCGGTTCCATAATAATTCCGGCGATGTCACCGTTTTTTAATTGATTTTCAATAACTTCAATGTTATTCCAAGGAAGTACAACTAGATTTTCACCAGGTTCTTGACCTTGAGTTCCTGCAACCGGAATTGGACTTAATGCATCTCCTGCAATTGCAGGATCTGGTGCATGGCTCCAAAAAACATTATCAAACCAACCGTGATATTGACCTTCAAACTTAATCATCTTCATACGATTCGTGGCGGCTCGCGCAACTCTTAAAGCAACTTGCACTGCTTCTGAACCTGTTGATGTAAATCGAACTAACTCGGCGCCAGGCACCAACTCATTAATAAGACGAGCGACTTCATATTCCAAAGTAGTTTGGCCAGCAACCAACAAGCTAATGTCCAACTGGGACTTGACGGCTTTAATTACCTTCTTTGGACTATGCCCAAGCAACATAGGGCCCATTCCCAAAACGTAATCGGTCAATTTATTTCCATTTACATCAACAAGTTCGCAGCCAGAGGCACCCTTGAAAACCAATGGACCAGGACGCCCAAGGCGGTAGGTGCTATTTATGCCCCCAGCAACATACTTGGAGCCCGCTTCCACAACCTTCAAAGATTCGCTAAAATCCATTTTGCCCCAATCAATTCCGCATAGTGGAATAATCCATTCTATGATGTAAACATACTGGCACACTTCCAATACGGCAATTATTAATACGCATAGTGGAATTTCTCGTCACAACATAAAGGTTAAAAAGGAGAAGCTTTGTAATGAAAGACTTAAATAAGAACGATGAGGTGGGCGTACTTATCAAGTCAATGAATTTACTGGTTTGTCTTGCAGAAGCACCATTATCAGTTGTAGAACTTTCTGATAGAACTGGAATTTCCAAACCCACTATTTATCGAATTCTCCATACTTTAGATTCTGGCGGATTCGTACTTAGGGATCAGGAAAATCGAAAATATATGTTGGGACCTGCGCTCATCGGACTTGGTAGAGCTACAAGAAATTCTGCCGAATTAATTCGGTATGCTCGTCCAACTCTTTCAGAATTAAGCAAAAAATATAACGAAACTGTAAACCTCGGAGTCTTGAGTTACGGAAAAGTTATCTATTTAAGCACTCTAGAATCACGCCAACAACTTCGCGTAACTGTGCCTATGACTATTGAAAATAATGCACATACAACAGCGCTTGGAAAGGTAATTCTTTCTTCTATGGAGGAGGAATCTGCATATAAAATTATATCTTCCATGTATGCAGCTAAAGCTAATCAAACAAGTCGTTATTCCGAACCAGAATTTGTTGAACATATTAGGTCAAGTAGAAAACAAGGTTTTGCAATCGACAATGAAGATGACGCAATAGGTTTCCGTTGTGTCGCTGCTCCAATATTCAATTTGATTGGCGAACCAGTTGCTGCAATCAGCATATCTGCACCAACATCACGTGTTTCACTCGAAGATTTGATGAAAATCGGAGTTGATTTAGCTGCTATTTGTAGCAACTTGAAAAGAACTAATCCTCCTCATTTCTAGAATATTCATACTGTCGATAGCAGCTCAATAACTCAGAGCACGGACGTCACGACGGTAGCGTCTTCGCGATCAAAAACTTCTGGCAATAGGTAAGTACCGATTCCAGGTGCGGTGGGAGGAAGAATGTGACCATTCACAATCTCAACGCTATGTGGAACCAGCTCTGAGTACCACGTGCGTATATATGCGCGTACTGATTCCTGGTAAATCGCATTAGGAGCGCTTAACGCAAGATGTAAACCTGCCATCAAAGTGAATGGTCCTGTGCAATCGTGCATAGCAACTGGTAACCCAAAACTTTCAGCAAGTGTTGTTACCTTGCGCGACTCTGTGATTCCACCAACCCAAGTTGGATCGATCATGATGATGTCAGCAGCACGACGTTCCATTAGTAGCCGATATTGGTATTTGGAGACCAACATTTCGCTAGCAATAATCGGCGTTGTTGTCGATTTTTTGAGTTCAGCAATCGAATCAATATCGTGTGCCAAAACCAAGTCTTCAAGCCAGGCAACCTGATAAGGCTCTACGGCGCGAGCAATTTTTTTCGCCGTTGCAAGATCCCAATAGCCATGCCCGTCTATCATGATGTCAATTTTGTTTCCGACAGCTGCGCGGATGCGGCGAATTGGTTCAAGACCTTCTTCGATTTCTGCGGCGGAGATATATTGTCCGGTGCCTCGCAGACTGTATCTATCGAATGGCCATATTTTCATTGCTGTGTAACCTTCAGAAAGTAAATCTTCTGCTAATCGTTCCGGTTCGTTAACTGCAGCCCATAAATCATCAAGAGGATCTGGCCCATCTCCTTCTCTCGATCCCAACCGTCCATACATTGGGCCACCGCATGTGTTGTATGTAGGAATACTGTCGTGTGCAAGTCCGCCTAATAATTGATAGATAGGAACTCCCAAAGCCTGGCCCAGAATGTCCCAGAGCGCGGAATCGAGTGCAGATAATGCGCGCACCTCAACGCCGCCAACGCCACCCCAACGAGCAGAGTTACGCGCATAAAGCGTGTTCCAATGACGTTCAATTTGGAAAGGATCTTTCCCAAGTAATAGTGGTGCCGCCCATTGGTGGATGTATCCGGCAATCGCGTCGGTTGCGTAGTAAGTATCGCTAACTCCAATCAAACCCTCGTCCGTGTGGACTTGAACAAAGATGAGATAGGGAAAGCCCTTAACTTGAATTGTGTCAATCTTGGTTATCTTCATTTAATGGCTCCTTTTTCGATTGGGTCTCTAGCTTTCACGTAAAATTCTTTAACTTCTAAGATATCGCCTCGAAGAATTCCATCTCTTTCGAACTTCGCTAGATCAGTTGTAACCGAAGAAAATGTATTGGTCTCGTGAGCCAGCCCAAGTAGTGCAATTCTCATTATGTCACCGCGCTAACGATTTGGAGAGATCATCCCAAGCACTTCTGAGTTCGCTGGCTGCTAACTCAACTGCTTCACGACCGGCTTTCAACTCATTCGGAACAGCCATAAATCCATGGATCATTCCGGGAAAGCGTCGGGATAATGCGCGAACACCTGCGGCACGTAATCTAAAACCATACATCTCACCATCATCACGAACTGGATCACCACCGGCGGTGATAATCAAAGCCCTCGGTAACCCATGTAAATCAACAGCTTCGCCTGGACAGGCATATGGATCCAAGTTAGAAGTGTTTCCTAAATAATTTTTCCAGAACCAGATGCAGTCAGCGCGAGTAATCCATTTCTCGGTGGCATTTTCATAATAGGAAAGAGTTTCGAATGATGCACGAAGTGCTGGATAGATCATCAATTGAAGCGCAATCTGCGGTCCACCTTCATCGCGGATACGTAAACATACTGCAGCCGAAAGTTGGCCACCCGCGCTGTCGCCTCCAACTGCAAGCAATTTTGGATTACCACCAAAAGATTCAGCGTTTTCTACAACCCAATTAATCGCAGCTAATGAATCATCTAAGCCAGCAGGGTGAGGATTCTCCGGGGCAAGCCGATAATCAACTGAAACAACAATGCAATCTGTAGTGCGTGCAAGTCGTCGACATAATTCATCATGAGAGTCAAGATCGCCGAGAGTCCAACCACCGCCATGTAGATAAATCAAAACCGGCATCATCTTGGATTCACTTGGTGTGTACTTCCGAAGTTTAATTTGTCCGGCAGGACCCGGTATCGCTAAGTCGTTGACCGCATGCATCGGAGTTGGTTCTTGAGCAAAGAGACGAACACGTTCCTGATAAACCCTACGTCCCTCTACTGGAGTGAGAGTGTGCCACTCTGGTATTCCAGCAAGTTTGACTGCACTAAGAATATCAATAGCTTCTTGATCAAGAATCACATTAGAGGTTGAGTTACTCATTAACGGAGTAACTTCAGTAAAGTACGGGGATTTAGATTCTTGAACAAAGTCGTGCCTCCTTGTTCCCAATGTGTCTTTCGATTTGTACAAATGTTATATTGCCGAGGTTATCTTTCACGCGACAGGATTACAACAGTTTCTGAGCGCTGAAATTAACAAATTTCCGCATGCTGAAATTTTTTTGATTGCGCTGCCATGCAATGTTCCACAGATACGATTCAAATAATCTCAACGGTAAGATCAAAAGAAATTTTCTCGTTAACCGGAATAATTGTTGATCTGCCAGATTTTGAAGCCCCGTTCAGAGCTTCATCTGGGTAACAAGATGCGGGTTCTAGTCCAGTAATTTCTGCGCGTCCATAAAATGGGAATCCGGGTGAAAATCTCTCCTGCCAATACCAGAGATATGGAAATTTTTTTGCATCCCACATCAGTCGAGCTCCGATACCTTTATCATCATCAAAAATCGAAATCCATCCTTCACTGCCTTCAGCTAAGTAAGTCAAACGCACGAACTTATCTTTAATTGGAGAACGAAGATCTGGCCGATTAATTCCAGATTCATTCCAAAGCATTTTTCCTTCTCCATCTTCTTCATAGCCTTCTGGAAAAACCCAACTACTTTTCTCAGGGGCAGAAATCTCAATCGTTGAAGATCCCTGAAACGCGACATGTTCTACCGTAACGATTTCTTGTGGAGTCAGGCCGATGTTCACTATTTCTGTTTCACAGTGAAGGATGGGAAGAGATGGGTCGATAGCGAGAGTTCGCTTGAGGTGAAGTGAATTAAATATCTTCAATTCCATGATTAATTTGTTCTCACTTCTCGTGGTCACTTCCCATGGCAAAATAGATGACTCACCATGAAAAGAATGGTGCTGACCATTTAGCACGCATTCATTTCCGGCATTTGGTGTTAGGAATTGCCAACCACCCCGATATCGCGAGATCCAATGTTTATGGCTATCGCCTTCTACATATTCCAGTGGAAGAGGGTGCGGCTCCTCCCACTCATACCAAGCTAATACATTGCTATTCGGATTCGAATCACGTCCGATATGACGGATAGTGCCACCATTAGTCGGGTCAACCAGAACAGAAATATGCTGTGATTCAAGTCTTTCAAGTGATTGCATGCGAATTATTGTAATTTACAACTGAGATTAAAATCTAGAATGCGGAATATTTCGATATCTTCTTCTTTTAATTCTTTTGCGAGAGCGATTTCCAAAGTAGCATCAGAGACATGAATCATGGACTCCACTCCCGAACAAGTAGGTCATGTGAGAAATAATTTTCTTCCCGCGCTTTCTCTGGAGGGTCGACGAGCCCTGATTACTGGCGCAGGCAGCAGCATTGGTCAGATGATTGCGCTCGGATATGCGCAAGCCGGTGCAGATCTTGTCCTTGTTGGTCGAAGAGAGGCGCCTCTCGAAGCGACTGCGGTTGCGGCAAGAAAGTTTGGTGCAGTTGTCGAAGTGATTCCAGCTGACATTACAGTGGAGTTAGATGTCGAAAGAATCAAAGAAGCGGCCGGGCACATCGACATTCTCGTCAACAATGCTGGAATGTCTCCTAAGCATCCGTGGAAAAGTGTTCCACTTTCAGAATGGCGAGCAGTCTTCGAACTTAATGTCGATGCCATGTTCCGACTCTGCCAAATTTTTGCTCCCGCAATGGAAGAACGACGCTGGGGCAGAATCATCAATATCTCTTCTATCTACGGTGGATTGGGTGGAAATTTATCCCTCTATCCAGGAATTGAATGGGATGAGCCCGCATACTTTGCAAGCAAACATGCAGTGCATGGAATAACCCACTACCTCGCGACCCGACTCGCACCCAATGGCGTTTGCGTAAACTCCCTCAGTCCCGGTGCATTCAGCGGCTCTGAGCAGAACGCTAAAGCTGGGCTAACTTCACCGGAGATTATTCAAGTTCAGCATGAAGCAATTCCAATGCGGCGTTTCGGAGGCGCTGACGATATTCAAGGTGTCGCCGTATTCCTGGCCTCCCCTAGTTCGGGTTTTCTCACTGGCCAAAACATTATTGTGGATGGCGGTTTTAGTGTCTGGTGACTTTATTGTGAGGTTGAAATTTACTCACACTCTAGTGCGATTAATCCCAGAGGAGATACACTTTTTTTGCGAAATACAATCAACCTTGGGAAAGAGAAAACCATTGGATTTTTATGGGGAATGACAGAGTAGCGATAGTAACCGGAGCTGCTAGGGGTATTGGATTTGCGACAGCGCAGAGGTTGGCAGAGGTTGGCGTCAAAGTAGCATTGATCGACCGTTCCCCTTCTGTGATACAACAAGCAGAACGACTTCAAAACTCTGGTCACACTGCGATCGGGATTATTGGTGATGTAAGCACTGAGAAATCCGTAATGGAATTCATCAAGCAAGTCCAGAATACTTTCGGGGCAATTTCGATTCTTGTAAATAATGCAGGTCTCACTGCAGTACACCGTAATTGGAAGAGCGTGACACCGGAGCAATGGGATGAAGTCATGACCGTGAACTTGAAATCCATGTTCCTCTGTTCGCGTGCCGTTGTTTCTGACATGGAGAAACAAAAGTGGGGTCGAATAGTAAATATATCTTCAGTGACTTTTCTAAGTGGCCAACGCAACCTCATCGACTACGTTTCATCGAAAGGTGGCGCCGTTGGTTTTAGTCGAACACTCGCTCGAGAGGTGGGATCAGATTGCATTACGGTAAATACAGTCACTCCTGGCGCTATCCGCACCGAGGCAGAGATTGAGATGGTTCCTGACGCGGATGATGTTGCTCTCGCACCGATAATGGAAATTCAAGCCATCAAGCGAAGAGGAACTGCAGATGATGTTGCAGCAGCGATCGCATTCCTATGCACCGATGATGCTGGCTTCATTACTGGCCAAAATTTAGTTGTCGATGGCGGCTGGTTGCTGAACTGATAAATATTTAATTAATTAGGATGAATAACTTGTCTTATAACTTGCGCACCTTGTAGTGCGTCCATCGCTTCATTTACTTTATCCATTGGACTTACCGAAGTAAGTAACTTCTCTACTGGCAGATTGCCAGCTCGCCAAAAATCTACAAATTCTGGGATATCCACTCGCGGATTTGCCGAACCTAAATATGAACCACGTATTGTTTTGACATCTGATACCAATGAAAGCGCTGAAATTGAAAGCATTTCCGAGGCAGGTGGTAAACCCACTGTAACGGTTGTTCCCCCACGGCTAGTTGCCTCATATGCTGATTTCAAAGTATCGGCTCTTCCTGCGCATTCGACTGCAACTGAAACCCCGCCCGGAAGATGATCGCGCAAATTTTCACTAGGGTCTAAGGCAAAATCTGCACCAAGTTCAATTGCAAGCTTTCGCTTTGAAGCAACAGGATCTATCGCAAAAATAGGTGATGCTTTAGAAATAACTGCGCCCATGAGTGCAGATAACCCAACACCGCCAAGCCCCCAAACCCCAAGAGATTGACCGGGTTTTGCATGCGCAGAATTTCTCACTGCACCAATACCTGTAAGGAGAGCGCAACCAAAAAGGGCCCCAATATCAAATGGGACATCATCAGGAAGTTTTATCAGCGAGCGCTCATCAAGGACTGCGTATTGGCTATAACAAGAAACTCCGTTGTAATGATTAATTGCTTCACCATTAATGCTTATTCGAGTTCCCCCACCAAGCATTTCACCACGACCATTTGATGCTGCACCTAAGGAACAAAAAGCTGGCAGCCCGGATGTGCAATCACTGCACGAACCGCAGCTGGGTAAGAAAACACTTGTAACATGATCGCCGACTTTCAGAGTTTTTACATCGGCTCCCACTTCGACTACAACGCCCGCCGATTCATGGCCCGCAATAAGAGGCAAAGGGCGTTGCCTGGTGCCATTAACAACTGAAAGATCAGAGTGACAAATTCCTGCTGATTCAATTTTTACGAGCACTTCCCCAATATTTGGTGGAGCTAAATTCACTTCAACAATCTCAAGTGGGCGGGTATTTGTATAGGGAAGTTGCGCACCGCTTTGGCGCAGAAGTGCTGCTAGTGATTTCACGAACACACCAGATTTCGAATATTGCTAATTGGCGTGTTTAAGGCTTACGGCCTTGGCTGCTTCAACCAATCCCATCGTGTATTCATGCTTTGGATTTGCGAGGATGTCGACTGCGGTGCCTTCTTCCACTACGCAACCGCGGCTCATAACAATTATTCGCTCACACATGCGACCGACCACAGCAAGATCATGAGAAACTAAAACCAGAGTTAGCCCCAAATCTTTTCGTAATTCCATCAAAAGATTTAGAACCTGGGCCTGAACAGAAACGTCCAAACTACTAGTTGGCTCATCAGCATAAAGAACTTTCGGTCCGATCGACATTGCTCGAGCAATACTAACTCGCTGCAGTTGACCCCCAGAAAGTTGATGTGGGTAGCGATTGAGAAGTTCGGGACTAAGGCCAACACGTGTCATCCACGACCCGAGTTCTTCTGCATTAGGTTTTCTTTTTTCTAATGCACGAATTGGTTCTGATAAAGCACGTCCTAAGCGCATTCGCGGATCGAAAGAGCGACGTGGACTCTGAAAAACTAACTGACCGAAGCGACGCAAATCGCGAGGTGCTTCTTTAGTCCACTCGTCCAGATTCTTTCCGTCAATAATCACTTCCCCTTCTTGAGCTTTGAGCAAGCCACTAAGGAGTCGGATTATGGTGGACTTTCCCGAACCAGATTCGCCCACAATTCCAACACTTGTTCCCGATTCAATCGATAGTGAGACATCATTAATTGTCCATGGACCTGATGCTGCATAACGAAACTTGAGGTTACTTGCAGAGATAATTGGCACTTTATTCTCCTCTACTAGTTGGGAAACGGGTGCCTAACAAACGATTTAACTCTTGCTCACTCGGGATGCTTGGGTTAGCACCGATTAGCTCCTTTGTGTAAGCGACAGTTGGAGAATCAATAATCTGCGAAGTAGGACCAAGCTCAACGATCTCGCCATTATGCATCACTGCAATTCTTTCACTTACGGCCTGGACTACTCCCAAGTTATGGCTAACGAAAATCACTCCCATGTTGCTCTCGTTACTTAGTCGCAAAAGCAATTTAAGAATTTCCTGCTGAACCGTGACGTCAAGGGCGGTTGTAGGTTCGTCAGCAATTAGTAGGCTCGGCTTACATGAGATTGCCATTGCAATCATTACACGTTGCTGTTGTCCGCCTGATAACTCATGCGGATAACGGGTTACAAGTTTTTCTGGGTCCTGGAGTTGGACTCCGTGCATAAGTTCAATCACTTTTTGTTTGATGTCTGATTTCGATAAATCGGTATGTAATCGCAGGCTTTCTCCGATTTGGCGCCCGATCTTCATCGTAGGGTTGAGTGATCGACTTGGATCTTGGAAAACCATCGCAATATCACGCCCACGAATCTTTGCGAGCTCTTTATCCGACTTTCCCAAAAGTTCCTTACCTGCAAAAACTATTGATCCCTCTACATCCATCATTTCCGGAAGTAGGCCGAGAATACTCAGCACCGTCAGAGTCTTACCAGAACCAGATTCACCGACGAGACCTAACCGTTCTCCTGGTGTGGCAGAGAGATGATCAATCTTTACAAGAGTTTTACCAGCGATGCTGATGCGAAGATTATTAATTTCTAACATCAGACAACTCCTTTTTTAGATTGTTGTGGATCCAAGAGAACCGACAAACCATCACCAATAAGGTTGAAACCTAGAACTGAAATCACAATAAATGCTCCAGGTAATATTGTGTAATAAGGTGCCTGTTGAACCAATGGCTGCGAATCCATCAATATCTTTCCCCATGAAGTTGTCGGCGGTTGCGCCCCAACGCCAAGAAATGAGAGTGAAGCTTCAATCAAAATGCCTGCCGCAAACATCATGGAAGTTTGCACAATCACGATGGGCGCTATATTTGGAAATACCTGCCTAAAAAGAATATATCTGCGACTGCGTCCATGCGTCATCGCTGCTTCAACAAAATCTAGAGCCAATATTTGCCGAGCAGGGCCCACCACAACACGAGCAGTTACCGGAACGAACCAAAAACTGATCGCGATGATAACGCTCAATCTTCCGGGTCCGAGTGTTGTTGCAAGAACTAGTGCGATAAGAATGCTGGGCAGCGCTATTCCAATATCAGAGATTCGAGTAATAACCGCTCCCAAACGTGGTCCTGATCCTGCAGCTGCGAGACCTAGTGAAGTGCCGAGCACCGCGCCTAGAATTGTGGAAATCAGAGCAACGAAAAGCGTATTTTGACTTCCCACCATTATTTGTGAAAACAGATCTCGTCCTAATCGGTCAGTTCCAAACCAGTGCGAAAGATTTGGTGGAAGCAGTCTGTCTTCTACGTTAATGCCAATCGGGTCCCATGGCGTCCAAAAAAATGAGACAAAGGTAATTGTGAGCACGAAGCCTGAAAGAATTATTCCCAGCAGTAATTGTGGCGATTTCAAAGCAGTTGATTTCCGAGACTTACGGCCCGTTCTACTCAATTTTTTCATTTGCGAGCCTCCTTATGTCTAATTCGAGGATCCAAAATTCCATAAAGCACATCCATAAATAAATTCATCGTGAGGATAATAATTAATATCACTAACGAAAGAGATTGAACCGTAATTGCTTCTCGAGTCACTGCGGAAGTCAAAAGGAGTCGTCCGATACCAGGAATGGTGAAGACATTCTCTACAACAACTGATCCGGCAATAAGGGCGCCGATTTGTAAAGCTCCAGTTGTTACTAGAGGAATTGCCGCGTTGCGCAGCCCATGGATAATTGCGGCCGATCGAACAGTACGACCTTTCGCCTTTGCTGTGCGCATATAATCTTCATTCATCTGTTCAATCATTGAGGTTCGCACAAAACGGGTAAAAACTGCTGTAATTCCCAAACTCAGGGTTGTAATTGGTAAAACCATTGAACGAAGAGCTTCTACCGGGTCGGTAAATATTGACACATACCCAGTTGCTGGAAGCCAACCTAGGCGCACAGCGAAAATCAGGACAAGCACTAAAGCTAAGAAGAATTGAGGGATGGCCAGACCAATTTGTGCAATACCATCCACTGAAGCTCCACGCCAGCGTTTGAAATTCATGGCGGAATAAAGACCAACTACTAGCGCTATCGGTATAGAAATCAACAGTGAGCCAAATGTAAGAATTAGAGTTGGTTCAAGGCGTTGGGCGATTTCAGTCGAAATAACATACTGTTTTGAGTACGCCTCACCGAGGTTTCCAGTTAATACGCCGCCAATCCACGAAACATACTGCTCTACCCACGAACGATTAAGCCCAAAAGTTTCACGAAGAAGCTCTAGCGACTCTTGTGTGGCTCTGGTCCCCAGCATGACAGTCGCAATGTCGCCACCAACACTTCGAAGAAGGACGAAAACAACTACAGATCCAGTAAAGGCCGATATAACCATAAGGGTGAAGGATCGAATGAAAACTCGAATCACAATATCTTCCTTTCATTACTTGTTGCAGCTATGGAGAAAAGGAGAGGGACCTAGGTCCCTCTCCTTCATCAGCTCTTGCTAATTTACTACTTAGCCCACTTGATATTACGGTAATCCATTTCCATAGAAGTACGGGCTTTTGCAATACCAGTTAGTTTGGCATTGGCAATTCCCGGTTCGTTCTTAGAGAAGATTTCAATAACCCACGCCTGATCGGCGACATAATTTGCAGTCTCCTTCATCGCAGCTACGTACTTCTTAGGATCTACGATTGAATCGCTACTTGCTATTAACGACTCAAACTTTTCGTCGCACAAAGCCTCATAACCGTAAGGTGTTGTTGTTCCCTTGCAACCAAATGTCGAGAGGGGGGCGTTGTTAGTGATGTGATTTATATCGTATTCAGGTGTTGGAGTTGCCCAGACCTTCGCAATCCATGTTGCAATGTCTTGACCTCTACCTTTAACGGTAATTCCAACTGCAGCTAATTGCGCAGAAAGAACTTCGAATGAGGCAGGGAACTCTGCAAGAGTCAGATATGGGAAATCAAGTTCCAACCCGTCAGCAAAACCAGCATCCTTTAGCAATGCTTTAGATTTAGCTACGTCGAACTTGTAAGGGCAGTAATTGCTGTTCCATGGTGATGTCCAAGTTGGAACCATTAAGCAACCAGGCTCAGCATATCCACCGACAGCTGCATCGATGATTGGTTTGCGATTGATTGCATGTGCAATCGCCTTTCGCACCTTAATATCCTTAAGAGCCGTGGTCTTAGGGTTTAAGAATAGGTATGAGGCTGAAGTCGAAGGCCAGAAGAAAGTCTGATACTTCTTATCAGTTATGAATGGCTTCACCTGATCAACTCCAGCACCAAAGAGCATGCCAACAACGTCGAGTTGTCCGGTCTTCAATGCAGAGATTGTTGCTGGCTCGTCATCGCGGAATTGGTGGATAACCTTCTTAAAGAAAGGCTTTGTACCCCAATACTTTGCATTTCTATTGAGATGTAAGTCGATATCTTGGCGAAACGCGCCGAATGAGAATGGCCCGGTTCCAATTAACTTCTTTCCGACATTATCTGACTCAAAGTATCCACTTGGAGCGATCATGGTTGCAGGCTGACCTAGTGCTTCTCTAAAAGAGTTACTTGGTCGTGACAATTTAACTATTACTTTGCTTGGACCTGAAGCCTTTATGCTTTTGGTAACAGCTAGAGGTGATGACAAAAGTCCATTGGTAGCTGTTTTATTCTTTTCAAGGGAATAAACAACGTCTGCTGAAGTAAATTCAGATCCATCATGGAAAGTCGCCTTGCGCAAATCGATAGTGTAGGTAAGACCATCTTTAGAGACAGCGAGTTTGGTTGCCAACAATGGCTTTAATGCGCCTTTAGAGTCTGTTTCGAATAATGACTCGAGAATATTTAAATAAGTTGGAACAAAGAAAGCACTAGTGCCATCTTGTAGATAATTCCAGCTAGTTGGCTTCTGAGGATGCGATGCTCTGAGAGTCGTGCTTCCTACTTCGCCCGGCTTTGGGGCCGCGACTGCCAAAGATGATGATAAGAGCGCCGTGCTCAGCGCAACTGCGATGAGTACTGGCAACTTTAAGGATTTCTTCATTCTTTCTCTCCTTTGTTTATAATTGGAACTGCGTTGAGTGGAAAATCAATCAATACAACAATTACAGTGTTATTTACGTTATTAACATCGCTCTTGGTGCACTGCTATTTCAGTTCGTGAACTTATTGGTCTCTGAAATTGTAACTACGATTATTGGTGAGTCAACACTTGCAAGTCCCTAACCTTTGAAAAAATCCGCATACCGAAAAACTGGCAGCAGCCATTCGGCGGCAATTTGAGCTCTTCTCAAGCCTGCTTAAGTAACATTTTGTTATAGGGCTAAAGCGATTATAAGGTGCTTACTCTTGCTAGCCGCTTCGCTACTTCTCCGCGATTCGGAAACATTCTAGGTATGTGTCGTCAAATAGTCTTTACTTAGACTCTCTTGAAAAGAAATGAGCTGACCATGAACGTAACAATTCCGATTCCAGGAGCGGTTCCGATCATCTTCAATCTTGAAGAAATGAAGATTGAAATGACCGAAGCGCTTGCCCGAGGAAGTCACCCAACTGGAAGATTTCTTAATGGAAGAATCGTTGTTGTTTTAGCAACTCCCGATAATGGAACTTCAAAAGATATTGCAATTGGTTTAAGTGCAATTCCACCAGGGCTTAGTACTGAAGAACATTCTCATCCTGCTGAAGAAATTGCAACAGTTCTATCTGGTAACGCAACAATCTTTATGGATGATGTTCCTTATGAAGTAGGAGCAGGTTCTGTTATTTACACACCATCTATGGTTCGACATCGAACCCAAGTTACCAATGACGAAATCTATCTTTCATGGTGGATGTATTCACCTGCTGGAAGCGAATCTCGATGGCTTCCATCTAGAGGTTTCGAAGAACCAACCACTGCCAAGTAATTCTTTTTATGCTTTGCCGCTAGCCCGTTCAGCGATTCGATACTTCGCAATGTAATCGCGATCAAGTTCCCAACCTAAACCTGGGTTATCACTTAATTGAAAGTAGCCAGAATTTAACTGTGGTCGATTAGCAATCATGTTATGCCAAATTGGATCTCGCATCGGATGAAAAAACTCCATGTACGTTCCGTGAGGAATAGATGCAAGCAGATGTGAAGAGGCTTGCGGCTCTTCATGGTGGGCCATTTTTACGTCATAGACAGTTGCCATTGCTGCAACTTTGCGCCATTCAGTTGGACCTCCTGACCAAGAGGAATCAAAATTACAATAATCAATCGAAGCTGTTTCCATCAAATCTCTACAACCTGCAGCAGAGAACTCACTTTGTCCTGCGCAAACTGCAACTCCACCAGCAAATCGAACATCTCTCATAGCACGTCGATCGTTCTGCCACTGACAGGGTTCTTCAAACCAGAGGAGATTATCCTCTCTAACTAAATGTGAGAAGGTGATTGCATCTGACACGGTGTAACCCTGGTTTGCGTCGACAGCAATTCGAAAATCATCTCCGCCGACTGCTCGTGCCCTTCTAAAACGTTTAACGTCGTCTTCTGGACTCATGCCGCCAATTTTAAACTTCATCCCGGCGAACTGTTCCTTAACAAGATATTCGACTTCTTCTTCGATGGATAAATCGCTTTTGTAATATCCGCCAATACTTATAACTGGAATTTTTGATCGGTACCCACCCCAGAGTTTCCATAACGGAGTTTCTAGCGAACGCCCAAATAAATCCCATAAAGTTAGGTCTATCGATCCACATGCAACGAGGCCGAGTCTGCGATCTCGCAAAATGTCCCATGTAGCGGGTCGCGCAAGTTCCCAACATTTTTCAATTGCAGAACCATCTTGTCCTATTAATTTAGGAGCGATTTCATCATGAATGATTGCATCGATTTCTGCTAGCCCGGCATCCTCATCACCGGCGTAAGCTTCTCCTACTAATCCGCTCGCAGTATGAATTCGAGTTAAAATTGTTGAGCGATGTGTCATCTTGTAGTGGCTGCCCTGATAAACCCGCGCTAGTGGAACTCGAATTTGCTCGGTTTCGATTCGAGTAATTGTTAAATCCATTTTCATCTCCCAGTCAACGGTTTTGGGTTAAATTATTAATTCCACATAGCGAGAAAATTTCATCTTTTTTTCGCCTATGAATTCCATAACTATATCCCTTTACAATTCGAAAGTGTAGTATTTACAACGTAATTAATTATTTAATTTGATGAATTAAATTAAAACTTTTTTGAAGGAGCGCTATGACGGTAATGAGATTTCGTCAGGCGATAGTTTCTGCTCTTGCAGATGAAATGCGTGAAGATTCTAAAGTTATGCTTTTTGGTGAAGATGTAGCTCATGCTGAGGGACCTTTTAAAACATCTGAAGGTTTGCTCGCCGAGTTTGGTTCACTTCGTGTTCGCGATACTCCGATTTCTGAAATGGCTTTTACGGGGGCCGCTGTTGGTGCTGCGATAATGGGAATGAAACCAGTTATAGAAATAATGTTTATGGAATTTCTTGGTGTCGCTCTTGATCAGCTTGTTACCGAGGCTGCGAAAATGCGTTACTTAAGTAATGGAACGCTCTCTGTTCCTATGGTTGTGCGTGCATCATGTGGCTCTGGACTTGGCTTCGGTAGTCAACATTCGCAAACTCTTGAGAATTGGGTTGCTGCTACCCCAGGTTTGAAAGTAATTCATCTAAGTGATCCGCAGTCAGCATATAGTTTGCTGCGAGCAGCAATTCAAGATCCAGATCCAGTTATGGTTCTAGAACCCCGTAACTTGTACGGCGAGCGCGGCGAAGTCGATACATCAATAACGATGAAAATTGGAAAAGCGAGAACTATTCGTTCAGGTAATGCGATTACCATTGTTTCCCTTGGGCAAATGGTGAACGTGTGCAAAGCAGCGATAGAAGTATCTGGTATCGACGCAGAACTAATTGATTTGGCAACAATCGTACCTTGGGATCGAGATGCAGTTCTAGAATCTGTAAAGAAAACCGGCCGACTTGTTGTAGTTGAAGAAGCGCCTGAAAGTGGTGGCTGGGGATCAGAAATTGTTGCAACTATTACAGCGCAACTATTTAATTCACTCAAAGGTGCACCATTTCGAATTACTACACCTGATGTTCCAATTCCTTACAGTGGCGTACTTGAAAGCCGATTCATCCCAACTCAAGATGACATCATTCGCCAACTTACACATGCGCTGGCAACTGGTGAGAAGCCAAAAACTTGGTGGCAAGCAGAGGGGATTTCACAATGAAAACCGCTATGTCACGCAGACAGGATATTCAGAACGACCAACTTACGCAGTACGAGCGCATGCTTGAGATTCGGGAATTTGAAGATCAAATTATTCCAATTTTCGCTGCCGGTTTAGCACGCGGAAGTACACACCTCTGTCAAGGTCAAGAAGCCTTAGCAGTTGGTTTGGCTTCAGTGCTCCGTCATACCGATGTTGTCGCTGCTACATATCGCGGACATGGAATAGCACTTGCGCTTGGCCTAACACCTGAATCTGTTCTTGGTGAAATCATGGGAAAAATAATTGGGTGTTGCGGTGGTGTCGGTGGAACTATGCATATGTGCGACATGGACCTGGGCCTGTTACCTACATCTGCAATTATTGGCGCAGGTATTCCTATCGCAACCGGCGCTGCTCTCGCCTTTCAAACGCAGGGAATTGACAGCGTTGCGGTAGCCGTCTTTGGCGATGGTGCAACAAATATTGGTGCATTCCATGAAGGTCTTAATCTTGCCGCTATTTGGAAACTGCCGGTTGTATTTATCTGCGACAACAATGTTTATGGTGAATACAGTCGAATCAATACAACAACTCCAATAGAAGATTTACACATGCGCGCTGAAAGTTACAACATGCCACACTTCGCAATCGATGGCATGGATATATCAGCAGTTCGAAGCGGAGTATCAGAGGCTATTGAGCGAGCTCGAACTGGTGGCGGCCCAACTTTAATTGAAGCGAAAACTTACCGATTCGCTGGTCATTCACGCACCGATCAAGCTCTTTATCGCCCCGCAGGCGAATTAGAAAAATGGCTAGAACGTGACCCGATTAAGGTGACTGAAAACGCACTCATTGCACAGGGAATCTTGACTCATGAAAGTATTCAGGAGATGAAAGCTTCCATGAAGGTAACGCTAGAGAATGTGCTTGCTACCTGCACGCAGGCGCCCGAGCCTTCGCTAGCGAAAATGTTTGAAAACATCTGGACGCCCGCGAAGGATTCACGTTAATGAAGCACATGATAAAAATGCCACGCGTAGCCGAAACAACAGATGAGGTGTACTTAGTTTCATGGAGTAAGTCGATTGGTGATCGGGTAGAAATAGGCGAATCATTAATGGAAGTGGAGACAGATAAAGCAACGGTCGAGATTCCATCTCCTGTTTCTGGAATACTAAAAGAACAGTTATTCCGTGAAGGTGAAGAAATCTCAACTGGAACGCACATCGCAAGCATAGAGAGCGAATAAATTCCCTAAAAATTACAGAAAGCCTGTAATTTATAGAAAGGCGGTAAGTAATGGCAATTGTGTCTCGCGTTGATGGAAATCGTCCATGGGCTCCAATAGTTGGATACTCACGGGCTGTGCGAATGGGAAATCTAATTGAAGTAAGTGGCACGACTGCAACAACTCGGGAAGGTGAGGTTATCTGCCCAAACGATACTTACGGGCAAATGCAATATATTCTTGCGGAAGTTAAAAGGGCAATTGAAGAACTTGGCGCAACCTTAGATAACACAATTAGAACCAGAGTCTTTCTCACAAACATTGATGAATGGCCCGCAGTGGCAAAGGCACATGGTGAATATTTTGCATCCGCTATGCCTGCTTCCTCATTTGTTGGTGGCGTAAAACTAATGCTCCCAGATCTTCGCGTTGAATTCGAAGCCACACTCTGGGTTGACTAGTGTCAGAATCTAACGGTGGTCATGAAGCAATAATTGTTGCTGGCGGTGCAAGCGGCATCGGTTTTGCCACTGTAAAACGATTACTTGCTAATTGGCCTAACGTAAAAGTTATTGCTGCTGATATTAATTTAGGAACTCTAGAAGAATTCCAAAAAGAAATTGGTGTGGATCGATTACTGATACTTAAGTCTGACATCACATCTGCCGAAGGAGCAGCAAAGGCAGTTAAAGAAAGTGCACAATGGGCAAAATCATTAACAGGGCTCGTAGTAACAGCAGGGAATAGCACAAATCATTCGAGCTTAGAGTTGACTCCTGAACAATGGAAAGAAGTAAGAGATTGTCACCTCGATGGACATTTCTATATGAATCAAGCATTTGCAAGGCATCTTGTTGCCAATAAAACTGGAGGTGCAATAGTCAATTTCTCTTCAGTTGCTCATATTTTTGGTTGGCCGCGCCGACTTCCCTACGCAGTTGCGAAAGCAGGAATCGATGCGCTAACTCGTACTTTGGCAGTTGAATGGGCAGAATTTGGAATTCGCGTAAATGCAATTGCTCCCGGATATGTCAACACTGCGATGGTTATAAATGCACAACAAGCTGGTTACTTAGATCCATCTCTTATAGATATGCATGCAATGAAGAGATTTAGTGAACCAGACGAAATCGCCGCCGGTGTTCAATTCCTTCTATCGACTGAAGCTAGTTTTATAACTGGCGAAATTTTGACCATTGATGGTGGGTTTTCGGTTAATAAGATCCCATGGAACAAATAACTGATTTGGTGGCGGGTGAAGGATTTGAACCTTCGAAGGCAGAGCCGGGGGATTTACAGTCCTCTTCTCTCCCACCAATAAGCCCAAGCCGCCTCACTCGTGAGTTCAGTTGATAATCCCAGCTTAAGGTTCTTGTCGAAGAACATCTCCAAGTACCGCGCCACGGTTAAGTGGCCCCACATTTGCTCCGTAAAGTCTAAGCAAGCCAGTTTCCTTCTTCCAACTAGGTGTTTTATCCAATCTTTCCAATCGCTCCTTTACCTCGGTCTCTGAGACGAGCAGATCAACGCGCCAACTTCCTAGATCTATGCTGATTTGATCTCCGTCTTGAATTATTGCCAGAGGCCCTCCATCTGCGGCCTCCGGCATAACCTGGCCGACTGTTAGGCCTGAATTCAGACCTGAAAGTTCTCCATCAGTTACAACTGCAACTTCGTTGCTCAATCCAGCGCCAACAAGTGCAGCGACAAGTCCTGCTGCAAAGACCGTTCCTGGGCCTCCGCGCGGTCCCATCCCTCTAAGTACGAGCACGTCACCTGGATGGATTTGTGATGCCTTTACCGCCTTAAGGGCAGACAACTCTTCCGAGAATACTTTCGCTGCACCAACGAACTTTCGACTTGGATCTTTAACTGCCGCAACTTTCAAAATCGCGCCAGACGGTGCCAGTGTTCCTCTTAGGACGCGCAATCCTCCAGTCTTCGAGAGTGGGTTATCTGACTTAGAGATTACCTCTTTGTTTTTCGAACCAGAGTTAATGAGTTGTTCCCCTAGCGTCATGCCGGAGACAGTTTTGACGTTCAAGTCGAGATGTTCGCGAAGTTCTGAAAGCACTGCATGCGCACCACCTGCTGCCTCTAACTCGGGCACAGTGGCTAATCCATTAGGCCTGATCCGAGCTAGCAGTGGCGTCTTTGCACCTATTTCCTCAAGCGCACCAATCACATCTATATCTAAACCAGCTTCGACCGAAATGGCTGCGATGTGCCGCACTACATTAACGCTCGTCGCCGCAGCTGTCGCAAGCGTCAAGGCATTTCTTATGGCTCCTTCTGTGATTATCTCGCGCGGCTTTGTTCCCTTTGCAAGCAGATCAAGAATCGCATACGCAGATTCAGTCGCTTTGGCATTCATCTTCTCGCTACCCGCGCGCACAGGTGCCGAACCAGGAAGAGTCATGCCTAGGGCTTCTGCAACCATATGCATGCTATTAGCTGTGCCGAGACCTGCGCAGACGCCTGGACCAACTATCGCTACCCGAGCGATCTCAGCTAACTCTTCAGTGCTCAACTTTCCAACTGTTACAGCGCCAACATCTTCATATACGGTGTCAATATCTACCATCTCACCACGCAAACATCCTGCAACCTGATATCCCCCGATTACAACGATGCTCGGTAAGTTCAATCTCGCAGCAGCCATAAGGTGACCAGGTGTTGTCTTATCGCATGAGCTAAGAAGAACCATCCCGTCAAGAACAGCTCCCTCTACTGCAGCCTCGATATCGTTTACGATCAGATCTCGAGAGGGCATTAAGTATCTTGCTTCTCGGCCTGCACTCGTCACGAAGTCGCTCGGAGCAACAGTTCGGATTTCAAAACCTAACCCGCCTGCATTGTAAATCTCTTTGACAACCAAATCAGCAAGTGCGTCAAGATGCGAGTAACAGATTGATAGCCCCGAAGAGCTATTGACGACAGCAATCTTCGGACGTTCGAAGTCTTCTTCCTTTATACCCATTGCACGCCACTGCGCCATACGCACCGCCCAGCGTGTTGATCCAGGTTCGAAATTACTCCTTAAATTCTCTCTGCGGCTCATGTTCTGCTCCCTTGGATCAACGGCCAAGTCTTCTGTACTTGTGCTGCCACACCAAGCAGATCAGTAGATCTAATCTCCTTATTGGCAGCGATTGATCGAGCAACTGTTACTCCAGCAGCCTCGCCATAGCCGAAACATTGTGCTGTAACGCGCGATGCGGCCATTGCAGCAGAATCAGCACTTAGACAACGCCCTGCGACTATTACGCCTTCTCCCACTCGCGGGATAAGAGTTTCCAAGGGCACTTCATAATGGTCGTCCTTAATCCAAACTAGTTCTGGTTTCTCACCAACGTGGCGCTCAATCGGCCATGCTGACCTTGCAATTGCCGTATCCCACTTCTTGCAATTGACCACATCATCGGTAGTAAGAGTCTTGATTCCCGCTACTTGGCGAGATTGTCTCACTCCGACTTGTACGCCTGTATCTAGCAAGCTTGCATTGGAACAACCGGGGATAGATGCTCGAATGAAATCAAAATAGGAAAGAACTTGGCGCCGACCTTGAATCTCTGCTGTCGAAAGATCAATTGCACTATTGACATCCAACGCTTCTCCTTGATGGCCCTGGATGCGAGTTGCGTTAACCAAGAGTTGCCCTCGCCTCGGAGTAGGAAAGAGAAAGATCTTTGTCCTGGGTAAATCGGCTCCACCTTCGCGCGCTTTTGTAATCAGATTAGATATCTCGATTGGCATTATCGAATCTGCACCCATCTTCTCATATAGCGAATCGACATCTACATCTTGAAGACGAAACATCATCGTTGGGTTTTGTCGTTCATCGACTGGGACGACTTCGGTAGGCATCCCTGAAAGCGCAATAAGACTCGCGTCACCAGTAGCATCAATGAATCGACTGGCTCTTAAGACAGTTACGCCGCCGACATCTGAGGTAATGACGCCGGTGAGATTCATATCATCTGCAATCACACCGATCACCATCGTGTGGTAGCGGATATTTACCTTCGCTTCAGTTAGAAGTTGGTCGGCCGCAATCCTCCACATCAAAGGGTCATGAACTCGAGTGAAGGTCTTGCCGTACTTAATCGGATCTGTGACACCACCTAGCTCTTCAAGACGCTCAAGAAACTCTCGTGCAAATCCCCCAGTGATGATCTCCGGCGCTCTGCTCGAATCGCTGTGGGTTGCATAGAGACCACATATCGTGCCCGAGAGGCCCGCTACAGTCTGTCCTCCGCTAAATCCGTATTTCTCGACAACGGTGACACTTGCTCCTTCGCGCGCTGCAGTTACTGAAGCAGCGACTCCGGCAGGCCCTGAGCCGACTACAACCACATCACTGAAACTCTCTGAGTAACCACGTAGGTCATCCAGGGCAACTAGAGTTTTCATTAACACTTCCAAATCTATTGCAAAAGTTACTTTCAACAATACTCCATCAAAGTCAAAAGTTTATTTCATCGCTCCAGCATGCGGAATTACTCATAGATAAGTTGAGCCTTAGGAAATAAGAAAAATCGCCAATGAGACTTTTTAGCTAAAGTTAATTTTTCCACTCACCATAAAAGTTAGGCAGGCTATTCAATAAGACCCTAATGGAACTTACGCTCATTTTCATAAGAACTTACTGGTGGCGGGTGAAGGATTTGAACCTTCGAAGGCAGAGCCGGGGGATTTACAGTCCCCTCCCATTGGCCGCTCGGGCAACCCGCCAGGGTTATTTACGGCTTGCGTAGATTACCTTATTAAGTCGCGCACTTACTAATTCCTAATTCGGGCTCCATTTTTGCGGACTTCAGCGATATTGGTTGCACCGATGAGTGCCATTCCATTTTCAAATTCTCTGCGCATAATTTCAATCACTTGCTCTACACCGGCTTCACCATTGGCCATGGCACCATATAGATAGGCACGACCGATGAATACAGCTTTTGCACCAAGTGCAATTGCACCAAGTGCATCAAGGCCCGACATGATTCCGCCATCGATATAAATCTCAACTTTATTTCCAACCGCTTTAACAACTTCAGGAAGTATTTCTAGTGGAACTGGACCACGATCAAATTGGCGACCTCCGTGATTGGAGAGAATAATTCCTTGAACACCAAGTTTTGCTACGGCCTTTGCATCCTCCACGCTTTGAATTCCTTTGATAATTATTGGGCCTTTCCAAACAGAACGCAGCCAAGTTATATCTTTCATGGTTGTGGCTGGATCAAAGATTAATCCTGCAAGTTGTGAAAGTGGTTTATCCCAACCTCTGAAGGCTGCAAATTCTAATTTTCCGGTAGTGAATAAATTTAGCCACCAGATAGGTTTGCGAGCAATTGCGAAAACTGTATTAATTCTGATTTTAGGTGGAACTGTCAAACCATTTCGATTGTCTCTATAGCGAAGACCTACGACCGGAGTATCAACCGTTAAAACTAGCGCTTCGAATCCATTATCTTTTGCCTGTTTAATTACCGCCAAGCTATCACTGCGATTTTTCATAATATAAAGCTGGAACCAACGTCTGGAATTTGGAACGGCTGCTGCAAGTTCTTCTGGTGAAGTTGTTCCCATGGTTGATAAGGCATAAATCAAATTCTTATTGCTGGCCACATTTGCGACAGCTGGTTCACCGACGTGATGCATCAAGCGGGTGTATCCAGTTGGGGCAAAGCAGATTGGGATATCTACAACTTTGCCTAAAATCTTTTCACTGGTGTCAATCTTGGAAACATCACGTAAGACTCGTGAATTGATTTCGATTCTGGAATATGCCGCACGACTTCTGGAATATGCGATCTCATCGATAGCGCCACCTTCGACATAATCAAAGACAACTTTAGGGGTGCGCTTTCTTGCAATATTGGCCAAGTCGTCGACGCTTTGTGCTTGAAGTAATTGCCCTTTATATGGGTTTAGCGAAGGGATGGACCAATCAATCAGCGACCAAAAATATGGGAGGCTCGGGAATTTACGAGTGCTCCGAATCATGAGCACAATTTACCCTACAATTGCGCTCAGTAGAATATGTAAATTCTAGAAATTCGCTCATTGATAAAGGAGTCTTTAAATTGGCTGATTCAAGTTTCGATATCGTCTCTGAAGTTGATCATATGGAAGTTGATAATGCTTTCAATCAAGCCGATCGCGAAATTGCAACACGCTTTGACTTCAAAAATACAGATAGCAAGATTGAAAAGTCTGGCGAGAAGTTTCTAATTGAAGGACAGTCCGAAGAGAAGGCTAAGGCCGTTCTAGAAGTATTCAAGGACAAGTTAATTAAGCGCCAGGTTTCGTTGAAGCATTTAGAGTCAACTGATCCAGAGTTAAGTGGAAAGATTTACAAGATTAGCTGCACCTTGAAAGAAGGAATCTCTACTGAAAATGCCAAGAAGTTGGCAAAGATTATTCGCGACGAAGGTCCAAAATCTGTGAAGACCCAGATTCAAGGAGAGACGCTTCGAGTCACCAGTAAGTCTCGTGATGATTTGCAGGACACAATGGCGCTAGTAAAAGGGCAGAAGTTAGATTTTGCAGTTCAATTTACGAATTATCGTTAATAGATGAGTAAAACTCGTCTCGGTTTTATCTACGGCTTTAGTTCTTACACCCTTTGGGGTTTATTTCCGCTTTATTGGCCACTGTTAAAACCAGCAACACCATTGGAAATGGTTTCACACCGCGCAGTTTGGTCCCTAGTTATTTGTGTAATCGCACTTGCTATTGGACACCAACTTAAATCTACTTTTGCTTTAATGCTATCCCCCGGAATCTTCTGGAAATTTACCTTGGCGGCTGGCTTTATTTCAGTAAATTGGCTTACATATATCTGGGCTGTGAATAACGAACAGATAGTTGAAGCATCCCTCGGCTATTACATGCAACCAATTCTTCTAGTTCTCCTGGGAATTCTGGCTTTCAAAGAAGAGTTGCGAAAGATCCAATGGATTGCATTTATCGTTGCAACAGTTGGTGTAATTATTTTAACTATTGATTATGGACGTCCACCTTGGATCTCATTTGCGCTTGCTTTCTCTTGGAGCTCTTATAGTTTTGTGAAGAAGAAGATTAATCTAGGTGCACTTCAAGGACTTGCGATTGAGACTTTCATTTCTTCATTCTTTTATGCCGGATATTTACTTTGGATTGGTCAGAAAGGCGAAGGCCAATTTGGTAACGGTTTTGGCCTAACAGCGCTTCTGATCGGCGCTGGCGCAGTTACCGCTATTCCATTGCTGCTATTTAATGGTGCAACCACCAGAATTCCATTTACGATGATTGGATTGTTGCAATACTTAACTCCAACGATCCAATTTATGCTTGCAGTTTTCTTGCGTCATGAGCCTATGCCAAATGCAAGATGGATTGGGTTTGTGTTTATTTGGATTGCGTTGATAGCACTTGGTTACGACTTAATTAAATCAGGAAGTACGCGAGATAACCGCTTGGCTCAGCCCGACTAAAGCTGCTTTTGCTGGACTCTCTGGAAGTATTTCTAAATGTTTCTGGGCTGACTTACCGTAGCCAGCAACTAATTCACGTGATTTAGTTAATGCGCTGTGGCTTCGTAGTTTCAAAATAGTTTGTGCAACAACCGCTTCATCAGTTATCGGAGCAGACAATATTTTCTTCAGCTCGGCATCTGCTGGGTCGCTTGATTCAAGAATAAAGAGCGTCACAAGAGTCGGAACTCCCTCGCGAAGATCTGTTCCTGGTGTCTTTCCAGACTCCTTTGAATCGCTTGCAATGTCGATGATGTCATCTGCAAGTTGAAATACAGTTCCTATTTCTTCGCCAAATTTCGTAAGTGCATCCATAATCTTTACATCTGCCCCAGAAATCATGGCACCATATCTGGCACTTGCTGATATGAGTGATGCTGTCTTATCTGCAACCACATTTAAATAATGTTCTAACTGCGTTTTACCTTCACTTGAACCTTGAGTCTCGGTTATCTGGCCAATTACTAATCTTTCAAAGGTGAATGCTTGTAACCGAACTGCTTCTGGTCCTAGATCTGCCAATAGTTGAGAGGTCTTAGCAAATAAATAATCTCCGGTAAGGATTGCAACGGTGTTGTTCCAGCGATTATTTGCACTTTCAACACCTCTGCGAAGTGGCGCTTCATCCATAACATCATCATGATAAAGAGTTCCTAGATGTGTTAACTCGCATACAACTGCGGCTTCAACAATTCCCTTGGCCTTAGGATTGCCAAATTGCGATGCAATAAGAGTCAAGAGTGGGCGCAGGCGCTTACCTCCGGCATCAACTAAGTGTCTAGAAGTTTCGATAACTAATGGATATTTACCTTCGATGGAATCGCGCAATAGCACTTCGACTTGAGCCATAGAGGCTAGAAGTTCTTGTTCAAGTGCGGGATCAATATCCGGAATTCCGATTTTAGTCATTAGCGTAAGAAGTAAGCGAAGTCTTGCGCGATATCAAAAAGAAGTGATGGGGCTATTCCCAAAATAATTGTTATTAGGGCACATATTGAAATTGAAATTCTTGTGAGAATAGATGGGATTACAACCGAAATAGAATCATTGGTTGAATCTGCAAAGAAAAGCATCAAGATGACTCGTAAGTAGAAGAAGACTGCGATTGCACTTGAAAGCACACCAGCAACAACTAAATAGATATTTCCGGATTCATATGCCGCTGAAAAGATTGAGAATTTACCAACAAAGCCGCTTGTTAATGGAATACCGGCAAAGCTGAGTAGGAATAATGAAAATACTGCTGCGACTAATGGAGATTTCTTTCCAAGGCCGACCCAACGATTAACATCACTAACTTCACCAGCAGAATCTCGAACAAGGGTAATAACTCCAAAGGCGCCTATTGTGGCAACACCATATGCAACGAGATAAAAGAGCGTTGCACTAAGTGCGTTCTGATTTAGCGAAACAACCGCGGTAAGAATAAATCCGGCATGAGCAATTGAAGAGAAGGCCAACATGCGCTTCATGTCTCGTTGCGAGATTGCCGCAATTGATCCAACAATCATCGTAAGTACTGCTATCACTGCGATAATTGGTTTCCAACTTGTTTGTGCGGAATCTAATCCGAGATAAAAAATACGCAGTGTTGCTCCGAATGCCGCAGCCTTTGTTGCCGCCGCCATAAAACCAGTTATTGGGGTTGGTGCACCCTGATAAACATCAGGTGTCCAAGAGTGGAATGGAACCGCGCCAACTTTAAACAATAAACCGACTGAAAGAAAAGCGATTCCAAGAAGTAGGAAAACATCATTTCCACCGGAACCACGGATTGCATCTGTTAAACCATTGAGTGAGAGCGTTCCGGAATAACCATAGAGAAGAGCGGCGCCAAATAGAAAGAATGCTGATGAATATGCACCGAGTAAGAAGTATTTAAGTGCTGCTTCTTGCGAAAGTAATCTGCGGCGGCGAGAAAGTCCGGCCATTAGATATAACGGGAGCGACAATACTTCTAGCGCTACGAAGAGAGTTATGAAATCTGTTGCGACTGGAAAGAGCATCATTCCGGCAACCGCAAAGAGGGTTAGAGGAAAGACTTCGGTCTGTTGTTTTCCGGCTTGAATAGCAGCTGCTTCTTCTGGCGAACCAGGAAGGGCGGATGCTTGTGCGGCAAAGTTATCGTGATCTGCAATGATTAAAATTCCTAGAAATGCAAAGATTAATATCGCGCCTTGTAAAAAGATTCCAGTACCGTCAATCGATACAGATGTAACTGCAGCAATAGATGAGCCTTGATTTCTGACACGGAAGAGTTGCTCGAATGAAATAACAATTGCACCAAGTGCCACTACTAATTGAAGGCGAGCCCGCCAAGCTTGCTTAGCGAAGGCTTCTATAAGAACACCGATTAAGGCAGCACCGAGAATAATCAACATTGGTGCCAAGAGTGCGTAATCTAATTTAGGCGCAGTTAACATTTACTTCGCCACCTTTGCTACTGGATCGCTTACTCCGGCATTTATCATTACAGTCTTTGTAGTTGGATTAATAACTTCTAGCGCTGGTTTTGGATAGAACCCAAGTAGAACTAGAACTGCAATCACTGGCGCGATAGCAATCTTCTCTCGAAGATTTAGATCTGAAATTCCTGCGCTTGTCGCCGGAGTTTCACCATGTAGAGCGCGTTGAACAGCGAGCAGAACATAAAGTGCGGCAAGAATAATTCCAAGCGTTCCAAGAATTGCAGCAACTGGATACTTCGCATAAGAACCAACTAGAACTAAGAATTCACTAACGAAACTTGAAAGCCCTGGAAGTGCAAGTGCGGACATGCCCGCTAAGAAGAAAGACCAAGCTAGAACTGGGGCAACTCGTTGTAAGCCACCGAAGTCTGCAATTTGAGTAGAACCACGACGCTTTATCATCCAACCTGCAGTTAGGAAGAGCGCTGCAGTTGAGAATCCATGATTAACCATATAGAAAATAGCGCCGGTTAAACTCTGTGATGTAAGCGCAAAAATTCCGAGTGTTATAAATCCAAAGTGCGAAATAGATGTAAAGGCAATCAGAGAATTAATATCTTTCTGACCAATTGCTAAGAACGCCCCGTAAAGAATTGATATAACTGCCAGCGTGATAATGGCTGGTGTCATTGTCTTGGTTGCATCTGGGAAGAAACTCATGCAGAAACGGATCATCCCGTAAGTTCCAACTTTATCTAGAACACCAAGAAGCAACGTTGACGTTCCAGCAGTTGCCGATTTAGCGGCAGTTGGCAGCCAAGTATGGAATGGCCAGAGTGGAGCTTTAATTGCAAAGGCAATAAAGAAGCCAAGGAATAACCAGTTCTGAGTAGCAGAATCAATTGTTAACTCTGAAAGTCTTGCGATATCGAAAGTTGCGCCACCTTGATTGGTAGAAATTATGTAAAGACCAATTACTGCAGCCAACATAAGCAACCCACCGAAGAGGCTGTAAAGCAAGAACTTCATTGCTGCTGCTGCGCGATCACCGGAACCATAGCCACCGATAAGGAAGTAAACCGGTAGCAGCATCGCTTCGAAAATGACGTAGAAGAGGAATACATCTGTGGCAGCGAATACGCCGATCATCATGGTTTCTAGAATCAATAACAGGATGTAGAAAACCTTTACATTCCAGCGACCATTTTCGGATTCGTTCCAACCTGCAAGAAAGACGATTGGAACCAAAATTGTTGTCATCAAAATAAGCACAAGTGCCATGCCATCAATACCAACTGCATAATTAATATTAAATGCAGAGATCCAAGTGCGGACTTCAGTGAATTGCAGGGCGCTATTGCCGCTATCAAAACTAATTGCCATCACGATTGAAACGAGAGTCACTAATAAGGAGAAGCCGAGAGCTACTTGCTTAACCAGCTTGGCATTGCTTGCTGGCAAAATTCCAACAACTAGAGCTCCGATTAATGGAAGCAGTTGTAGCGATGTCAAGATACTCATAGCGTCACCATCCAAACTGCTGCAACTAAAGCGAGAACTCCAAGAACCATAATTAAGGCATAACTTCTGACATATCCACTTTGAATATTTCGAATTGATGAAGCTGAAATTTGAATAACCCAACCAACCATTCGAACTAGGCCATCAATAACTTTATAATCAGTACTCACCAAACCTGCAGTTAACTTCTGGCCAGGACGCATAAATACTGCTTCGTTAAATGAATCTTGATAAAGATCTTTACGGGCAGCTTTTGTAAAGCCAGTTACATTTTCAGGTGCAACGACAGGAACGCTCCGATACTTCAGAATTGCAAAGGCAACTCCAATTGCAACCACGAATAGCGCCATAGCTGAAATTGCTAGTGGGGGTAAAAAGTGTTCCGAATGATGTTCATGACTCTCGTTTACAACAGGTTCTAGCCAATTAACGAGTGCATTACCCGAGTTAAGTAGAAATCCTGACGTAACCGATCCAACAGCCAAAACTGCCATTGGTGCCCACATTAAGAATGGTGATTCATGTGGATGTGCATTCTCATCCCAGCGCTTTGTTCCAGCGAAAGTTAAAACCATTACGCGAGTCATATAGAAAGCGGTAATTCCTGCACCGAAGAGTGTCGCACCACCTAGAAGAATTCCCTCAACTCCCCCAGCATAAAATGCAGTTTCAATTATTTTATCTTTTGAATAGAAACCAGCGAATGGTGGAACTCCAAGAATTGCTAAGTAACCAAGTCCGAATGTTGCAGCGGTGATTGGCATAACTTTTCTGATAGCGCCGTAGCGTCGCATGTTTACTTCATCATTCATGCCGTGCATTACCGAACCCGCACCAAGGAACATTCCGGCTTTAAAGAAGCCGTGAGTAATTAAGTGCATGATTGCAAATGCATATCCAACTGGACCAAGTCCGGTAGCTAGAATCATGTAACCAATTTGCGACATTGTTGACGCTGCAAGAGCTTTCTTAATATCGTCTTTTGCAGTACCGATTAGTGCACCAAACAGCAGTGTTATTGCTCCAACAATTACAACCATTAATTGCGCAGTTGGTGAAGCATCAAATATAAAGTTAGAACGAGTAATTAGATACACGCCTGCGGTAACCATTGTTGCGGCATGGATGAGTGCTGAAACTGGAGTAGGTCCGGCCATTGCATCGCCAAGCCATGATTGCAATGGGAATTGTGCAGACTTTCCTGCGGCTGCGAGCAGAAGCATTGCGCCAATTGCGGTTAGTGCGCCGGCTGATGCACCTGATGCACCCTCTTTAACGCCAGCAAAAGTTACAGTTCCAAATTGTGTGAATGCGATCATGATTGCAAGTGAAAGACCGACGTCGCCAACGCGGTTAGCAACGAATGCCTTCTTTGCAGCAGTTGCGTAAGCAGGCTTTTGATTCCAGAAACCAATTAATAGGTATGAAGCAAGGCCTACGCCTTCCCAGCCAACGTAGAGATTGAGATACGAATCTCCCAATACAAGAAGAAGCATCGCTGCAATAAATAGATTTAGGTAGGCAAAGAAGCGACGGCGATCGCGATCGTGCGACATATAGGCGATTGAATAGATATGAATAAGGGTTCCAACACCAGAAATAAGTAGAACGAAACAGATTGAAAGCTGATCTAGAAGAAGCGAGGCATCGACCTGGAATGTTCCAACTGAAATCCATTCAAATACTTTCTGCGTAGCAGCACGTGCTTCACCTTCGCGCCCCTGCATTGCAAAGAATTCCATGACGCCAATAACAAATACCGAAGCTGAAACTAAAGTTGCAAAGATATGTCCCCATTTATCAGCGATACGACCTAAGAGCAGTAACAGGCCAGCGCTAAACAGTGGAAGTGCGATTAAGTAAACCAAACTTGTGCTCGTAGTCATTAGCGCTTCAACAAACTAGCATCATCAACAGATGCTGATCGACGGGAACGATAAATCGTAACGATAATCGCAAGGCCAACTACAACTTCACAAGCTGCAACAACCATCGTAAAGAAGGATGCTACTTGT
The DNA here is from genome assembly GCA_964201775.1 of Candidatus Nanopelagicaceae bacterium. Classification (GTDB taxonomy): domain Bacteria; phylum Actinomycetota; class Actinomycetes; order Nanopelagicales; family Nanopelagicaceae; genus AAA044-D11. The sequence continues at coordinate 48,758 of CAXNFK010000001.1, forward strand.
CCAGAAAGATTTCCATGCACTCTTGAGAACGTCACAAAAGCTAGATTCGCGGCGTTTAACATTAGTTCAATACACATAAAAACAACGATGGCATTTCTGCGAACTACTACGCCAATTGCGCCGATTGTAAAAAGCAGGGCAGATAAATAAATATAGTTTGCAATATCCATTTAGTCTTCCTCCACTTCTTTAACTTCTAGTTCAAATGGTTTCGAAGGCAACATGTCGCCTCTGGCATCAAGGGTTGCTGAAACTGATAACGGTGCTGGTGTTCCATCAGGCAATAGCGCTGGAACATCTACCGCATTATGAAGTGCGTAAACTCCTGAACCTGGAAGGCCAGCGGCTGTTGCAAGTGAAGCGCCGCGGAATCTTGCAATCGATTGATCACGTTGTGCAGTGCGAGACTTAGTAGATGTGCTGTGCGCGAGAACCATTGCACCAAGTGCTGCAGTAATTAAGAGCGCAGAAACAACTTCAAAAGCCCAGACATATTTAGTAAATAACTCGCTTGCAATTCCTTGCACGTTGCCATTTGAGTTTGCATCTTGCAGTCCGATTGCTTCGACACCTAGATTAGAGCGAGCGATTAATGAAATTATTAAGCCACCTAAGCCAATGGCCGCTGTGATTGCAGCTGGTCGCTGGCCACGAATATTTTCAACTAGCGAATCCGAAGAATCCACACCAACTAACATAAGAATAAATAGGAACAGCATCATTACTGCGCCGGTGTAAACAATTATCTGAACAATTCCAAGGAAAAGCGCGCCTTGCGCAATGTAGAAAATTGCCAAGGTAACCATTACCCAAGCCAATAGAAGTGCGGAATGAACAGCCTTCTTTACGAAGAGCATTCCAAGTGCTGACACAACTGCAAGTGGCGCAAGTATCCAGAACATAATGGCTTCTGGGGCAAGAGTTCTGCCTACTTCAAGAGCCAGGCTATCCATTGGATCCACCTTTTATATCGCCACGGTAATAATCAATGTGAGTTTTTCCTGGAACCATTGGATGTGGTGGCTGCAACATCCCTGCCTTTAACGGCGCCATTAAATCTTCTTTCTCGAAGATTAATTTCGCACGAGATTCATCGGCTAATTCATATTCATTTGTCATAGTTAGCGCGCGAGTTGGGCAGGCCTCAATACATAAACCGCAGAAAACGCAACGCAAATAATTAATTTGATAGACCTTGCCATATCTTTCACCTGGCGAAAATCGTTCCTCTTCAGTATTTGATTCACCTTCAACAAGAATTGCATCTGCTGGACAAGCCCAAGCGCAGAGTTCGCAACCGATACATTTTTCTAGACCATCGTCATAGCGATTTAATTGGTGGCGCCCGTGAAAACGTTCTGCGGTTGGCTCTTTAACCTCAGGATATTCAACGGTGTTAACTTTCTTAAACATTGTAATAAAAGTTACCCAGAAACCTTGAAGTTGCTTCCCAAAGCTCTTTGCTTCTTGACTTTCAATTGGGGTATTTGCTTTCGCTGCAGCCGTTAAACCGAGATCATTTGAGCGCGGAGTTAATGAGTTATCCATTTAGTTGCTCCGTTCTATTCCTAGTAATTTTTCCTGGAATTGCAGGAACTGGAAAACTTGGGGTTGATACCTCGCCGATTGCATCTTCGCGTTCACGACGTTTTTTAGATGACTCAAAGAGGCTTGAACCAGCAAGAATAAGGAGGACAACTCCGAAGCTAAATCCAATTAAAACTGCTCGTGGTGCGCCTTGTTGCGAAAGCACGCGCAAGGTTGCAACAATCAAGATCCAAATTAAAGAGAATGGAATTAAAACTTTCCAACCAAATTTCATGAATTGGTCGTAGCGCAATCTTGGAAGCGTTCCACGTAACCAGACAAAGATAAAGAAGAAGAAAACAACTTTTGCCAAGAACCAAATTACTGTGAACCAGCCACCAAGCCAGCTTTCAGTAAAGCCAAGGCCAGGAAGTGCGTGATATCCACCCAGGAATAGCGTTGTTGCAAGTGCTGATACCGCAACAATATTTACATATTCAGCTAAGAAGAAGAGTGCGAATTTAAGTGATGAATATTCAGTATGGAAACCACCAACTAGTTCACCTTCGGCTTCAGCTAAATCGAATGGCGCGCGGTTGGTTTCACCAACCATTGAAATTGCATAAATTACAAATGATGGGAATAGCGTTACGCAGAACCACCATTGATTTTGAGCTGCAACAATTTCACCGGTCGACATTGAGCCTGAGTAAATAAAGACCGCAACCAGCGAAAGTCCCATTGCAACTTCATAGGAAATTACTTGGGCACTTGAACGAAGACCACCAAGTAATGGATAAGTCGATCCTGAGGACCAACCAGCGAGAACAATTCCATAAACACCAACTGAAGCGATTGCAAGAACATAAAGCACGCCAACTGGAATATCAGTTAGTTGCATAACGGTTTCATGGCCAAAAAGATTTACTTTTCCAGAGAGCGGAATAACTGCGAATGACATGAAGCAAGTTGTAGCGCTGATAATTGGTGCGATAACAAAGACGATGCGATCTGCAGCTTTTGGAATCAAATCTTCTTTAAGCGCAAGTTTCACGCCATCTGCGAGTGATTGGATTAAACCAAATGGACCAACACGGTTGGGTCCAAGTCGTTGTTGCATACGTGCAACTAATCGACGCTCTCCCCAAACTGACATAAGAGTTGCAAGAACGCAGACTACAAATATGAGTAAACCCTTAACCAGAATTATCCAGCCCGGATCGGTAGCAATTATTTGTGCATTAGTCACGCCTTCACCACCGTAACATGGCCACTTACAAATCCCAGATTCGCAATTACTTGGGAATCAATTGAATTACGTGGCACCCAAATCTCGTTGTTAGACATTTCGCTGATTTCAACCGGAAGTTTAAGTGAACCTAAATCTGATGAGATTGAAATTAATTCGCCTTCACTTACGCCAAGTTTTTCTGCTCTTGTCTTTGAAATTCGAGCGCTTGCTTTGCGAGCAGTGCCAGCCAAGTTTGCTTCACCATCTTGCAATGTTCCAAGATCCAATAACAATCTCCAAGAAGTTAAATTCATTTTTTCTGCAGTGGCAACAGACTTAACCGCGGAAGTCTTTTCGAATGAAATTGCCGCACCATCCCAATTACCAAGCGCTGCTATTTCGCGTGCGGTTGCTGCGACAGTCGGCAGATTAATTGGTGTGCCCATTTCATCTGCGATCATTGAAAGAATTCGAACATCACTTCTTGAAAGTGAATCTGTTATCGCTTTTTCAAAGCCTCGGGAACTTCCTTGCCAATCTTGGAAGGATCCACTCTTTTCGATAACCGCTGCAACAGGTAGAACAACATCTGCTACTGCAGTTACTGCGCTGTGGGTGATTTCAAGTGAAACTACAAAAGAATTAAGTAATTGAGAGAGCGCAGTATTTGAGATATCTAATGGATCAACGCCGCCAATTACAACTGCATCAAGATTATTAACGATTAATGCATGCAATATTTCAGAAGTAGATCGGCCAGGATTGGTTGGAAGTGAATCAACTGCCCAAGCGGCTGCAACATCTACTCTTGCACTGGCTTGTGAAACTGGTCGACCACCAGGAAGAAGTGTTGCGATAGCACCTGATGCAATTGCACCTCGTTCGCCAGCACGCCGTGGAATCCAAGCTAACTTGGCACCAGATTTTTCAGCCAAATCGACGGCTGCAGAAAGCCCGCCAACTTTTTCGCCAAGTCGTTCGCCGACCAAAATAACGCTCTTTGAAGTCAAGCCTGAAATTGAGGCGATGTCAGAAACAAG
>CAXNFK010000002.1:0-36950 GCA_964201775.1 Candidatus Nanopelagicaceae bacterium
ACTTATAAAACTGGCGGAGACGAAGAGATTTGAACTCTTGAAGGGTTTTACCCCTTACCTCGTTAGCAGTGAGGCGCACTCGACCGGGCTATGCGACGTCTCCAAGTGGTGTGGGAAGTTTACAGTGTGAATTGACCGATTGCTCACGCAAGTTTGATTATGTTTGAAGCCCGGTGAGCCGTTAATTCTATGAATCGAGCGTTGGCTTCATCAGAACCTCGGGACCACTTTTCGGCATCCTCTGGAGTTTTGCCGTAACGAATATGGCGCGCGATAAGCCTTTCGATTCTTACTTCATCAGAAATTTCTATAAACCAGGTGTGATCTAAAAGTGGGAAAACACCTTCCCAATTGTGTTCTTCGGAAAATAAATAATTACCCTCAACAACTATTACTTTAACCCCGCTTTCAACAACTCCTTCATCTGCTTTTGATGCTTCTATCTCGCGATGAAAAATTGGAAATCTAAGTTCTGTCTCGGGGTTGTTCTTTACTTTGGAAATTAATGAAATAAAAGACTGGGTATCAAAAGTATCTGGCGCACCCTTGCGATCGCGACGATGAAGTGAGATTAATTCTTCGTTGCTTAGGTGATATCCATCCATTGGGATAACAGATACTTGGCTTGGATCAAATCGTTTCTCTATCTCTGATACAACTGTAGATTTTCCAGCGCCCGGTTTTCCAACAATTCCAATAATTGATCTGGGGTTCGGGTCTTGCAAGAGGGATTGAATCTGCTCGAAGAGAAGATTTATGCTCACGCGTTGAATATATCTAAAATCTGCGCTTCATAGAACTATTTTGCGCGAGCAGTTACGCTATTGCTATGAGTGAAGAGAAGGATGGCAGTCGCAAATACGACGCCGCTAATCCAAAGCCGTTAGCCGATTTTATGAAAACCGGTTGGGCACCAACTCCCCTTGAAGGCATTGTTCCAAATCCCGCAATGAAGTTTTGTAAGGCCCGAATTGAAAAGCTTTCAAAGAAATATCCTGGTAAGCGAATAGTTCTTCCGGCTGGCGGCTTAAAAGTTCGAAGCAACGATACGGATTATCGCTTTCGCCCACATTCTGCATTCTCATATTTCACTGGGATAACCGGCAGCGATGCTGTGCCAGATTCGGTTTTAATCCTTGAACCTAAAGGCGATAGCCACGAAGCTCTGCTATTCATTCATCCGCGATCATCGCGAGACACCGAAGAGTTTTATCGTGATGCAAAGTATGGCGAGTTCTGGGTTGGGCGTCGCATGACGTTAGAAGAAACGACGCGCAAATATGGCATTGCAGTGCGAAAGATAGAAGACCTTGCAAAATTCTTAGGCGTTGAAAAGCCTGTGGTTTATGTTCGTGGTGAAAACAAAATTGTAGATAAGCAACTATCAAAAGATAAAGAAGGTCAGGCTGAATTACTGACCTATCTATCTGAAATTAGATTAATCAAAGATTCATTTGAGATTGCAGAAATGCAGAAAGCGGTCGATGCAACCAACCGCGGCTTTGCGGACATGGTTCGAGTATTTGGCGCTGCAAGTTCTACAAAACGTGGCGAACGAATTATTGAAGCAGCATTCTTTGGCCGAGCCCGCTTAGAAGGAAATGATTTAGGTTACGAAACGATTGCAGCATCCGGATCACATGCCTGCATCTTGCATTGGATTCGAAACGACGGCGATGTTAACGACGGCGATTTAATTCTTATTGATGCTGGTGTTGAAGTTGATTCACTTTACACAGCAGATATAACTCGAACTTTGCCAATCAATGGAAAGTTTTCACCAGCCCAGCGCAAGATTTATACGTTGGTCTACGAAGCACAGAAGGCAGGATTCGCTGCCGTAAAGCCAGGTGCAAAATTTAAAGATATAACTGCTGCATCACATGCTGTTCTTGCAAAAGGATTAGAAGGGATGGGAGTTCTTCCTATTTCAGCAGAAGAATCTTTAAAGCCAGATGTTGGTCTGCACAGACGTTGGACAGTGCACGGAGTAAGTCACATGCTTGGTATTGATGTTCACGATTGCAATGATGCGCGAAGAGAACAGTATGCGGATGGAGTTTTAGAAGCAGGAATGATTCTTACTGTTGAACCTGGTTTATATATCCACCCAGATGATGAACTCTTTCCGGCCGAATATCGTGGCATTGGAGTGCGCATCGAAGATGATGTTCTAGTTACTGAAACTGGCTGTCGCGTTCTATCAAATAAATTGCCAAGTCACCCGGACGAAGTTGAAGTCTGGATTTCTAACTTAAGTAAATCTAACTAACTATTTGAATCCCTGCCCATGCGGCAAGTAGGCCAAAAACTAGTGAGGCACTGACATTTATTAGTGCATCTTTATAGCGGCGCAATTCGTAGGCCAAATAGAGATCTAACATAAAAGTTGACCAAGTTGTGAATGCACCGGCAAAGCCGATTGCAAGTAAATCTCTCCAACTTTCAGTTGACTTGAAGGTTAAGCCAATTAAAAACGAACCAAGAATATTTACGGTAAAGGTTCCGTAAGGTTTTGTTGTGAATCTTCTTAAGTATTGATCAATTGCGTATCGGGCAGGAGCACCAATGGCTGCGCCAATAATTATCAAGAGCGTATTCATTTGCGCACCAGAATAACTTTTCTGGCAATTGGTAGAACTATTACAACTATCAACAGACTTAGAATTACGTTAGTTGCTAGATAAACCAGGCCACCTGCTGCTGGTTCAATCGAATGAACGGTAACGGCTGAGAAAGTGGTCATGCCCGCACAGAAACCTGGAAGTAAAATTAACCGTAGTCTGGTGATTCCACGACGTTCCATAAGAACAAGTAGCGCTGAAGCAAGGGCAACACCAATTAAATTTGCAACTAAAGTCCCTGGTCTATCTTCAGGAATCAATATTCCAATTCCATAGCGAACCAAAGTTCCTGCTACTCCGCCAAATGCGACGAGCAGCAGTGGAATCATGAATTAAACAATACCCTCGCGTTTGCGAATCTTTGAGCCTAACCAGCGAACTGGATCATATTTAACATCTACTACACGCTCTTTCATCGGAATGATTGCGTTATCGGTGATGCGAATATGTTCTGGGCAAACTTCAGTACAGCACTTGGTGATGTTACACATTCCAAGACCGTGCTCTTCTTGAGCTTTCTGCTTGCGGTTCTTCAACATATCAAGTGGGTGCATATCTAATTCGGCGATACGAATAAAGAATCGTGGACCAGCAAATGATTTCTTATTCTCTTCGTGATCACGGACAACGTGGCAGACGTCTTGGCACAAGAAACATTCGATACATTTACGGAACTCTTGGCTGCGCTCGACATCTATTTGTTCCATTCGAGCTTCGCCAGGTGCAAGATTCTTTGGATGTTCATATGACGGAATTTCCATTGCTTTCCGGTAGTTAAATGAAACATCGGTAACTAAATCTTTAATAACTGGGAAGGCGCGAAGTGGGGTAATTGTGATTTCTTCGCCTTCAGGGAATGAGGCAACTTGGGTCATGCAGGCAAGACGTGGCTTACCGTTAATTTCCATGGAACAAGATCCACATTTACCAGCTTTGCAATTCCAGCGAACAGCTAGATCGCCCATCTGAGTTGCTTGCACGCGGTGAATTAAATCTAAAACTACTTCGCCTTCATTTGCTTCAACTTCAACGTTTTTAAGTCCACCATCTGTTGCGTCGCCGCGCCAGATTCGAAGATTAAGTTTGCGGGCCATTAGTTGGAACCACCTTTCGCAATTTCTTCTGGTGTCATATATTTTTCAAGTTCGTGAATATCGAATAAATCGAATAGTTCTTTAGGTATTGGTGGCAGTGGTTGCACTTTTACACTTACATCTTTGCCATCAAAACTTGAGATGTGATTTATTTGGCGGAACTTTGAACTCATGCCTGGGAAATCATCACGTGTATGTCCGCCACGAGATTCTTCGCGAAGCAGCGCAGATTTCGCTGTGCTCTCGGCAACTAACAACATGTTGTCTAAGTCGAACGCTAAGTGGAAACCTGGATTGAACTGACGAGTGCCAGCAACTGCAACATTTGCACTGCGAGCGCGAATTGCTGCGATCTTCTCAATAGCTTCTTCAACTTCTTTTCCGGTGCGGATTATGCCAACAAGATTGTGAGTTACTTCTTGCAGTTCTGCGTGTAGCGAATATGAATTCTCGCCACCAGCACGGCTAAATGGTGCTTCAATTCTTGCGGCGGCATCTGCAATAGCTTTTTCTGAGACTGTTGCAGTTGGATTCTTCTTCGCATATTCAACGGCGCCCATTCCTGCACGACGACCAAACACCAATAAATCTGAAAGAGAATTACCACCTAAGCGGTTTGATCCGTGCATTCCACCAGCAACTTCACCAGCAGCAAATAGCCCTGGAACTCCAACGGCTGCTGCAGTATCTGGTTCTACTTCTACGCCACCCATTACATAATGACAAGTAGGGCCAACTTCCATTGCTTCCTTAGTGATATCTACACCAGCAAGTTCATAGAACTGGTGCCACATTGAAGGCAGACGCTTTTTAATAACATCAGCTGGAATACGCTTTGAAACATCTAGGTATACGCCGCCATGTTCAGTGCCACGTCCAGCTTTAACTTCAGCGTTAATTGCACGAGAAACTTCATCGCGAGGAAGAAGTTCTGGTGGGCGACGGTTGTTATCTTGATCTAGATACCAACGATCTGCTTCTGCTTCATTATCAGCATATTTATCTTTGAAAACTTCTGGAATGTATTTGAACATAAATCGTTCGTTAAGTGAGTTGGTAAGAATTCCACCTTCACCGCGAACTGATTCGGTAACAAGAATTCCGCGAACTGATGGCGGCCAGACCATTCCTGTTGGGTGGAATTGCAAAAATTCCATATCAACTAAATTTGCGCCAGCTTTAAGTGCGAGGGCGTGGCCATCGCCAGTGCCTTCCCAAGAGTTTGATGTAATTTTAAATGTCTTACCAACGCCACCAGTAGCAATAATCACTGTTGGGGCTTCGAATAAAACTTCATTGCCGTTCTCGCGCCAGTAACCATAAGCGCCAGCAATCTTGCCGTTCTCTTTTAAAATCTCGGTGATTGTAAGTTCCGCAAATACTTTGATGTGGCTTTCGGCATTGCCACTCTCTTTAGCATCTTGCTGTTGCAAGGCAACAATTCGTTGTTGCATTGTGCGAATTAATTCAAGTCCGGTGCGATCACCCACGTGTGCCAAGCGAGGATATTCGTGGCCACCAAAGTTACGTTGGCTAATCTTTCCCTCTTTGGTGCGATCAAAGAGTGCGCCCCATACTTCAAGTTCCCAAATACGATCTGGGGATTCCTTGGCATGTAGTTCGGCCATTCGATAGTGATTTAAAAACTTTCCACCGCGCATTGTGTCGCGGAAGTGAACCTGCCAATTATCTTTCTCATTCACGTTACCCATTGATGCAGCAGCGCCACCTTCAGCCATAACAGTGTGGGCTTTACCAAATAAAGATTTGCAAACAATTGCTACGCGAAGTCCAGCTGCACGTGCTTCAACTGCAGCGCGAAGTCCAGCACCGCCAGCACCTATTACAACTACGTCGTACTTAAGTTTCTCAAGGGGTGTCATGTTTTCTCTCTTTAGAATAAGTAGAAGTTAGTCCAGGCGCCAGATGCAACTTGGCGGACATAGATATCGGCAAATGCAACTCCAAAAAGTGAGATCCAGGCAAATGTTGGGTGCTTATGATTTAGAGCTGAAATCCAAGTCCAAGTCTTATAACGAATTGGATGCTTAGAGAAATGTTTCAACCGGCCACCAATAGTGTGGCGACAGGTGTGACATGAGAGTGAATACAACCAAAGCATTGTTGCGCTAAACAATAGAACCAAAGTTCCAATGCTCATATGGCCCCACTCTTTTTCTTCATTCCTGAAAGCAATAATTGCGTCATAGGTCAGAAGAACGTTGAAAACTAATCCAGCGTAGAAGAACCAGCGGTGCGAATTCTGCAAAATTAAAGGTGCCCGAGTTTCTCCTGTGTATTTTGCATGTGGCTCTGCAACTGCACATGCAGGAGGCGACATCCAAAATGCCCGGTAGTAAGACTTGCGGTAGTAATAACAAGTCATACGGAAACCAAGTGGGAAAATTAGAATAAATAGTGCTGGTGAAATTCCGATTCCAAAATATTCATTATTAAATGGTTGTCCAAGAGGCGAACTTCCTTCAATACATGCTGTTGAAAGACAAGGAGAATAAAGCGGAGAAACTAAAGGTTCAGCAAAATAATATTTGTTTTCAAATGCGCGGAAGGTTGCATAAATTATGAAGCTAAAAAGAACCGAAAATGTAATCAATGGTTGTAACCACCATCGATCAGTTCGAAGAGTGCGCTCCTTTATCTTTGCTCGTGATGCTGAAAATACTCCGGTAGCCATAGGGTAATTTTGCAGGTCATCCTAAAATCACGCTAGATGTAGCAGCCTCTGCGAGTTATGAATTCCCCCACACGAGGATTGGCTTAAATGACTTAAAAATATGGCGGAGGGCGTGGGATTTGAACCCACGAAACTTTCGTTTGCCGGTTTTCAAGACCGGTGCACTCGGCCGCTATGCGAGCCCTCCGTGGGCAAACTTACCCTCTAACTAGTTAAGCGGGCAATTCCAGCAGAGCCTCGATGACTATCGCTACGCCATCATGATGATGGGCTTCGGCTACAAACTTTGCATATTTCCAGCCGTCGGGATGGCCATCTGACATTGCCCAAGAGCGATCGGCCCATTGCAACATCGAGAAATCATTTGGGTTATCGCCAAAGGAAACGCAATCTTCACTTGTTAATCCCGCACGTTCGGCCATCTTCGCAAGTGTTTCTCCCTTACTTACACCAACTGCAGAAATTTCGATTAGTGATTCACTGGAATTTGAATGAGTAATGTTTGCGATTCCATCTAATTCGCGCGTTGCAATTTCTAACATTTGATCTGATGTGAACTCGTTCTTGCCGCATCTCCCAAGCATTTTAAATGCTGGCTGATTAATCTTCTCTACAATATCTTCGACACCAACATTATCTAAGCCGATATCCCACTTGGTTGTGTATTTGATTTCGCGGTGAAACTCGTCGTCATATTCAACTGCAAAATAAACTCCTGGTAAATGTTTTCGTAGCCGTTTAACAACTTCTAATTGATTCTCTTTCGGCATTAACCATTGTTCTAAAACTCTACTGTTCATTAAGTCATACAAAATTGCGCCATTAGCGCACACTGCATTTCCAAAGCCAAACGAATCGCGAATTTCATTCATCCAGCGCGGAGGTCTTCCGGTTATGAAAAAGATTTCGATGCCAAGTTCGTGTGCCTTTTTGAATGCTGCAATTGTGCGATCTGAAATTGGACCAAGGTGCGGAACAATCGTTCCATCTAAATCAGTTGCAATTAACTTTGGGCGTTTGCCTGGAATCATAAAGAAGGCACCAAAGTATCTACGCCCAGGAACGGGCGAAGCGCCTTTGGAACATTTACTGATCCATCCTGGTTTTGGTGATTTTCTAAAATCGCAACAATCATTCTTGGAACTGCAACTAGAGTGCCATTAAGTGTTGCTACCGGCTTAGTTCCGGACTCGTCGCGATATCTAATATTTAATCTGCGCGCTTGAAATTCAGTGCAATTAGAGGTGCTTGTTACTTCGCGATAAGCGTTCTGAGTTGGAATCCAAGCTTCACAATCAAATTTACGGATTGCACTTGAACCTAAATCACCAGATGCAACATCTATAACTCTAAATGGGACTTCCATCGCTTTGAGAAAATCTTTCTCCCATTCAAGTAGACGTAAGTGTTCAGCCTTTGCCTCTTCAGGTTTAATAAATGAGAACATTTCTACTTTATCGAATTGATGAACTCGAATAATTCCCCGGGTATCTTTGCCATAACTTCCTGCCTCGCGGCGGAAGCAAGATGAATAACCGGCATACCTAATCGGTAAATTCTCTAGGATTTCATCCATGTGATAAGCCGCTAGTGGAACTTCACTGGTCCCAACTAAATAAACATCGTCTTCTTCTAAGTGATAAACATTTTCTGCTGCTTGGCCAAGAAAACCAGTGCCTTCCATAGCGGCTGGATTTACTAGCACAGGTGGAATAACTGGAATGAAACCGGCCTTTACCGCTGATGAAATTGCAAAGTTAACTAGTGCGAATTCCAACATGGCGCCAGGGCCAGTTAAATAATAGGAACGAGATCCCGCAACCTTTGCGCCGCGTTCAGTATCAATTGCCTTGAGCAGCTTTCCTAACTCAACGTGGTCTTTTGCTTCAAACCCTTCGCTCTTGAAATCACGGGGTTTGCCAATCTCTTCAATAACTTTGAAATCTTCTTCGCTGCCAACAGGTGCTTCTAAATCAATTAGGTTCGAAATCTTTAATAAATATTCACGGGCCTTGGCTTCAAGCTCGCTGCGCTTTGCATCGGCAACTTTAACTTTATTTGCTAGCTCTTTTGCATTTTCTAAAAGGGCGGTCTTTTCATCGCCTTTTGCTGCACCAACTGATTTAGATAGGGCATTTTGTTCTGCTCGAATAGTTTCAAATTCACTTAGTGCAGTCCTACTAAGCGCATCAGCCGCAATAAGTTGATCAACAACTGCAACGTCTTCGCCACGAACTTTCTGCGAATGGCGAATTGCATCGGGATTTTCCCGCAGTGTTTTTAAATCAATCACAGGTGCAAGCCTATCTAGTTACTTTTACCAACACGTCGATATGAGCCAAGGAAACGAATATCCTCACAAATTTTGCGCACGCCATCAATAGCGGCTGACACTTTAGGGTCTGCAATATGACCTTCTGCATCAATAATGAAATGGTAATCACCAAGTTCGCGTCCAGTTGGACGTGATTGAATAAAAGTTAAGTTGACATCATTTTTTGCAAATTCTGTAAGGATTTCTAAGAGCGCGCCAGAATGATCTGTGCCAATAAAGGCGACAAGTGAAGTTCGATCATTTCCGGTTGGTTGCGGTGTCACACCTGGTTTTTGGGCTACAACAAATCGGGTGACTGCGCCGCTGTTATCACCGATATCGCTAGCCAAAACTTTAAGACCATAAGTTGTTGCTGCAATTTGCGATGCTATTGCGGCATCATAATTTCCATCTTTTAGCCCCTTAGCTGCGGCTGCAGTTGAGGACATTTCGATAACTTCAGCTTGCGGATAGTTCTTCGCAACATACGAACGGCATTGCGCTTCAGCATGAGGATGCGTTGCAATTTTGGTAATTGGCTTTCCAATATTTTCGGGCGAAACCATTAAAGAAAAGGAGACTGGGATAGTTGTTTCGGCAGTAACAACTAGTGGAGTTCCGAGTGCTAATTCATCTAGCGTTCTAGACACAACACCTTCAACCGAATTTTCAATTGGAACTAATACTTTTTCTGCTGCGCCACTGCGAACGGCGTCAAGTGCTGCAGTTACATTCGAATAAGGAACCAGAACATCGGATTCGCTTGTTATTTGTCGAAGCGCTGCCTCAGTAAAAGTCCCGGCCGGACCAAGATAGGCATATGTTGTTGGCTTCACTGGTTAAGAGTAACCGAGCCCACGTAGTGCTCGTTAACGATTTTTCTTAAAGAACTCGCTTAATAGTGCGGCGCATTCGCTTTCATTAACTCCAGAAATAACTTCTACCTGATGTAACGCCCTTGGATCACGCAGAACATCCCAAACCGAGCCAACTGCACCAGCTTTTTCATCCCATGCACCAAATACCAAAGTCTTGATACGTGCTTGCGCAATTGCACCTGCACACATTGCACAAGGTTCAAGTGTTACAACAATTGTGTGACCGTCTAAGCGCCAAGAATTATTTGCAATTGCAGCTTGCCGAAGTGCAATTATTTCGGCATGCGCGCTTGGATCTTTATCAATTTCGCGACGGTTATAACCAGTTCCAACTTGTTTGCCTTGGGCATTTAATACAAGTGCGCCAACAGGAACATCGCCGGCAGCGAGCGCAGATGTAGCAATTTCAACTGCTGTTTTCATTTCTTGCTCGAAAGAGTTAAAGGCTAAAGACAATGTTTAATGACTCTCATAAAGTTCGGCAAATTGATTTCCAAAGCCAAGTTTTGAAGCGATAGCATCTAATTGTTCGTCAGGAAAGAGTTCTGGGTCATCGCATAGCGCTTCGAGTTCCATTGCACTCATTCCAAGATCAGAAAGTAAATCAACATCTCCACCAGGTTGTGAATCGTCATCTTCTTCTGGGAATGGTAGATCTAACATTTCGAGTAAATCTGCTGCAAGATCTGATTCGAGCGCATAAGTAACATCGCTAATCATCATTTGCATTTGAGAACCTAGCGCTCTTGCTATAACAAAAAAATCTTCTTCAATTGCAATCAAAGCAATTGCGCCGCCATTAGTTGCCTGCGAATTAAGTTGATCCATGATTGAACCAAGATCTCTGGCGTGAGTTAGTTCGGACACATTCCAGCGACCATCTTCGTGCCACGCAATAATTCCGAAATCTTCTGGCCCCTTAGACTCCATAGACAATGCGCTCACCCCCGGTCCCATTAATGCAGGCTTCAATACTGACACTAAAGCGGGCATGCGACAAGCCCCATTCGCGCGAGTAAGGTATGAGTCGTGAAGATTCATGTAGCGAACCATCCATTGCTTGCACATAAATTGACAGTGCTGCGGGATGAGAAAACAAACTCTCCTACATTTCGCCAATTAACTGAGGAAATTGTTACCTTATTGGCATACGAAGCGACTCGAGAAGTTCGCACTACTCCGGTAAAAGTTAAGACTCCCGTTGCGATGGCTGACGGTGTCGAACTTACAAAACCAAAACCTGTCGTGGTTCCAATTCTGCGCGCAGGCCTTGGGATGCTTGAAGGTATGACTCGGTTAATGCCAACTGCTGAAGTTGGATTTCTCGGAATGATTCGTGATCACGAAACCTTGCAACCATCTACTTACGCAAATCGCTTGCCTGATGATTTAACTGGGCGTCAGTGCTACATCCTCGATCCCATGCTTGCAACCGGCGGCACTCTTATCGCTGCAATAAATTATCTACTTGAACGTGGCGCGACAGATATAACCGCAATAACAATATTGGCGGCACCTGAAGGAATTGCACTGCTTGAGAAAGAATTCGCTGGAAAGAATCTGCCAATTACAATTGTTACTGGCGCACTTGATGAAAAATTAAATGAAAAAGGTTACATCGTTCCTGGCTTAGGCGACGCCGGCGATCGCTTATATGGGGTTGTGTAGCTAATGGCATCGACAAGTCCTGGTTACGGAATAACTATTCGTGTTGAAGGTCCACCGTCTGCTCAACCTGTTGCTGAAGTTACAACTGCAATTACTGCAGCTGGCGCAGCGATTACCGCGCTAGACGTTGTCGAATCTTTCTTAGACCACGTTGTGATCGATGTAACTTGTGATGCAATTGATGCGGAGCATGCTGAAGCAATTACTGCATCCATTGCAAGCCATCCAGAACTTACCGTTCGCAAAGTTAGTGATCGCACCTTCTTATTGCACCTTGGTGGCAAGATTGAAATTCAATCGAAAGTTCCGCTAAAAACTCGTGATGATTTATCTCGTGCCTATACTCCTGGTGTTGCACGTATTTCCCAAGCAATCGCTGCAGATAAATCAGATGCTCGTCGTCTTACTATTAAGCGAAATACTGTTGCTGTTGTTACTGATGGTTCGGCCGTATTGGGTCTTGGAAATATCGGACCTGAAGCAGCGCTACCAGTTATGGAAGGTAAAGCAGCACTCTTTAAACGCTTTGCTGATGTTGATGCTTGGCCAGTCTGTTTAGATACCCAAGATGTGGATGAGATTGTTAGAACAGTTCAAATAATTGCCCCGGTATACGGTGGAATCAATCTCGAAGATATTTCAGCACCACGTTGTTTTGAAATTGAACGACGTCTACGCGATCTTTTAGATATCCCAGTTTTCCACGATGATCAGCATGGAACCGCAATTGTGGTGCTTGCAGCGCTAACTAATGCTCTTAAATTTGTGAAGAAAGATCTAGCAAAGACTAAAATAGTTATGAGTGGCGCCGGTGCGGCTGGCACTGCAGTAGCCAGACTATTAGTTGCAAGCGGTGCTAAAAACATTATTGGTTTCGATAAAGATGGCTTAGTTTCTGAGCATAAAGTGGGCGACGAAGAGATGCGCACCTGGTTTGTTGATAATTGTGCACCAGGAAGCTTCAACGGAAATATCTCTGAAGCAATGGTCGGAGCAGATATCTTCATTGGTGTTAGCGCCCCAGATGTTTTAAAGGAAGCCGATATTGTTGCAATGGCGCCAGGAGCAATTGTCTTCGCTCTTGCGAATCCAGATCCTGAAATTGACCCAACTATTGCTCGTAAGTATGCGGCTGTTGTCGCCACTGGCAGAAGTGATCAACCAAACCAAATCAATAACGTTTTAGCATTTCCTGGAATCTTCCGTGGATTGCTTGACGGTCGCATTACAAAAATCACTGATGCCATGCTTGTTGCGGCTGCAGATGCGATTTCATCTTGTGTTACATCTGACCAATTGAATGCTAACTTTATTGTGCCAAGTGTTTTCGACACCCAAGTTGTAACAAAGGTTGCCGAAGCTATAAAGCTTATGGGTCGCAGTAGTTCTTAACTATTTGTTAGCTTTTAAGTGAAGTAATTCAATTACAGCGATAGCACTGTCATAACCTTTATCTTCTTTGCTACCTTCGCGGCCACAACGCGCAATCGCCTGATCTAGATCGTTACACATCAATACTCCAAAGCCAATTGGCTTTCCGTATTTTAGAGAGACATCAAGAACGCCTTGAGTAACACCTTGGCAGACATAATCAAAGTGTGGAGTTTCACCTTTCAATACCAGCCCTACTGCAACCACGGCATCAAAGCCCGTCTCAAATGCAAATTGCGCAGCAAGTGGAATCTCAAAGGAACCTGGAACATATTGAACTTTTACCGTAGCAACTGCCGCTTTTTCTAGTGCACGTTGCGCACCTGCAACAAGGTCGTTACAAATTTCAAGATGCCAAGATGAAGAAATAATCATTACCTTGGCTGCAGGAAGTTTCCTGATATCTATCTGTGGCACAGATCCAGTCATTTATTTTGCTCCTCGTGTGTGGCCAAGTTTTTCTTCCTTGGTTGCCAGATACTTTTCATTGAATTTGTTACTAAGAATTAATATGGGTTGTTGCGAGACATCGATGCCAGCACTTTTAAGTGCGCTTACTTTTTTGGGGTTATTCGTCAGAAGAGTAATGTCTTGCAGTCCTAAGGCGCGGACGATTGCAATTGAATCACTCCAGTTTCGTGCATCAATTTCATGTCCCAAGTGCAAGTTGGCATCGATGGTATCCATGCCTTGATCTTGTAGTTGATAGGCCTTAATTTTTTCAGAAAGCCCGATGCCGCGACCTTCGTGATCACGTAAATAGATTATGTAGCCGTGGCCATGTTTAACGATGAGATTAATAGATTCTTCTAACTGTTCACCACAATCGCATCTCTGGGAATGTAGAACATCGCCAGTAAAACATTCACTATGAATCCGGACCAAAGGAACTTTACCGGAGCTACCAAATGCCATCACCGCATGTTCACGTTGGTGTAGCCCAGGGAATGTGGCTATCTTCCAAAGTCCTGAACGCAATGGAAGCTCGGCCCAGGAAAATTCGAATTGCGAAGTTGATTTAATGGATGCAACAGGATTATTACTTACATAGGTTTTTAATTCAGCAACAGAGATAACTGGTATCAAATGTTCGGATGCGAACTTTGTAAGCGATTCACCACGTGCCATTGAGCCATCATCATTAACAATTTCAGATAACAAACATAACGGCTGTGCACCGACGATCTGAGAAAGTGCAACACCTGCCTCGGTGTGACCACCACGTGCTTGTAAACCAAGATTCTCTGCGACCAATGGAAATACGTGACCCGGGCGTATGAAATCTGAAGCTTGCGCAGAAATATCTGCCAATGCTCGCACGGTATGAGTGCGCTCTTGTGCGCTAACTCCTGTTGTTAGCCCCGGCTTGTAATCAACACTTACGGTGAATGCTGTTTTCTTTGAATCTTGATTTACTTCCACCATTAACGGCAGATTTAGTGCGCGAGCACGTTCCTGTGTCATTGCAACACACAAAATTCCAGTGGTATGGCGAACCATGAATGCAACTTTTTCGGTAGTTGCTTTTTCGGCAAGCAACATTAAATCACCCTCATTTTCGCGATTGGCATCATCAGTAACAATTATCAGATCGCCGTTTTTATACGCATCAAGTGCTGCTTGGAAATTACTCATTAGTTCTTTCCTTTAGCCAGCAGGCGCTCTACATATTTTGCTAGAACATCAACTTCAATATTAACTAAGTCTCCTGGTTTCTTTGATGACAAGTTAGTTCGTTCCAAAGTTTCTGGAATCAACCAAACGGTCAACTGATTATTTGCATCGGATATTTCTCCGACAGTTAACGAAACGCCATCAAGGCAGATGGAACCTTGATTAACAATGTACTTAGTTAGATGGTCTGGGATTTTGATATCGAATTGTGCCCATTTCTCACCGGGGGTCAAGCCAACAACGGTTGCAATACCATCGACATGGCCTTGGACCATATGTCCACCCATACGAGCGTTTAACTGCGCAGCGAGTTCTAAATTCACGGGGCTACCAACTTTTATTTCTGACAACGATGTTAGCGACAGGGTTTGCACCATTACATCAGCCGTGAACCCAGTACTAGATAGCGAAGTTGCTGTTAAACAGACACCGTTTACTGCAACAGAGTCACCGAGTTTTATCTCGCTAATTAGCGCTGGTGAATTAATGCTGAAGACCGCCGATGTTTCACCTTTGGTGATTGCGGTGACTTCTCCTAATTCTGCGATTAATCCCGTAAACATCATTCACCATTCCTAATTCGGTAGATTGATTTAACATCGCCAGCTAAAACCTGGGTGCTGATGTGATCCATTCGTAATTGATTTTCGATTGTTGATTCTTGGCCGAAGTTAAAGAATGACTTGCCAGATCCCAGCAAAGATGGAGCTTGATATATAACTAATTCATCCATTAAACAGTGATCTAACATGGCACTTGCTAGTGCTGGACCGGCTTCTACAAATACTTGATTAACACCTAATTCATTAAGTTTTTCTACTAATAAATCCAAATCCCTAGTTTTAACAACTTCGGTTCGGGCAGCGTCATCGAAAACTAAGGAATTTGATGGCAGCTCTTGTTCGCCACAAATAATACGAATTGGATTATGTGAATAACCTGCAAAATCTCCACGTGGAATTAAATGTGGGTTATCTGCAATCACGGTGTTGGTGCCAACCAAAATTGCATCAGATTGGCGACGCAGCGTTTGTACATCTGCTCGTGATGTCGTATTACTAATCCATTTTGATGTTCCGTCAGTTGCTGCAACTTTTCCATCAAGTGTTGCTGCAACCTTCCAAGTAAAAAATGGCCGATTCTTCTTGATTTTCATTAACCAGGCGCGGTTTGAAAGCGCCGCTTCTTCTTCAAGAACGCCTTCAACAACCGTGATGCCTGCGGCGCGCAATTTAGCTGCCCCACCTGAAGCAATTGCATTGGGATCATTAACTGCAAAAACAACTGTTGAAATTCCAGAATCAATAATTGCTTGGGTGCATTGGCCAGTTTTCCCAATGTGATTGCAAGGTTCCAGGGTTACAACAATGGTTGCGCCTTGCGTCTGATCTCCTGCAGCTTTAATCGCAACAACTTCAGCATGATTTTCACTATTCATTCGATCATGAAAACCTTCAGCAATTATTTTTCCGGTCGCATCAATAATTACAGCGCCGACAATTGGGTTTGGTGCTGTCTTGCCTAAACCTTTTTCTGACAGGGCAATGGCACGTTGCATCGCAACTGTGTAATCCATATGAACCCCCACTCAAATTTCGAGTCGCCGGGGTGGTTGCAAGAAAGCAGAAAGAAGATAGGCAAAAACCTACCTCTTGTTGGTTTCCTATCATCCGGACTTTAACCGTCGGTCTCAGAATTTCACTGAGTCAACCGATACCTGGCGGGCATCGGGTCGCGGACTATAACCGCCGGTTCGAAATTACATCGACCCCGGAAACAACGTGCTAACTCTACTGCGACAATGGTGTTGTTGGAAACCCATAAAAAGAAGCGAAAGTTATTTAACGCTTAAACAATCGGGATTGGCCACCGATTACAACCCCAAGATAGGTCATTAGGATTCCAGAAACTAAATACCAGGAGACGATATTTCCATTTGTTGGCGCGATAACATCAATTAAGAGTGAGCCGATCAACGTGCCACCAACGCTAAAAAGCGTAAATGTCAGAACACCTAGATGTTGAACAATTGTCGAAGTAAAAGCAATGTAAATAACTCCTACAGTTCCACCGGTATAAATCCACCACGGTCCACTTGGCAGAGGAACTATTGCATCGCCTTTCAAAATCAGAAGTGCAAACAACATAATTGCTAGAACGGAAGTTCCCATAAAGAAATTTAGAAGCGAAGTAGTGAAACTTGCTTTTGAATATTCATTGATCTGACCATTCAAAGCACGCTGAACCCCAACTAGCGCTCCAGCCAAAGTTGCAAGCGCAACTGCTAATACTGAGAATGACGCTAGCGAAATGCGATCAAGAGCCGAAACAATAACTGCAAAAACTGTAATCAGCGCAGCAGTAACTCGGCGCTTAGAAATTAACTTCTTGCCGCCGCCAGTTAAACCAATTCGATCAACAATCAATGACATTGCAGTTTGCCCTGCAATTGATGCCACTGAATAAAGTGCAACGCCGATAAGAGGGACTACTTGAGTTTGAAGCGCAACGAAACTGCCACCAAGAACGCCGGCAAATAGCCGCCAACGGGGAATTTGTTTTGCAGCTACCGCAGCCCGAAGATTCTTAATACCTTCTTTTATTGATTTGTTAAATGGTGCAATCAGTGAAATAACAATTAAACCTGAACCAAATGAAACAAGTGCAGCCTCGGTGCTATTACCTAATAAATGTGAGAGCTCGCCATTTGCCCGTGATTGCATCGCAATCATTACGCCAGAGATTGCAGCTAAGGCTTCAAGCCTGGCAACTTGCGAATGAGACTTGTTAATTTTCTAGCCTTTCTAATTCAGCGTGCGCCTTCAACCAAGTTTCTTCGATTTCAGTTTTCTTTTGATTCAATGCGCGCAATTCTTCCATGTTTGCGCTTAACTTTTCATGATCGAAAGCTAAATCTTCTTGCGCTCCCTCTAGCTCCAGAATTTGAACGCTGAGTTTTTCAAGTTGGCGTTCGTATTTAGCAATCTCTTTCTTCGCTTCTTTAATCTCCACAATATTGGATGTCTTAACTTTAGGCGTGCTTGTTCCGCTAAATTCAATAGAGCTAACTCGCAATTTCAAGTATTCATCGATGCCACCCGGTAGATCTCGTAACTTTGAATCCCCAAGTAGGCCAACAAAGCGGTCACATACTCGCTCCAGGAAATATCTATCGTGTGAGATTACCAAGAGCGTGCCACCAAAGGAGTCGAGCAAATCTTCTAGAGCAGTAAGCGTCTCAACATCAAAATCATTTGTCGGTTCATCTAGCAGTAAAACATTCGGGCTATCCATCAGTAAGCGTGTTAATTGAAGTCTTCGTCGCTCGCCACCAGATAAGTCTCCAACTGGAGTCCATTGCGAATCAGTATTAAATCCTAATTTTTCACAGAGCTGGCTGGCTGATAACTCTTTTCCGTTTCCAAGTTGAACTTGGTTAGCAACCTTTTCTACCGCTTCTAAAACTCGCCAAGTTGGTTCTAGCTCTTCAAGATGCTGCGAAAGAAATGCAGCTTTAACTGTTACGCCCGTAGTTATTTTTCCGGCTGATGCTGCTATCTGACCAAGCAAAGCCCTAAACAACGTAGTTTTCCCGGCACCATTTACGCCAACGATACCGATTCGATCACCCGGGCCAACGTTCCAATACAAGTCTTTTAAAATCATTTTTTCACCAGCGTTAATTGTTGCTTGGTGAATTTCAAAGACTGTATTTCCTAATCTATTGGCAGCAAAATTTAGAAGTTCGGTCTCATTTCTTGGAGGTGGTTCATTTGCAATTAAAGTATTTGCCGCATCAATTCTAAATTTAGGTTTTGCAGTTCGTGCAGGTGCACCCCGCCTGAGCCAGGCAAGTTCTTTGCGGATCAACATGTTTCGTTTGCCATCTTCAACTGTTAGTTGGCGAGAACGTTCTGCTTTAGATAAAACATAAGCAGAATAACCACCGTCATAGGCCAATACATTTCCATCGACAACTTCCCAGATTTGATCTGAAACTTCATCCAAGAACCAACGATCGTGGGTAATCACTACAACAGCTAATTTCGTGTTGCGCTTTAAATATTGCGCAAGCCATGAAACGCCTTCAACATCTAAATGGTTTGTTGGTTCATCCAATAAAACTAAATCAAAATCACCTATTAATAACTTTGCTAAATTTACGCGACGCCGCTCGCCGCCTGAAAGATAAGAAATTTTGCGATCAAGTAGTTCTTCGCTTATGCCACCAAATAGTCCGGTTAAGACTTCACGAACTTTTGAATTGCCTGCCCATTCATGTGTCGCAGAATCTCCGAGAACAACATCACGAACAAATGAATCTTGACTTAAATCATCGGTCTGACTCAATATTCCAATATTCACTGAACCAGCTTTTGAAACCCGTCCAGAATCTGGGGCTTCAATTCCGGCCATCACTTTTATTAGCGTGCTTTTGCCGCCACCATTTCTGCCAACAACTCCAATGCGGTCTCCAGCATTTACCCCAAGCGATACTTCGTCTAGTAAGGCTCTGATATCAAAAGATTTCGAGACCGATTCTAAATTCAATAAATTTACGGCGGCCATTGCGCAAGAGTATTTGACGATTGCTAGAGTAGGTAAATGGATGTAACTAATAGGCAATATGCGCTCGACCTTGATGCTAAAGACCCACTAGCCAAATTTAGAGACGAGTTTGTGATTAATAATCCAGAGATTTGTTATCTGGATGGAAACTCTCTTGGCCGCCTACCGAAAAGAACTATCAAGGTGATTAATGATTTTTTAATCAATGACTGGGGTGCAAAAGTCGTTGAAGGCTGGAGCGATTGGATCGAAGAGCCATTTCTAACAGGAGATTTATTAGGTCGGACAACTTTGGGTGCAGCAGCTGGACAAGTCTTGGTAACTGATACTACTTCGGTAAATTTCTACCAACTTGCTGGTGCCGCACTTGCCGCACGGCCTGACCGTAAAACAATAATTATTGATGGTGCAAACTTTCCAACCGATCGCTATATCTTGCAAGGATATGCCAAAGAGCGCGGATTAAATTTAGTAATTATTAATAATGAAGATCCTGCCATTTCGCAACATGAGCGAATTACGCCAGAGTTATTGGAAAAATATATGAGCGAAGATGTTGCCTTCGTTACATTTGAAGTTATTCAGTATCGAGCGGGTGCCCGCAATGACATCAAGTCAATTACTGATTTAGCGCGAAAGTATGGCGCCTTTACGATTTGGGATTGCAGCCATGCAATTGGTGCACTAGATCTTAAGTTTGATAATGATGGTGTTGATCTCGCCGTAGGTTGCACATATAAATTTGGGTTCTCTGGGCCAGGTTCTCCTGGTTGGCTTTATGTATCCAAGCGAGTACAGAAAGAGTTGCAAGTTCCAATTCAAGGTTGGCATGCGCAAGAGAATATGTTTGACATGGGACCTGAATTTAAAAAGGCTGATGGTTTAGCTGGTTTCCAAATCGCAACGCCATCTGTAATTGCACTTCGTTCAGTTCAAAGTTCATTTGGAATCATTGAAGAAGCTGGTATTGCTAACATCGAAGAGAAGTGTGCAATCGGAACTCAGATGATGATCGATCTTTATGATGCTTGGCTCGCTGAACTCGGATTTACTTTAAATACCCCACGAAATGCTAAATGGCGTGGTGGCCACGTTTCACTAGTTCATCCAGATGGTAAGCAGATTGCATTTGCACTACGACAATTAGCAAATGTAATTCCGGATTACCGAGCACCGAACTCAGTTAGATTAGCGATTTCTCCGCTACAGAACACTTATGCTGAAATTTGGGATGGCTTTGAAAGGCTAAGAAACTTGGTTGCTTCAGGAGACTATAAAAAGGTTTCAAACACAAACGCTAAAGTTACTTAATTAAGCGCGGGCTGTTACTGCGTTTTGTAGCCAAGAAATAATTTCTGTTGTTGGTGTGCCCGGAGTAAATATCTCGCCAACGCCCATTGCCTTAAGCGCAACTTTGTCTGCTTCGGGAATTATTCCACCACCAAAAACCACGATATTTTCTGCCTTATTTTCTTTTAACAGTTTCATGATGCGATCAAAAATAGTCATATGTGCACCAGAAAGAATTGAGAGTCCGATTGCTTGGACATCTTCTTGTAGCGCTGTTGCAATTATTTGCTCTGGGCTCTGGTGAAGCCCGGTATAAATTACTTCGCATCCAGCATCACGTAACGCGCGGGCAACAACTTTTGCGCCCCGGTCATGTCCATCTAGACCAGGTTTTGCTACTACGACGCGGATTGGAACTGATTGGGATGTTTCAGTCATACCACTAACTTATCACGAGAAATATGTCGTAGGGTTTGGCATATGAGCCAAAGTGATAACACCGAACTCCTTAACCAAGTTCGCGATGGTGACCGCCAGGCTTTGGCCAAGGCAATTACCATTATCGAGAACACGGGTCTCCCTTTTGAAATTGATGAGAGTGCTGGTGCGCAGGTACTCGGAATAACTGGTGCGCCGGGTGTTGGAAAATCAACAACAGTTGATGCGTTAATTAAGTTATTGCGAGAAAGAAATTTTTCAGTTGCAGTTCTTGCAGTAGATCCGTCATCGCCAATATCTGGCGGCGCACTTCTTGGAGATCGAATTCGTTTAACAGATCACTTCACTGATTCAAAAGTATTTATCCGCTCACTTGCCACCAGAGGACATCTTGGTGGATTATCAGCAAGCACGAAGGCGGTTTTGCAATTAGTTAAAGCGGCAAAATTTGATTTCATTATTGTTGAAACTGTAGGTGTTGGGCAGAGCGAAGTTGAAGTGATGCGAGTTGTTGACACCGTGTTAGTTGTATTAGCTCCTGGAATGGGTGATGGCATACAGGCTTCTAAAGCGGGGCTTTTAGAAATTGGCGACATATATCTGGTGAATAAATCAGATCGAGAAGGCGCCGACCAGACTGCGCAAGATATTTCACGTTCAATTGAAATGTCACCACCAAAAACGGTTGCCGGAAAGCCGTGGATTCCACCAGTATTGCTTGGTGCAATGCAGAACGGAACAGGTGTGGTTGAACTTATGGATGGGATTGAAAGACATCGAAATGGTTAAGAATGGTTAAGAGCGCTCACATAGATACATTTGCCAAAGACAATCTTCCAGATAATTCTTTATGGCCAGAATTAATTTTGAACCATCCAACTGCAACTTATCCGGAACGGCTAAATGCAAGTTATGAGTTATTAGAAAAGACTATTGAATTAGTAGGGCCAAATAAATCAGCCATAATCGCAGCTGATGGCAACTTTACTTACGGAGAACTACTTGAGTTAGTAAATAGGATTTCAAATTATCTTGTGGCAGAAGGTGTTGTCCCTGGGAATCGTATTGCGATTCGTAATCCAAACAACGCAATGGCAGTAGCTATTTGGTTATCGATTCTTAGAGTTGGTGCTATCGCTGTTACAACAATTCCGTTGCAGCGTGCCGTCGAGTTAGCGAAGATAGTTGAGATTGGCCAGATTCAATTTGCGCTAGTTGATCATAGATTTGTTGAGGAATGGCATGCCATACCTAATTACTCTGGTAAAACTTTTATAGTTGGTGGCGAAAGTAATTTTCTAGGTGAGGTTGCCAAGCAGAGTAAAGAATTCAAATTTTGTGACACAGCCGCCGACGATGTAAGTCTCTTTGCATTCACATCTGGCTCAACTGGCGTACCAAAAGCAACGATGCATTTTCATCGAGATATCCTGGCTATTGCCGATACCTTCTCTAAAAATATTGTTAAACCAACTAAAGATGATGTCTTTGCTGGTAGCCCACCAATTGCTTTCACATTTGGTCTTGGGGGCTTGGTTGTATTTCCATTTCGTGTGGGTGCAACAACCGTTCTATTAGAAAACGCAGCGCCTCCGGTTCTTCTGGAGAAGATTGCTGAACACCGAATCACCGCTCTTTTCACTGCCCCAACTGCCTATCGTGCAATGTTGACGCAAATAGAAGGTAAAGATATTTCGTCATTACGTCGCTGCATTTCTGCTGGCGAGCATTTACCACTTGCAACTTGGCGAGCATGGTTTGAAGCAACTGGTAATAAATTAATTGATGGAATTGGCGCGACCGAGTTACTGCATATTTTCATTTCAGCAAGTGACCATGAAATTATTCCGGGGCTAACTGGCAAACCAGTTCCAGGCTATCAAGCGATGGTTGTAGATCAAGACTTCAATGAAGTAAAAGATGGCGAGCAAGGTTTCCTTGCGGTTAAAGGCCCAACCGGATGTCGTTATTTAAATGATCCAAGACAGAAAGATTATGCAGTTAATGGTTGGAATGTAACGGGAGATATTTATACTCGAACATCAGAAGGTTATTTCAAATATGAATCGCGCGCTGATGACATGATCATTTCAAGCGGCTACAACATTGCAGCACCTGAAGTTGAAAATGCTCTTCTTATGCATAAAGGAGTTGCTGAAGTTGCCGTTGTTGGCCTACCTGATGACGAGCGTGGAATGGTTGTGACTGCTTACGTTGTTCTTCGACCAGAATTTATTGCATCTGATGTAATGGCTAAAGAGCTACAGGACCACGTTAAAAGTCAGATTGCGCCATACAAATATCCAAGATCAATACATTTCGTGGATTCACTTCCAAAAACTACGACTGGAAAATTGCAAAGATTTAGATTAAAGAACTAAAAAATCTTTGTAGGTTGCCATTTTCCATAGACTTTACGTAACTCATTAACAATTTCACCAACTGTTGCATAAGCCTTGATAGCTTCGACTGTTGCCGGAACTACGTTATCGCCCGCTTTCGCAACGGTTAATAGATTTTCTAGCGCAGCCGTTACAGCTTTATTATCACGTTTGGCTCGAACCGCTTTTAACGAAGCTACTTGTTCAGATTCACTCTTTGGATTAATTTCAAATGGTTTAAATGGCGCTGATTCAGATTGAAATGCGTTAACACCAACAACTTTCTTCTCGCCTGATTCGATAGCCATTGTTAATTTGTAAGAGTTCTCAGAGATTTCATTTACAAAGTAGCCGTTGTTGACGCATTCAAGTGCACCACCGCGCTTCTCGATATTTGCCAATAGGTCCCAAATTTCACGCTCTAGATCATCAGTCATTCGCTCTAATTCAAAGCTTCCTGCCAGTGGGTCTGGGCTATCTAATACTCCAGTTTCAAATGCAACTACTTGCTGTGTGCGAAGAGCCAGGGTTGCTGCTTCTTCTGTCGGAACACCAAGTGCTTCATCGAACGCAGAGACGTGCATTGTTTGTATTCCACCAAGGGCCGCTGCCATCATTTCGATTGATGTACGTACGACATTGTTCATTGATTGTTGCGCTGTAAGCGATGAACCAGCAGTAAAAGCAAAGATTCTTAATTTTTCAGATGCCGGATCTTTTGCATCGTATTTTTCGCGCATTAATCTTGCCCAAACTCGTCTTGCAGCACGGAACTTTGCAATCTCTGGCAAGAAATCGATATTCGAAGATAAGAAAGTAAATAGTGTTGGGGCTACAAAATCTACTGAAACCCCACGCGCTATTGCCTGATCCAAGTATTCGCGAGCATTTGCAAATGTGAATGCAACTTCTTGAACTGCCGTCGATCCCGCTTCGCGAATGTGATATCCGCTCATTGCAAGTGAAACCCACTTAGGAATTTTTGTTGCAATATGTTCGATTACATCAACAGAAAGCTTTAACCCTGCTTCAGCAGGAAAGATTTGAGTTCCACGCGCTACATACTCTTTAAGAACATCGTTTTGAATAAACATTCCAAACTTATTTGGATCAACGTTCCGTTGTTCTGCCAACGCTATAAACATCGCTGCCCAGATATAACCAATCGAGTTTGCTGTTGTGCGAACCTGGCTAATTTTTTCTAATGGAATTCCATCCATCAATATCTCAATGTCAGCAAGCGAATCGATAGCAACGCCCACGCGACCAACTTCACCAAGTGAAAGTGGATCATCAGAATCAAGCCCGAGCTGCGTAGGAAGATCAAGCGCAACGCTAAAACCAGTTAGCCCCTGGTCAAGTAACATTTTAAAGCGCGCATTTGTTTCTGCAGGAGTTCCGAAGCCACCGTATTGGCCCATGGTCCAAACACCAGCATCGGCGTTAATGCCGCGGGTGTATGGATACTCTCCTGGTTTTTCTAAAGACATTTACTTTCCTTCAGCCTCGAGTTGTTGCTTCAAAACCTTCTTTGCAATCTTGCCAGTTGAATTCAATGGGAATTCAGCAACGATGCGAAGATCTTTTGGCTTCTTGTATGAGGCCATTCTAGATTTGCAGTGTTCAAGAATGCGAGTTGTAAGTTCGGCATGATCAACGGTTGTGTTTGGAACAAGCGTCACCATCGCAGTTACACGTTGGCCCCATTCGACATCGTGAATTCCCATAACGGCGACTTCCAATACTTCTGGAATTTCAGCAATTACATCTTCGATTTCGCGTGGATAAATGTTGTAGCCACCACTAATAATCATGTCGCCTTTGCGGTCAACTAAATACAAACGATTATCGATATCAATTCGGCCAAGGTCGCCAGTGTGCAACCAACCATCGCGAACTGCTTTTGTGACTGTTGCATCTTGTCCTGCTGCTCCGTAATAACCGCGCATGACGTGATCGCCTCTAGTAATTACTTCACCAATCTCTCCAACTGGAACTTCCTTGCCATTCTCGTCAACAATAAGAATTTCCACACCAACACAAGGATTACCTGCGCTAGTAAGTAGTTCAGGATTTTCTGATAATCCAAGTGCGTGATCTGCTTCGCTTAATACGGTAACTGGTGGGATTGCTTCAACTAGACCGTAATACTGAACCATCTTTGTTGTGATGCGTTCATGACACTGTTTAATTTGATCTGGTGGCATTGGTGCGCCGGCATAACCGAGCATCCGAAGATTTGCCATCTTCTCTTTAGTAATTCCATCTACCGCAAGAAGTCTGGCAACCATTGTTGGAACAAGGGCTGTCGCATTTCCACCACGATTTTGAATTACATCAATAAAATCTTCTGGATCGTATTTAGCCAGAACAATTTGCTTTGCACCGAAAGTAAAGTAAGGCAGAACAAAAAGGCCACTGGTATGAGTTACTGGGCCGGCATGAACCCAACAATCTGTTTCATTTGGAACCCGACCTAAAATATCTGAAACAATATTATTTAAACTCGCAGTGCGATTGCGATGTGTGCGAATTGCACCCTTTGGATTACCAGTTGTACCCGATGAATAGTTAAGTGAAACGATGCTGTCTGGGTCAATCGCAGAAGAAAATGCATGCGACTCCTGCTTTGCAAGAAATGCCTCATAAGGCGTTGTTCCGTCGTGTTCGCCATGGATAAGAATTATGTGATCCACTAATTCGCGAACCGGGGCTGATTCATCCCAGAATTTCGCATCCATAATTAAAACTTTTGCGCCGCAATCATTCGTAATTCTTACCCAGTCATTAGGGTGCAGGCGATAATTTAAAGCTACTCGACACAAACCTGCGGTACTAATTCCTAAATCTGTTTCAATATAGGTACGTTGATTTGATTGAAGATCTAGAACTCGATCTCCTGGTGCAAGCCCAAGTGCTTTTAAACCACGTGCTAATTGGAAAATTCGAGAACCGATTTCACCATAAGTCATCGCACCTTCGGAACTCTCAACTGCAATTCGATTGCGATATTTGCGAGTTGATCTAGCTACAAGTGTGCCGACATCCATTAGTGCGTGCTCCGTTCAGAGGATTTTGCCGCTGGTGAATAAGCGCTATCAAGCACCCAAGCACCATCTGGCAGAACTGTTAAGGGGTTAATGTCTAACTCACAACCACTAGGCCAATCAATAACTGCATCGGTGATTCGTAGCACAGTGTCCACAAATGCATCTCGATTGCTGGCCGCTGCACCGCGAACACCGGAGAAAAGAATCGCAAGTCGGGTTTCATCAATCATTTCATTCACAATTTTTGAATCGACCGGAAGCAAGCGAACTGAAACATCAGAAATTACTTCAGTTAAAATTCCACCGACTCCAATTGTTAGAACTTTTCCGAGAGAACTAGATGTAATTCCAACAAGAGTTTCTACACCTTTTGGCACAAACGTTTCAACTAAAACTTTATTACTTTCATTCTTATCTGGCCCAAGATGAGAAAGTCGTTGATAAGTTTCTCTCGCTTTATCGGAGTTTATATCTAGAGCGACTCCACCTGCTTCGCTCTTATGTAACAAACCTGGAATAACTGCCTTCATCACTGATCTACCACCAACTTTTGCAACTGCAGCAATCGCATCATCTATATTTTCTACAACAACTGAAAGTGGAACCGGAACTCCGGCTGAAGCCAAAGCGGCTTTGAGTTGATCTTCAGTAGCTTTATCGGCAGGTGTTGGAAGTGGATTACAAAGTGGCTTACGTTCAACGTTATGTGTCGGTTTAGTTGCAATTCGCAAACTTTGAAGTGCTCGGACTGCGCGTTCTGGAGTTGGGAATACTGGCAACTTCGCAGCTTTAAATAATTTATCTGCTTCTGGTGCCAGGCTTTGGGAGCCAGTTCTTGCAACAACAACCGGAATTTCTCGAACGCCGCGAACCGCGCTAAGTGCATTCGCAATGCGGTCAACATCGCTGCCAACTAGAACGCAGAAGGTTGCAACAATTGCATCTACTTCAGGATCTTTTGCAAGAACCTCAACACACTTTTCAAATAAATCTGGGGCGGACATAACCGCTGCAGTTACATCAACTGGATTGGCGGTATTTCCATAACTTGGAACAATCTGATCTAAGGCCGCTGTAGTTTTCGCTGAAAGTTTGGCAAGCGTTAAGCCGTATTTTTCAAGCGCATCTGTTCCTAAAATTCCACTGCCACCAGATGTAGTAATAATTGCGACTCGATTTCCAACCATTGAAACCTTACTTGCAAAGATACTTCCAGCATCTAATAAATGTTCAACATCATCAACACGAACTGCGCCCGAGGAATTAATTGCGGCATCTATAACTCGGTCTTCAGTTGCAAGAGCACCGGTGTGCGACGCTGCAGCTTCCGCGCCCGCTGCAGATCTACCAGATTTCAATATTGCAGTTGGCTTCTTTGCTGCGATCTCGCGAAGCGCTATTACATCAGCAAGGGATTCGGCATACATCAATATTGCATCAACGCTTTTATCATCGGCCAAAGTTGCGGCAACTTCTAGCGCAGTTACATCGGCTTCGTTACCAGTAGTTACGACAAAACCAATTGGCAAACTTCTATCAACTGCAAGTGAGTAAATTCCATATCCAAGTGCCCCGGATTGACTTACTAATGCAATATTTCCGCCTTCTAACGGTGTTGTTGGCGACGAGAAAACTGGTGAGAATGTTGCAGCCAATTTACTTGCGCCTCCTGCAGAGCCAATACAGTTTGGTCCAACTAAACGCATTCCAGATTTCTTAGCAATAGCCAGCAATTCATCTTGTGCGATTGCTCCCGCTTCATCGGCTTCAGCAAAACCAGATGACATAACAATTGCGACGCCAACATTTGCATCTGCACAATCCTGAACTGCTTCTTTAACAAAATTTGCTGGAACCATAATTAGGGCAAGTTCAATTTTCTTCCCAATATCTTTAACGTTTTCAAATGCAGGCAACCCAAGAATGTTTCCGCCTTTAGGATTTACTGGAAATATTTCACCAGAAAATCCATATTTTTGAAGATACTCCAAAGGAAGTCGGCC
The DNA here is from genome assembly GCA_964201775.1 of Candidatus Nanopelagicaceae bacterium. Classification (GTDB taxonomy): domain Bacteria; phylum Actinomycetota; class Actinomycetes; order Nanopelagicales; family Nanopelagicaceae; genus AAA044-D11. The sequence goes on from CAXNFK010000002.1 coordinate 28,110, forward strand.
CATTGCACCAACACGTTCGGTTGCACCAATAATCGCTACTGATTTAGCAGCCCAGAGTGCGGAGATTGAATTACTCTTATTGATCTTATTAATCAAAGGTTTGCAAACCCTTCAATTTCCAGAAGTGCTTCTGCATCCCAAAGTCTGGTTACTCCAACAAGAGTCATCGCTGGGAAATTCTTACCAATTAAACGTTGCCAAATTTTGCCGATTTCTCGAGAATTTGCGCGGTAATCTGCCGGATCAACGGAATAGATATTTAATTTAACTAAGTTATCTGGAGTTCCACCTGCCGCACTAAGTGCAGTAAGAAGGTTTGTAATTACCTTTTCAAATTGCTCAACAATTCCGTTACCTTCAATTACGCCCTCTTTGTTTAGCGCAGTTTGCCCAGCAAGAAATATTAAAGTACCGCCTTCAACTACAACCGCGTGCGAGAAACCAATTGCTGGCGCCAAGCTCTCTGGATTTATCTTCTTTGCCACCATTTTTATTCTCCTTTAAGAATTTCTGCTTGGCCAGTTGTATTAGGTAGATCGATGAAAGCGATTGCTGCTGCTGCAACTTCACTTGGTTTTAAGAATCTGCCGCTCGGTTGTTTTGCTTCTAGTGCCGATTTAACTTCATTGAAATCTTTTCCGGTTCGTGCTGCGGCCGCTTCAAGCGAACGTTTTGTCATTGGGGTATCCACATAACTTGGGCACACTGCATTTACGGTAATTCCATATTTTCCTAATTCTGCGGCAGCGGCTTTAACCAAGCCGATGACTCCGTGCTTCGCTGCGGTGTATGCCGAAACATTTGGTTCACCAATTAGGCCAGCAGAACTCGCGATAACAATTACGCGGCCAAACTTTGCTTCCTTCATCGCTGGCACTGCTGCTCGTAAATATTGAAATGGCGCAGTTAAATTAATCGCAATTGAGTGTTCCCAAACTTCATCTGTCGTTTTATCAATTGGCGCTGCACTGCCATCACCTGCGTTTAAAATCAAAACATCAATTCCGCCCCAGGCTGCGATAATCTTTTCAAGTGCGATATCCGCGCTCTTCGCATCAGTTACATCTGCTGGGATAATTAAATTCTTATTTGTTCGGCCCGCAACAATCGCTTCTAAATCACTTGCAGTTCTGGCGGTTAGCGCAACACTGTGGCCCGCATCTAATAATTGCGTTGCAATTGCTTCGCCAATTCCGCGACTTGCACCTGTAACTAGAACTCGGAGCGGGGTGCTGCTCATGAATTCTCCGATCCTCTGCAAATCACATTGAAAATAGGGCTTACGTATTTCTTTCGATAGGCAATAATACGACATATGAACCAGAGAGAAGTAATCATTGCGGAAGCAGTTCGGAGCCCCTTTGGCCGATATTTTGGCGGTTTATCTAAAGTTCGCCCAGATGATTTACTCGGATTCACACTCGCCGCTCTTGCTAAGAAAGTTTCAAAGCTTGATTTGAACCGCATTGATGATGTGATGATTGGTGATTCAAATGGTGCTGGTGAAGACAATAGAAATGTTGCACGTATGGGTTCTTTGCTTGCTGGCTTCCCTGAAACTATTCCTGGCGTAACGATAAATAGATTGTGTGGATCTGGTGCGGAAGCAATAATCCAAGCATCGCGCGCAATTAGAAGTGGTGACAGCGATTACATTATTGCTGGCGGAGTTGAAGTAATGAGTAGAGCACCTTGGATTGTCGAACGTACTAGTAAAGAAGAACCAACTAATCCGGTTTATAACCAATCGACAGTTGGCTGGCGACTTACAAATCCATTATTCCCTGCACATTGGACTGCGAGTTTGGGTAGATGTTCAGAAGAAGTTGCGACGCGATTTAATATTTCTCGCAGGGCTCAAGATGAATGGTCACATCGTTCACACCAATTGGCTGCCGCTGCATGGGAAAAGAAATTACATGACGGATTTGTAGTTCCATTTGGTGATGTAACTATGGATGAATCAATTCGCGCAGATGGCACGTTAGAAAAATTAGCTGCGCTTCCATCAGTCTTCTCCGAGAATGGAGCAGGAACTGCTGGCAATTCATCGCCGTTAAATGACGGAAGTGTTGCAATGCTAATTACCGATCGCGCCGGTGCTGATAATTTAGGGCTTGATGGAATTGGTCGCATTCTTGGTGCCCAAGTAACAGCAACTAATCCAAATGAATTTACCTTGGCCCCAATTTCTGCCATTCATAAAGTGCTTGCCCGCACAGGCAAGAAGATGAGTGATGTTAAAGTTTGGGAGATTAACGAGGCGTTTGCTTCTATGGTTCTGACTGTTTTACACGAAATTCCAGAGATTGATGTCGCTAAGGTAAATATCAATGGCGGTTCGATTGCAATAGGTCACCCAGTCGGCGCATCTGCTGCCCGTGTTGTGGTTGATTGTGCTCGAGAATTAAAACGTCAAGGTGGCGGAATCGGTATTGCCGCTGCGTGTATTGGTGTTGGTTTAGGTGTTGCCATAGTTGTAGAAGTGAAAGGGTAAAGTGCGCACATGATTGCAATTAAAGATTTCACTGATATTACCTACGCAACCGATAGTGGCGTGGGGATAATTACTATCAACCGACCAGATCGCTATAACGCACTTCGTGGTCGTACGGTTGATGAACTTCTTGCAGCATTTAAATATGCATGGGTCGATCAAGAAGTTGGCGCTGTGATTTTGACTGGCGCTGGCGAGAAAGCTTTCTGTACTGGTGGCGATCAGAAAGAGCGCGCTGAAACCGGCGGTTATGGTGAAACTGAAACCGGAATGTTTGAAATTGAATCACTGCATAAATTAATTAGAGCAATTCCAAAGCCAGTAATTGCTGCGGTAAATGGTTTCGCAATTGGTGGCGGCCATGTTCTGCACGTGCTCTGCGATCTTTCAATTGCATCTACCAATGCAAAGTTTGGACAAGTTGGTCCACGTGTTGGCTCTTTCGATGCTGGATTTGGTTCTGCATATTTAGCACGCGTTGTCGGCGAAAAGCGGGCTCGTGAAATTTGGTTTCTCTGCGAACAATACGATCCAGAAACTGCAGAACGTTGGGGTTTAGTAAATAAAGTTGTTGCACCAGATCAGTTAATGGCGGCATCAATGGAGTGGGCAAAGAAAGTTGCTGCGCTATCTCCTACTGCACTTAAAGCACTGAAACATTCTTTCAACGCCGATTCAGACCACATCATGGGAATTCAATCACTAGCTTTTGATGTTTTAGATCTTTATACAAAGACAGATGAAGCAAAAGAAGGTGGCGCCGCTTTTACTGAAAAGCGTGCACCCGACTATTCAAAATTCCGAAAGAATTAGTTTTCGCCCTCTTCTGCAATTGCATAATTTGTAAGATCTGTTCGGGCATCCCAAAGTTCTGGGAAGAATGTAAAGCTATTTAGCCGCGCCAGAATTTCAACTGGAGTTCCTTGAGTTCCTGAAACTTTTAGCCCAATACTTCTTTCGACAACTTTGAAATGGCGATGGCGCCACATATACATTCGTTCATCGAGTTCGACTAGCGCTTCGGCCAAAAGATAAAGATCTTCAAACTCGGTATGACGAACAAAAAGTTGAACTAGATCCAAGTTAGCTGCCGCGAGCAATCGCTTAAACTCAATGCCCAGTGCGGGGATGGCCTTGCGAATCGAATTCATTCCTGGTGAATCAAAGCCTGAACCATGTCCAAGTGCACGCCGAACTTGTTGATAATCCCAAGGCGACATCTGTTCCAACATATCTAGGGAATCGTGGCAATACTTAATATCCAACATCATGCGCGGGAATAAGCGAAGTGCTGCGCGAATTTCATCTTTCTTTAGAAATTCAACAGCTTGAACTGCTTCTGCGGTGCAATGTTTTAACCAGAGTTCTGAACTTTGGTGAACAACCGTAAATAGCAGTTCATCACGGTGCTTCCAGGTTTCAGGTTTTGGTTGCAGATTTAATAACTCAACCGTGCGAATATAACGCTCGTAATCCGAGTTGCCTGCACCTTCTAATATTTGATCTGGACCGTATGCCATTTTTTCTACTCTCTTCTAATTGGACATCAGCCGGCCACCGTTTACATCTAAAACGGTTCCGGTTATGTATGAGGATTCATTGCTGGCAAGAAATAAAACAGGATCAACACATTCTTGAAGGTTCGGCATTCTTCCAAGTGGAATCGCATCAATCACTTCTGCTTGATCGGATTTACTCATTTCGTTAAACATGCCTTCTAATCGATCTGTTAAAAATAATCCGGGAGCAATTGCATTAACGCGAATTCCAAATTCGCCAACTTCTTTTGCTAGTCGACGAGTCAAACCAAGGATTGCTGCTTTAGCGCTCGCGTATGGGACTCCAGTAACTGGACTTGCACTTCTGCCGCCAATAGATGAAAAAGTAACTATCGATCCGCCGCCAGCTTTTTTCATATGTGGAATTACCGCACGCGCACAATTAAATGTGCCTTTTACATTTACATCCAAAACCAAATCAAAATCATCATCTGAAATATCATCGAGATCTCGCGGTGTACCCAGCGATCCACCAGCAGCCGCAATTAAAACATCTACGCTTCCAAGTGTTTTTGCTAATTCATTTACCGCTGCAGTCACAGATTTAGAATCGCGCACATCTACTTTTTGTCCGGCAGCAATTCCACCAGTTGCGGTTAGTTCTGAAACCAGGGTTTGAATTGCATCCGAATTTGTATCGAGAATTCCAACTTTTCCACCTTGGGCGATGACACTTCGGGCAATCTGACTGCCGAGTCCGCCGGCACCACCGGTGATTAAAATGCTTTTGCTACTGAAGCGATCGGTATTCATATGCCTAACCTTAACTCTCTAAACCGGCAAAACCAATGCCTATTTGGGGTGGCAATAAAACGTTGCCTCGCCTATTATTGACGATAGTCAAATAACTGTCATGCCTTTTGGACAGTTTTATCGAGGGGCAATGGATTAGAAGATGAAGATTGTTTGTATTGGTGGCGGAGCTGCTGGACTTTATTTCTCAATATTAATGAAGAAGCAGGATCCAACTCACGAGATTACAGTCATCGAACGCAACCGACCATATGACACATTCGGGTGGGGCGTCGTTTTTTCTGATGCAACTCTCTCAAACTTCGTTCGCGCTGATGAACCAACTGCCAGAACTATTCTTCAATCCTTCAACCACTGGGATGACATTGATGTCCGGATAAAAGGTAAGAGCATGATTTCTGGCGGCCATGGATTCTGCGGAATCGGTCGTAAGCGTTTGCTAAATATTTTGCAAGAAAGATGCGAAGAGCTCGGCGTTAAATTAGTTTTTGAAACTGATGTTAAAGATGATCAAGAGATTGCCGCGGAATATGGTGCTGATTTAATAATTGCATCCGATGGATTGAATTCAGCAATCAGAACCAGATATGCAGATACCTTTAAACCAGATATTGACACTCGGGTTTGTAAATTCGTCTGGCTCGGAACTAAGAAAATTTTCAAAGACTTTACCTTTATCTTTGAAGAAACTGAATTTGGTTGGTTCCAGGCACACGTCTATCAATTCGATGGCGACACATCAACATTTATTATTGAAACACCAGAAGATGTCTGGCGAAAAGCTGGCTTAGAAAATATGAGCCAGGAAGAAGCAATTGCGTTCTGTGAAAATTTGTTTGCAAAAGATTTAGAAGGCGCAAAGTTGATGAGCAATGCCAGCCACCTTCGCGGCTCTACTAATTGGATTCAGTTCCCTCGGGTAATCTGCGAAAACTGGACTCAATGGAACGATATTAATGGCAAGCAAGTTCCAGTTGTCTTGATGGGCGATTCTGCTCACACGGCTCACTTCTCTATTGGTTCTGGCACAAAGCTGGCCATGGAAGATGCAATTGATTTATCGAAGTTTATGAGCGATGCAGGTAGCCGAACCATGCCGGAAATTCTCGCGGATTATCAAGCTATTCGTGGAGTTGAGGTTATTAAGATCCAGAGCGCAGCGAAGAATGCAATGGAGTGGTTTGAAAATGCTGCGCAATATACCCATATGGAGCCAGAACAATTTAACTATTCGTTGTTAACTCGTAGCCAGAGAATCTCTCACGACAACTTGAAAATACGAGATGCCAAGTTTGTTGAAGATTACGAAAAATGGTTTGCTACTAAAGCTTTTGCTGATGCTGGAATTCCACTTCCAAAATCCGGTGCGCATATTCCGCCAATGTTTACCCCGTTTAAGGTACGCGATGTTGTTCTTCAGAATCGCATAGTTGTTTCACCGATGGCGCAATATTCTTGCGTTGACGGTTTGGCCGACGACTATCACTTAGTCCACTTAGGCGCTCGTGCAATGGGTGGCGCAGCACTTGTTATGACTGAGATGACTTGCGTAAGTGCTGATGCCCGAATTACTCCTGGATGTCCAGGTATGTATCAACCAGATCACTTAGCTGGCTGGACTCGCATTGTTAATTTCGTTCATGCAAACTCTGAAGCAAAAATTGGAATGCAGATTGGTCATGCGGGTGCGAAAGCATCAACACGACTTGCGTGGGAAGGAATTGATCAGCCGCTTAAGGAAGGCAACTGGCCAATTATTTCTGCCTCACCACAACAATATATTGAAGGAGTTTCCCAAACTGCTCGCGAGATGGATCGCGCAGATATGGATCGCGTAAAAGCAGATTTCATTCGCGCAGTAAAAGATGCAGACAAGGCTGGTTTTGACTGGCTAGAACTTCACGCCGCTCACGGTTATTTACTCTCTTCTTTTATTTCACCTCTTACCAATCAACGAACTGATGAATACGGTGGATCTCTCGAAAATAGAATGAGATTCCCAATTGAAATCTTTAAGGCGATTCGCGAAGTTTGGCCACAAGGAAAGCCAATAAGTGTTCGTGTCTCGGCACATGATTGGACTCCTGGTGGAATCACACCGGCTAATGCAGTTGATATTGCGAAAGCATTTAAAGCCGCAGGCGCCGACATTATTGACTGTTCTTCTGGTCAGGTTAGTAAGAAAGAACGACCAATTTACGGCCGCATGTTCCAAACACCATTCTCTGACCGCATTCGTAATCAAGCAAATATTGCAACTATTGCAGTTGGCGCAATCTTTGAAGCGGACAACGCAAACACAATCATTGCTGCAGGTCGCGCTGATTTATGTGCTGTTGCTAGACCGCACCTTGCAAACCCAGCTTGGATTCTTACTGAGGGCGCGAAGAGTGGTTATGCCGATGTCCCTTGGCCAAAACAATATGTTGCAGCAAAGATTCAGTTAGAACGAAACTTAGAACGCGAAAAGCAACAAGCTGCTGCGGCAAAGAACGCAATGTCCTTTGAGCAGATAACTCAGATTTTCGGTGAAGTTTAAGCGTTTAGATAGTTACGTAATTTAGTTCCGTCTTCGTCAGCTAGCGCTGCAAGACGGAGCTCTTTGATGCGAGATGCAGCATCTGAATTATTTGAAACTTTATCTACCTCAACCATTATTGCTGTGAAGTTACGCCAGCCATTGCGATGAGTTTCGCCGTAGCCTTTAATTACATTTGCACACTCGGCAATTTCGCAAGCGAGTTCATAATTTTTCGGAGCCAGGTCAGCAATTTTAGTCAGCCAAGCTTCAATTCTTTCTTGTTCTAGATTAAAACGTAGCGATCTTGGACGAATTGGTTTTAAACGTGCAACAAAATAAAGAAGGCAATATCCGCTGATTGATGCGGTGTTTAGAATAATTCCATTTTCACTTATTCTTTCAATTGTCTTTGTAACTGGTTTGGTACGTAAAATCCACTTTCCTATTGGTGTTGGAAGTGTGTCGGCAATTTCTTCGGACATTGGGTGCAAATATTCTCGGACTTCCATAATTTGTTCTGCACCAATTTTTGCTTCAGTGCTAACTCGCTGGAAGCGTGAGCGACGCGTTTTCAAATCTGCGACTCGGATTGTGTCTTCATATGTCATCCAGAGCGCGGTATAACGTGCGGTTTCATTTAATAATTGAGCAGTTCCGTTACCGAATTTTGCTTCGATTTCTCTAATCTTTGAAAGTCGAGCTAAGTAGCGATCGGCGTAAGCCAAGCTCTGATAATCGGCTGTTCGCTTCACACCGTTGATCGCCATAACGCGAGCTGGTTCTGGAAAATCTGCCTTAACTTGTGCGGCATGGTTCTTTAACTTTGCGCCAACAACAGATGCCGGATCCTTAATAATTGCTAACTCTTCTTCAGCGCTTATTTCGCCTGGTTCAACTGGACGCTTACCAATTTGAATTGAAACTCCAGTGCTGGCAGGTTTATCTAAATCAGTGACTATCTGCTTTGAAATTTCATAACTCTTATCAAATGCCGCCATCGATGTCTTTACGCCAACGCCACCACGTTCAATTGCTGCAGCAAATTGTTCTTTAGGAAATGGAAGCGCGCCGCTTCCCGCGATTGCGCCGAAGAGCGCTGCTGAAATAACGCTGCCAGATTCTTCGGCAACCTTGGCAAAATCTGCTGAAATAAATTTCTTAGCTGCCGCTTTTGCTGATTTCAGTATCTCTTCAGAATCAACTCGACCATCGCCCATTGATGTTCGTTCGGTCATTGAGTAAACGCGATGTGTCGACGTAATAAAAGTGGTGATATCTGATGTTACGAAACCTCTAAAGATTGCGCGGCCGGCTTCCATTAACTCTGAAGCAACAACAATATCTACCTCGCCTGGTGTTGCCATGGTGCTTAGAACTGGTTCGTGAACTCCAGGTTTTCCAGCGCCATCATCCGGGAAAAATTCTAAGTAATAAACAGTTGTGCCGGTTCGTTGCGCAACTCCTGGGACTGAAGTTGTCTGAGCAAAGAAACCATTGTGCTCGGCCATATC
>CAXNFK010000003.1:0-24804 GCA_964201775.1 Candidatus Nanopelagicaceae bacterium
GGGCAAGGAAACCAACCGCTTAATCATTCACTCAACCACCAGGAGCCAAGATGTCATTAACGCCAAGTCCAGCAGATAAGTTCACATTTGGTCTTTGGACTGTTGGATGGCAAGCGCGTGATCCATTTGGTGATGCAACACGTGCTGCATTGGATCCAGTTCGTAGCGTTACTGAATTAGCAGAACGCGGTGCTTATGGTGTGACATTTCATGATGATGATTTAATTCCATTTGGCTCAAATGAATCAGATCGCAGTACTCACATTGCACGATTTAAGAAAGCGCTTGCAGATACCGGAATGAAAGTTCCGATGGCTACAACAAATTTGTTTACCCACCCAATCTTTAAAGATGGCGCACTTACTGCAAATGAGCGAGACATCCGACGTTTCGCAATCTCTAAAGTTATGCGCAATATTGATCTTGCGGCAGAACTTGGAGCAGAGGTTTATGTTTGTTGGGGTGGCCGTGAAGGCGCCGAATCAGATGCGGCAAAAGATGGATACGTTGCGCTAGAACGTTACCGCGAAGGATTTAACATTCTTGGACAATATGTAATTGATAAGGGTTACAACATTAAATTTGCGATTGAACCAAAACCTAATGAGCCACGTGGTGATATTTTCCTACCAACAATTGGACATGCACTTGCCTTTATTAACTCACTTGACCACCCAGAACTGGTTGGTGTGAATCCAGAAGTCGGTCACGAACAGATGGCTAACCTCAACTTCGTTCATGGAATTGCGCAAGCCTTGTTCCATAAGAAGTTATTCCATATTGATTTAAATGGTCAGCACGGACCAAAGTTTGATCAAGATTTGGTATTTGGCCATGGTGATTTAAAATCAGCGTTCTTCTTAGTAGATCTATTGGAACGCTATAAATATGCGGGTCCAAAGCACTTTGATTACAAGCCAGGTCGCACCGAAGATGATCGCGGTGTCTGGGTATCTGCAACATCAAATATGCGGACATATCTTGCACTTAAAGAACGTGCATTGGCATTTCGCGCAGATCCACGCGTTAAGGCTGCGATGGAAGATTCTCGAATCAATGAACTTGAACTTCCTACACTCGCAAAGGGCGAGAGCTGGAAGGATTTAACAACAGTCAATGTTGATGTCGATGGCTTGGCTGCTCGTGGATATCCATACGAGACCATTGATCAATTAGCTATCGAACACTTGATGGGCCTTTAAACTCACTTAAACCTGTAAACTTCGTGAGATGAGCGCCGAGCAAAGTAACCTGAGTATTCAGGATGAAATTAGCGCGGCAATTCTTCAAGTCTTGCGTGATGCACATTCACAATTGAATTGCGATATTCCAGCGGTTCTTACGTTAGAGCGACCAAAGAATCGCGATCATGGTGATTATGCAACTTCAATAGCGCTAGCGCTATCAAAACCATCAGGAATTGCGCCACGTAAAATTGCAGAAATCATTGTCGCGGGCCTAAAGGTTCGCAAAGATATTGCCGCACTAGAAATTGCTGGCCCTGGTTTTGTGAATATAACTCTTGATAAAGGCAGTCAAGGTGGCGTAATTGCAAACATCCTTGCTGCTGGAAAAACTTTTGGTCATAGTAATAAATTAAATGGTGTCTCAATCAATCTTGAATTTATCAGTGCGAATCCAACTGGGCCACTTCACCTTGGTCATACGAGATGGGCTGCTGTAGGAGATGCACTTGGTCGGGTTTTATCTGCTGCTGGTGCGAAGGTGGCACGCGAATTTTATGTAAATGATCGTGGCGTTCAGATGGATAAATTTGGTGCATCGCTGCAAGCTGCTGCACTTGGGCAACCCCGTCCAGAAGATGGATATCACGGTGCTTATATCGATGACTTGGCTAAGGAAGTAGTGCAAGTTAGCCCTGAAGTTTTGAAACTTAGTGGTGAGGAACAAACATTTGCATTCCGAGATATCGGATATAAATTGCAATTAGCCCAGCAACAGAGTGTTTTGGATAAATTTGGCACACATTTTGATGTCTGGTTCTCCGAGAAAAGTTTGTATGACAATGATTTTTTCGCACATTGCCAAGAAGTTTTGAAAGCCAAGGGGCATGTATTTGTCGATGGTGGCGCTATCTGGCTAAGGACAACAGATTTTGGTGATGATAAAGATCGCGTAATGGTTAAGTCCGATGGTTCAATGGCTTACTTCGCATCTGATTCCGCTTATTACATTTCAAAGCGGGAACGTGGATTTGAAATCTGTATTTATATGTTGGGCGCCGATCATCATGGATATATTGGAAGATTGAAAGCACTTGCCGCCTGTAATGGTGATGATCCGGAATATAACGTCCATGTATTAATTGGTCAGATGGTAAAAATCATGGAAGGCGGCGAAGAGGTAAAACTTTCAAAGCGCGCCGGAACAATTATCACATTGGAAGAACTTGTCGAAAAAGTTGGCGTAGATGCAGCTCGATACACCTTGATTCGTTATCCAGTTGATACCCCAATGGTTATGGATGTCGATGTATTGCGAAGCCGAACAAATGAGAATCCGGTTTACTATGTGCAATATGCGCATGCACGTGTTTGTGCGGTCCTGCGAAATGCAACTGACATCGGAATTAAATATGGCGCGCAATTAATTTATCCCGAACTATTAGTGCACGAACGTGAACGCGAATTAATCGGCGCCCTTGGCGAATTTCCAAGAGTTGTAGCCGGAGCGGCTGAATTACGCGAGCCTCATCGTGTTGCCAGATACGTTGAAGAATTGGCTGGGGTTTATCACCGTTTTTATGCTGACTGCCGCGTTCTGCCACTTGGTGATGAAACTCCAAGCGAGCTACATAGCGCCCGCGCTACCTTATGTTCTGCAACTGCTCAAGTAATTTCAAATGGCCTAGAACTACTCGGTGTCAGCGCACCAGAAAAGATGTAAGTGATGAATTTCTTACCTGAAGTCTTTTCGAATAATAGCGCCATGGTTAACGGCGAATTAGTTATTGGGGGATGCAAGGCAACTTCACTTGCTAAAGAGTTTGGGACTCCACTATTTGTAATTGATGAAAATGATTTTAAGTCCCGGATTAACGGCTGGAAGAACGCACTAAATTCTAATTTTGGAGACAGCGCTGGCGAAGTTTATTACGCTTCAAAATCTTTCGTCTCAGTCGAAGTCGCAAAATGGATTGCAGAGGCCGGCATCGGTATTGATGTCTGCACTGGTGGCGAATTAGCAGTTGCACTTGCTGCAAATTTTCCAGCAAACCAAATTGAAGTTCACGGTAACAATAAATCCGAAGTCGAGATTGCAAAAGCAATTAGCGTTGGCGTGGCAAAAATAGTCATTGATTCAATGCAAGAGATTGAACGAGTAGATCGCCTAGCAAAAGCTGCTGGAAAAGTTCAGAACGTTTTACTTCGAATAACTCCGGGCGTTGAAGCCCATACCCATGAGGCAATTTCAACTGCACATGAAGATGTTAAATTCGGATTCTCTATTGCAAGTGGTGCCGCTTGGAAAGCGATAATTGCAACTCAAAGTGCTCCAAACCTTGCGCTCGAAGGTTTGCATTGTCATATTGGTTCACAAATTTTTGAAAACGAAGGTTTTATTCTTGCAACTAAGAAATTATTGGAGTTAAGCGCAAAATTCCGTGATGAATTTAAGAGCGAATTTTCAGAACTTGATCTTGGCGGCGGCTATGGAATTGCCTACCTTGCAGGAGATAAAACTTTCGATCCAAATCAGGTAATGGCAGCACTTGCCGAGTTAGTTAAAAGTGAATGCAATCGCCATAACTTAAAGGTCCCAAAAATTTCCATCGAACCGGGACGTGCTATCGCAGGCCCAACTACAACTACTTTGTATGAAGTTGGAACAACTAAAGATGTGGAATTAGAAGGTGGAAAAACTCGCAGATACATCGCCGTTGATGGTGGTATGAGCGACAACATTCGCCCTGGGCTTTATGGCGCAAAATATTCCGCACTACTTGCCAACCGCACTTCTACCTCAACTGGAATTAATTCCAGATTAGTTGGAAAACATTGCGAATCTGGCGACATAATTATTAGAGAGATAGATCTTCCTAGCGATGTTGCGCCCGGCGATATTCTGGCGATTCCAGCCACCGGGGCATATGGCAGAAGCATGGCTAGTAATTACAACCATATGTTGAAGCCGGCAGTGATATCAGTTGCAGATGGGTCAGCCCGAACCATCTTGCGCAGGGAATCTGAGGCAGATTTACTCGCTTTAGATGTAGTTGAGGCACCGCGCACTATTAAATAGCGTTCGGCATATAAATAGCGTTCGGCATATAAATAGCGTTCGGCAAAGGGAAAAAATAGGGGAGAATAGCCCAATGAATTCGCAGAAAACTCTTCGCGTCGGCATGCTCGGCTGCGGTGTTGTCGGAGGCGAGGTCGCACGTCTAATTATTGCGAATCAGAAAGACTTAACCGCCAGATCAGGTGCGCAATTGGATTTAGTAAAAATTGGGGTTCGCAATCTGGCTCGGCCAAACGTTGCCAAAGAATTATTAACTACAGATCTTGATTCAATTGTTAAAGATGCAGATATTGATTTGATTATCGAAGTTATCGGTGGAATTGAACCGGCTAGAACTTTGATTCTTGAAGCGCTGAAAAACCGTAAGTCAGTTGTTACTGCTAACAAAGCGCTGCTTGCAAAGCATGGAGCAGAGTTGTTCGCGGCGGCAGATCAGGGCGGGGTTGATCTGTATTACGAAGCAGCAGTTGCTGGCGCGATTCCAATTTTGCGCCCACTTCGCGAATCACTTGTTGGTGACCATATCCAACGCGTGATGGGAATCGTTAACGGAACTACAAACTTTATTCTGACCAAGATGGATGAATCCGGTGCGGCATTTGGTGATGCACTTGCCGAAGCCCAAGCACTTGGTTTTGCAGAGGCAGACCCAACTGCAGATGTTGAAGGTTTTGATGCGGCGGCAAAGGCTGCAATTTTAGCTGGACTTGCCTTTCACTCTCGCGTTACAGATTCCGATGTTTATCGTGAAGGCATTACACAAATCACTGACACTGATGTGGCAGTAGCAAAGTCACTTGATTTAGTTGTTAAATTATTGGCAATCGCTGAACTTACAAATGATGGAAAAATTAGCGTTCGAGTGCATCCAACTTTAATTTCACGCAACCACCCATTGGCATCGGTACGCGAAGCTTTCAATGCAGTATTTGTTGAATCCGAAGCTGCCGGCGCAATGATGTTTTATGGTCGTGGCGCAGGTGGCGCTCCAACAGCATCAGCAATTCTTGGAGATTTAGTTGCAGTTGCAAGACACAGAGTCAGTGGTGGACTTGGTCCGCGCGAAAGTGATTATGCCGATCTTGCAATCGCCCCTATTGGCTCAATTAAAACTCGCTATTTAATCCGCTTAGATGTTGCAGATCGCCCTGGCGTTCTTGCTGCTGTTGCGCAGACTTTCTCTAAGCATGACGTTTCAATTCAAACTGTCCGCCAAACTGGTCGTGGCGATAATGCCGAATTAATTGTTATGACTCACAAAGCAACAGATTCTGCACTAGCCTCAACTGTTGCAGACTTATCAAGTCTTGATGCAGTTAAAGATGTAGCGAGCGTAATTAGAGTTGAAGGTATGAGCGCATGAGTATTTTTAAGAAAAAAGGCGCGCATCAATGGCGCGGTGTAATTGAGGAATACCGACATCGCTTGCCGGTTTCTTCCAAGACTCCAATTGTTTCGCTGCGCGAAGGTGGAACACCGCTAGTTTATGCATGTGTTTTATCAGACATGTTAGATAATGAAATTTGGTTAAAAGTTGAAGGCGTAAATCCAACAGGTTCATTTAAAGATCGCGGAATGACAATGGCAATTTCAAAGGCCGCTGAAGCTGGTGCGAAAGCGGTTATCTGTGCTTCAACCGGAAATACTTCAGCGAGTGCTGCGGCATATGCAACAAAGGCTGGAATGCGTCCCGTTGTGTTGGTTCCGGAAGGAAAGATTGCAATGGGCAAACTTGCGCAAGCAATCGCGCATGGTTCAACTCTTCTGCAAGTTAATGGAAACTTTGATGATTGCTTAAATCTAGCTCGCGAATTATCGGAAAAGTATCCAGTTGCGCTAGTTAACTCAGTCAATCCATATCGAATTGATGGCCAGAAAACTGCAAGTTTTGAAGTCGTAGATATGTTGGGCGATGCTCCAGACCTACACGTTCTTCCAGTAGGAAATGCCGGAAACATAACTGCATATTGGATGGGCTATAAAGAATATTTCAAAGATGGTCTTGCTAAACAATTGCCACAGATGTGGGGCTTTCAAGCCGCTGGTTCGGCGCCAATTGTTTTAGGCGAAATTGTTAAGAATCCAGACACAATTGCAACTGCTATTCGTATTGGAAATCCTGCTTCATGGCAGCAAGCGGTTGAAGCACGCGATTCATCTGGTGGTTTAATTGATTCAGTCACTGATGAAGAAATTCTTGCGGCATATCGTTTAGTAGCAGCCAAAGAAGGAATTTTCGTAGAACCATCTAGCGCCGCTGGAATTGCTGGGTTAATTAAGAAAAAGGCACAGGGTAAATTGCCGAAGGATAAAAGAATTGTTATCACCGTAACTGGGAATGGTTTGAAAGATGTTGGTTGGATTTTAGATCATGCTGATGCTCCAACTGTTATCCCAGTTGATGTTAAGCGCGCTGCCGAAGTGATTGGACTCGCATAATGTCGAACGCAAAGAGCCGGTTAACTTTTAAAGCCACGATGGCACAAGTAAGTGTTCCTGCAACTAGTGCAAATCTAGGACCGGGTTTTGACACTTTAGGTTTAGCGCTTGATCTTCGCGATCGTTATGCCGCACAAGTATTAGATGATGCAACTTTTGACGTAGATGTTTCTGGCGAAGGTAGCGCGGACATTAAGACAGATAAAAACAATTTAGTTGTTAAAGCGATGCTCCACGGCTTTGAACATATGGGACAGAAACCAAAAGGGATTGCGCTTCGTCAATTAAATGTAATTCCACATGGTCGCGGCCTTGGCTCTTCTGCTGCAGCGATAATTGGCGGACTTGCCCTTGCGCGTGCTCTGGTTCTTGGCGGAGAACAGTTATTAACTGATGAAGATATGATCAAACTTGGAACAGAACTCGAAGGTCATCCAGACAATATTGCGGCTGCAGTTCTTGGCGGCGCAACGATTGCTTGGACCGATGGGGTTGGTCGCGGTGTTGCAATTAAAGTGGATCCAAGAATTAAAGCACTGGTGTTTATTCCTGAAGCCCACCTTTCAACTTCTAAGGCCCGCAAATTATTGCCTGAAACAATTCCGCACCAAGATGCAGTTTTAAATGCATCTAGAGCAGCGTTACTAGTGCACGCAATTCAATCGCGCCCAGACTTATTATTAGAAGCAACTGAAGATTTACTTCATCAAAATTACCGAGCAGAAGCAATGCCAAAATCAATGGCACTTGTAACAAAGCTACGTGCCGCTGGAGTTCCGGCAATGATTTCGGGCGCCGGCCCTTCAGTATTAGTTCTGCACACACTTGATGATCTCGAAGTTGAAGCAGTAATAAAGGTTGGAGCTGGCGCATTTACCGCTCAAAAACTAGGCATCTCGACTCACGGGGTTGAATAGCTCAAGTCCGTGTGCTAAGTTTTACCTCATCTGGTAGCCGAGAAATCGTCGGTAAGTAAATCTAGATAATCCGAAAAATTCGCTAAATCAAAACTCTTTCCTTTAGCGCAATCACAGAGAAGAAAAAAGTAAAAAATATATGGCAACTACAAAAGCTACTGCAAAAGAATCTGGTGAACTTTCCGCAATGCTCCTTCCTGAGCTAAAGAAAGTTGCAGGCCAACTTGGTATCGACGATGCCACATCAATGAAGAAGCCGGACTTGGTCCAGGCAATTGGTGATCTGCAAGCCGCAAACCGTGACGCTGCTAAAGCCGAACGTGAAGCACGTCGTGCTGAACGCGATGCCCGCCGCAAGGGTGGAAATAAGAATTCCAACAACAACAATAATTCCAATAATTCCAATAACAATCAGAACGATTCGGATGATGGCGAGAACCAAGGTTCAAACCCAAATGATGCATCTGATGCTGATGTAAATAAGAAGGAATGGACTGGCGGCGGAAATAACCGCAATGATCGCCATAACAACCGCCGTGACCGTGGCGACCGTGGGGACCGAGGAGATCGCAATAACCGTTTCCGTGATCGCGGAAATCGTGAAGAGCGCGAAATCGTTATCTCTGAAGATGATGTTCTGCTACCAGTTGGTGGCTTACTAGACATCCTAGAAAATTATGCATTTATTCGCACCGGTGGCTATTTAGCTAGCCCAAATGATGTTTATGTTTCACTACAACAAGTTCGTCGCTATGGTTTGCGTAAAGGCGATGTAATTACTGGTTCAGTTCGCCAACCACACGAGGGTGAACGCAAAGAGAAGTTCAACGCACTCGTTCGAGTTGAAACCGTTAACGGCGCAGACCCAGATAGTTCAAAAGAACGAATTGAATTCGCAAAGTTAGTTCCGCTTTATCCGCAAGAACGTCTGCGCTTAGAGACTGAACCAAATATTTTAACTACACGTGTAATTGATTTAATTTCACCAATCGGTAAGGGTCAGCGCGGACTTATTGTTTCGCCTCCTAAAGCTGGTAAGACCATGGTTCTTCAAGCGATTGCAAATGCAATCACAACTAACAATCCAGAGTGTCACTTGATGGTTGTTCTGGTTGATGAACGCCCAGAAGAAGTTACTGATATGCAACGCTCAATCAAGGGCGAAGTTATCGCTTCAACTTTCGATCGTCCCGCAGATGACCACACTTCTGTTGCCGAACTCGCAATCGAGCGCGCTAAGCGTTTAGTCGAACTTGGCCATGATGTTGTCGTTCTTCTAGATTCAATTACCCGGCTTGGTCGTGCTTACAACATTGCTGCTCCAGCATCAGGACGTATCTTGTCCGGTGGTGTTGATTCTGCAGCGCTGTATCCACCTAAGAAATTCTTTGGTGCCGCACGAAACGTTGAAAATGGTGGCTCACTAACAATTCTTGCTACAGCACTTGTTGATACTGGTTCAAAGATGGATGAAGTTATCTTTGAAGAGTTCAAGGGAAC
Organism: Candidatus Nanopelagicaceae bacterium; assembly: GCA_964201775.1. Lineage (GTDB taxonomy): Bacteria > Actinomycetota > Actinomycetes > Nanopelagicales > Nanopelagicaceae > AAA044-D11. The sequence goes on from CAXNFK010000003.1 coordinate 9,120, forward strand.
TGGAAACATGGAACTTATCTTGAACCGTAAATTTGCAGATAAGCGCATCTTCCCAGCGGTTGATGTTGTTGCATCTGGAACTCGTAAAGAAGAAATTCTTATGGGAACTGAAGAGCTAAATATTGTCTGGCGCTTGCGTCGTGTGCTTCATGCCCTCGAACCACAACAAGCACTAGAACTGCTTCTTGAGAAGATGAAGGGCACTAAGTCGAATGTGGAGTTCTTGATGCAAATCCAGAAGACCACAACTTCTGAAGGTGGCACTTCAACGAACGGAAGCTAAGGCTAATTTTCAGACAATTTCATAATAGTGGCCCAGTCGGGCTATCCTTCAACCTCACTGGTTCACGGTTAATCACCGATCCAGTCAAACCTAGGAGATAGAAAAATGAAGAACGAGATCCACCCAAACTATTTAGAGACCACAGTTACTTGTGGTTGCGGTGAAGTATTCACAACCCGCAGCACAAAAGAATCTGGTTCAATCTACGTCGAAGTTTGTTCAGTTTGCCATCCCTTCTACACCGGCAAGCAACGTATTCTCGATACTGGTGGCCGCGTAGCTAAGTTCGAAAAGCGCTTCGGAGCATCAACAACTAACTAGCTTTCTTAAGAGACCGCAGTGTGTTCACTCAATGTGAATACGTGCGGTCTTTTTTATTTCTTGATTATTGTTTTAAGCCGTAACTAAAGAGAATTGGAGGAAGTGAAATGGCAGCAGCAACTACACCTGATCGTTTTGCATCCGTCCATGCACTTTTAGCGGAATACGATGTTTTAGAGAAAGAGATGGCCGATCCATCGATTCACTCTGATCAAGGTAAGGCGCGACAACTTGGTAAACGCTATGCCGCAATCGGTCCAGTAATTGCGGGATACCGGGCTTGGAAATCTGCGACCGATGATTTAGCCGCAGGTAAAGAGATGGCTGCAGATGATGCAGATTTCGCATCCGAGATACCTGGCTTAGAAGCAAAGTTACAAGAGACTGAAACAGCGCTTGAAGAATTATTGCTTCCACGTGATCCCAACGATGACCGCGATGTTATTTTGGAAATTAAAGCAGGAGCAGGTGGCGATGAATCCGCGCTATTTGCCGGCGATCTATTGCGTATGTATCAAAGATTTGCTGAACGCCAAGGTTGGAAGACTGAAATTATTGATTACGCCGATTCTGAAATGGGCGGTTATAAAGAAATTTCGATGGCAGTTAAATCAAAGGGAATTGCTGAACCAGGTAAGTCACCTTACGCAAAGTTAAAATTCGAAGGCGGCGTGCACCGAGTTCAACGTGTTCCAGAAACTGAATCGCAAGGTCGCATTCACACTTCTGCCGCAGGTGTTTTGATTTTGGCTGAGGCTGATGAAGTGGATATTGAAGTTCGCCAACAAGATTTACGTATCGATGTTTATCGCTCTTCTGGTCCTGGTGGACAATCTGTAAACACAACAGACTCAGCGGTTCGTATTACTCATATTCCAACTGGTGTAGTTGTTTCATGCCAGAACGAAAAGTCTCAGTTACAGAATAAAGAATCTGCAATGCGTATCTTGCGCGCAAGATTATTAGCGCATGCCCAAGAGCAAGCAGATGCTCAGGCGATGGCAGAACGTAAATCACAGGTCCGCACCGTTGATAGATCAGAGCGAATTCGCACATATAACTTTCCCGAAAACCGTTTGAGTGATCACCGAGTTAACTTCAAATCAAATAACTTGGATGCCGTATTAAATGGCGATTTAGATCCCGTAATTGAAGCGCTGCTTGAAGCAGATAAGACTGCGAAACTGGCATCAGGTGATCGTTAAAGATTTATTAAAGTTGGGTCAAGACCAACTTGCGACAAAGAATATTGCGCCGGTCGAGGCTGAACTTTTATTAGCACATGCTCTTGGCATCAATCGCATGGAACTTCATGGTCGCGTTATTGAATTATCCAAGGAGCAAGCTGCAGAAACTGCAGAAATTTATAATCAAGCAATTGCCGAACGTCTTACCGGTAAGCCAACCCAATACATTGTTGGCCTTGCCCCATTTAGATATTTAGAATATGAAGTTGGCCCAGGTGTTTTGATTCCACGACCAGAAACCGAAAGTTTAGTTGACGAAGTTCTCCACCAATTAAATACCTTTGCAGACCCAGTGAGTTTGGTAGATCTTGGTTCTGGGACTGGCGCTATCGCGATTTCGATTGCATCTGAAACGGCTGGCAAGAAAGTTGTTCATGTTGTTGCGGTAGAAAAATCTACGGAAGCAGTTGTCTGGTTGCAGAAAAACATTACAAAGCACGATGTAAGTGTCCGAGTAATCGAAGAAGATGTTGTAACAGCACTTACTGGAATAAAATGCGACGTAGTTGTTGCAAATCCGCCATATCTTCCTGATGGTGCACAAATTCCGCAGGAGTTAAATTTTGAACCAACCCAAGCGCTTTTTGGGGGACCGGCTAACGGAATGGCGGCGCCACTCGTATTTATCGCAGCAGCGGCAAGGTTGCTAAAGCCAGGTGGGCTCTTGGCTATCGAACATAATGAATTGCAGGGGGCGTTAATCGCCAACGAGCTAGCGCAAGATTTCGAAAACATTGCGTTACACAGTGATTTAACGGATCGGCCAAGGTTTACAACTGCGCGCCGGAAGTTCTAACGAGGCATTACTCTTTACCAATGACTGCTTCTACATTCCAGGCGATTGACCCAACAACCGGTATAGCTTTTGGTGATCAAATCACCGAAATGTCGGCATCCGATGTATCAGGCCTAATTTCAAAGGCCGTCGCAACAAAGAATTCATTTGCAGCAACAACTCCGAAAGAACGCGCTGGTGCGCTACGCGCTATTGGCGAAGCAATTGAATCATCACGCGAAAAATTAATTGAAATAACAATGCGTGAAACCGCGCTGCCAAATGGCCGACTAACTGGCGAACTTTCCCGAACAGTTTTTCAGCTCGAACAATTTGCTAAGTTGGTTGAATCTGGTGCGCATTATCAAGCAATTATCGATCGCCCAGATGCAAATTGGGTTCCTGCTCCGCGCCAAGATATTCGCAAGGCAAATCAAGCCTTAGGTGTTGCTGGAATATTTGCAGCAAGTAACTTCCCATTTGCATTCTCAGTAATAGGTGGCGACAGTGCATCTGCGTTAGCTGCAGGTTGTCCAGTTGTCGTTAAGGCACATCCTTCACATCCAAATACCTGTCGCGCAATGCACGCCGCAGTTGTTGCCGGACTTAAAAAAGTTGGACTCTCACCTGACATCTTTGCGCTAGTAGAAGGAACAAATCCAGAGATAACTCATTGGATTGCAAGCCATCCAGATATCACTGCAATTGGATTTACTGGTTCTGGAAAAGTTGGAAAGATTCTTATGGAAATTAGTGCAAAGCGCGAAGTTCCGATTCCAGTTTATGCCGAGATGGGAAGTTTGAACCCAGTATTTTTCTCACCAAAAGTTCTTGCCGAAAAAGCGGCAGATCTTGCAAAGGCTGCAATGGATTCCGCAACTCTTGGATCTGGTCAGTTCTGCACAAAGCCAGGAATTTTGATTGTTCCAACTGGCAGCGAGGGCGATGCATTCATTTCTGAAATCGAAAGTTATTTAGCAACAATTGCTGTTGCCCCGCTACTTAATAAGGGGATTGCTGACCGATTCACATCGGCGATTGTTGAACTCGCAAAGAGTTCTTCGCTAAAGACATTTACTGGCAAGCAAACTGATGGTGGATTTGGTGTTACCCCAACGGTATTCGTTGTTGATTGGGCTGATGCCTTTAAAAATAAAGAACTATTAGAAGAACACTTTGGTCCAACGACCGTAATTATTCGTGCAGATTTTGCTAAGTTCCAGGATGTTGCCGGGAAACTTGAAGGTCAATTAACTGCAAGTTTGCATGTTGCTGCTGGCGAAGATGTAGCAAAACTTATTGAAGGGCTAAGCCAGATCGCTGGACGCGTAATTATGAATGGCTTTCCAACAGCCGTTGCTGTTACTGCAGCGATGCAACACGGTGGTCAATTTCCTTCGTCATCAAGCCACACCACATCTGTCGGACTCGATTCCATTTACCGTTTCTTGCGTCCAGTTGCCTACCAGAACTTTATTGACGATTTACTTCCACCAGCGCTACAAGAATCTAATCCACTAGGAATTAATAGGGTGATCAATGGCTGATATATCTAAAGCACTTGCTGCTGCAACCAGTGCGATAAATACTGAAATAGCTGCGCTCAATAACTTTGCTAAAACGCTAGAAGCGAATTTAAAGCCGGCTCTAGAAATAATTATTGAATGCAAGGGCCATGTTGTAATAACCGGTCTTGGAAAGTCTGGGCTTGTTGGCGCAAAGATTGCTTCAACTCTTGCTAGCACTGGAACTCCTTCATTCTTCTTACATTCAGCCGACGCGCTTCACGGTGATTCTGGCGCTCTTACATCAGGCGATGTTCTGATTGCGATTTCAAACTCTGGTGAGACTGCTGAAGTAAATGCGATTGCAAAAATGGCGAAGAGTTGGGGAAATTCAGTAATTGCGATTACCAAGAATTCAAATTCAAGCCTTGCGAAGAGTTCGGACGCAGTAATAAGTATCGCTTTTGATAAAGAAGCAGATCCCTTAAATCTGGCACCAACAACTTCAACAACGTTAACAATTGCTGCTGGCGATGCACTTGCATCAGCGCTTATGGCACATCGCGGATTTACTTCACAAGATTTTGGGAAACGTCATCCAGGTGGAGCGCTCGGTAAGGCCACAAATTAGTGATGTCGGATAATTCAAAAAATCCACGCGTTACAACGCTGGGAAGTTTCATGATGGATCTGGTTGCTTACACACCTAGACGTCCAAAGAGTGGTGAAACTCTGCGCGGTGAAAGTTTTGCAATTGCACTTGGTGGCAAGGGATTTAACCAAGCTATTTCCGCCGGACGCGCAGGCGCGCAAAGTGCGATGCTAGGAAATCTTGGCATTGATGGTTTCGGTGATGACTTTATGAAAGCCTTCGGTGACGAGGGCGTTAATTCGGCTGACATTGAGCGAAGCGCTGATCTTGGTACTGGTGTTGGTCATATTTCGGTGCAAACTTCAGATGGCGATAATTCAATCATTATCATTCCGCAATCAAATGATTTAGGCGATGCAAACTACATTTCAAGGCATGCAAAAACTATTATTGAATCTGATGTATTGCTGCTTCAACTTGAACTTCCCATAGATGGAAATTTAGCTGCTGCAAAGTTAGCAAAAGATAATGGCGTTACCGTTGTATTAACTCCCGCACCAGTTGCACCGCTTATTGGCTGGGAAGGCTTGGTTGATGTCGTAGTTCCAAATGAAGGCGAAGCTGCAGAATTAACTGGAATTGAAGGCGATGTTACAAAGCAAGCACAGGCACTCTCTAAATTACTTGGCTGCAAAAACGTTGTGATAACTCTTGGACCAAAGGGCGCATTTGTAACTGATGGCGAAAGATCAGAGACAATCTCGGCGCCAAAAGTTACGGCTATCGACACTATCGGTGCTGGTGACACGATGTGCGCAAATCTTGCAACGCGACTTGGCGCAGGAGATGACATCTTTACCGCGACCCGCTTTGGCGTTTATGCTGCAACCCTTAAAGTAACTCGCAAGGGCGCGGCGATGGCATCGCCAACGCCAAGTGAAGTTCAAAAATTTATCTCAGAGAACAACTAGCTAAGGCAAATCCAAACAATCCAAACAAGGAGCGAAAATGAAATACACCGGAATAATTAATCGCGATATCTCAGCAATGGTTGCGCGCACTGGTCACTTTGATCGCATTGTTGTTTCAGATGCCGGATTCCCAGTTCCAGCAGGCGTTCCTTGCATTGATCTTTCTATGGGACCAAACCTGCCAAAAGTAGTTGATGTATTGAAGATGCTGACACTTGAACTACCAATCGAGCAGTTCTGGTTTGCTAGTGAAATTCAGCCAAGTGCTGATGGCCGCGCTAAAGAACTTTCAGCAATCATGACAAAAGCTGAATGTATTCCGCTGCCACATGCCGAATTCAAGAAGCTTGCCTATGGCGCAGTCGGTGTTATTCGCACCGGCGATTACCTTGCCTGGGGCAACGTAATGATCGCGTCTGGCGTTGCTTACTAGTTTATTTGCTCTTTGATTCCAAGCATTACTGCAATTTCAGTTAGCGCTTGGGGATTAGCTAGTGATGAAAGATTTCGAATCGGCCGCTCATGAGCTAAATCAGTAACTGCTATTTCTGCTAACTTTCCATTAAAAGTTCGAGGAAGATCGGCAACAAAATAGATTTGATTTGGCACATGGCGGGGCGAACATAAAGTTTTTACAGTTTTCTTAATCAATTCCGTTAACTCATTTTTATCAAAATCGGTGCTGCTAGGGATGATTAGAAGAACAATTTGTTCATCGTCATCGTGAGGCTTACTAAATGCCAAGGCATCAGAAACTTCTTCTAGCTTCTCCAATGCTGAATAGATCTCGCCAGTTCCAATGCGGACGCCACCAATATTGAGCGTTGAATCCGAACGCCCGTGAATAATTATTCCGCCCTCGGATGTCCAGGATGCTAAATCTCCATGGTGCCAAACGCCTGGCCACTTTTCAAAGTATGTTGAATTGAATCTAGCTCCTGACGCGTCTCCAATGATTCCAAGAGGAACTGATGGAAATGGTTTCTTACAGACAAGTTCACCAACAACATTAGGTGGACAAGATTTTCCAAATTCATCCCAAACATCAACATCCATTCCCAGAAAGGGACCCTGCATTTGCCCGGCATAAGCATTTGTTAATGGATTTGGTCCAGTAAAACAGCCGACGATATCTGTTCCGCCAGAAAAGGGCGCAATTTGAACTTGATTACCAAGTTGTTTTGAAACCCAAGTTGCAGTTGACGAAGATAAGGGCGAACCAGTAATCATTAAACAACGCAAATTCGGAAACGGGCCAGCATCAGCCAATGAAACATCTGACTTCATCATTACATCTAGCAGGCGTGCTGAAAGACCCAAATGAGTTAATCGCTGCTCTCTTGCAACGTGGAATAGGTGCAGCAAGTTTGGATAAGTCGCAGAACCATCCATAAGAACTAGATCAGCCCCGGTCATTAATACTGAAATTGACCAGTTCCACATCATCCATCCCGTGGTTGTGTAAAACATTACTCTGTCATTTTTCTTCATGTCACAGTGCAGGCTTTGCTCAACTAAATGTTTTAGAAGAATTCCTCCGGTGCGGTGGATAAGACCTTTCGGCATGCCAGTGGTTCCTGATGTGAATAAAATATAACAAGGATGATTAAAATCTTTTCGTTCATGCTCAAGTGCAATGTTGGACTTAGGGCTCTCATCCCAAGGGACAATTCGTGGATCATCTAGCCCAGGGTTATTTTCATTCAACTGTTTACTAACAACAATTACTAATTCCAAGCTTGGTAATGCCTTCAGCAAGCTAGGAAGCAGTTCTGTTCTATCAAATATTTTTCCATTCCAGGAGTATGAATCGCAGATAATGAGAGCTTTTGGATTTAGCTGTGCGAATCTAGAAATAATGGCTTCGGAGCCGAATTCGGGGGAGGCGCTGGAAACTATGCCACCAATTTCAAAACCCGCAACAGTAAAAGCTAAGGCCTCTACTCCAACAGGAAGAACAGAAACTACGGAGTCACCGGCATGAATGTCGAATTTTTCAAAAAGTTGAACTAAATAACTAACAAATTCAGTAAATTCGGAGGCATTGAACTCCAACATCTCTCTGTCTTCGCCCTCTTTTAGAATCGTAACAGAACGCATCTTCTGCAAAATATTTTCTGCTAAATTAATTTGAGAATTTTCGAAGTAGTCTGCTTTTGGCAAAATAGATTCTTTGCCCTCTTTAGAAACTTTCGTGCCAATAACGCCACAGAAATCCCATAATTCTGACCAGAACTTTCGAGAATCATGAACCGACCAAGCATGAAGATCAGAAAAGTCTTTCCCCGAGTGCAGACTTTGTGTTTCATTGAAAAATTGCTGCAGAAGTGAATTTGATTTTTCTTGAGGTGACCAAATTGCTTTGGACTTACTCACCTAGCAGTCCACCCGTTGTCGATTACAAAAGATGTTCCAGAAATAGAATTAGAATTTGGGCCGCAAAGATACAGAGCCATATTGGCAATTTCTTCTGGTTCAATCAGCCGCTTTATTGCAGCAGGGGCGAGCATGATTTCGTTAATCACCTGATCCGCTGTCAACTTATTTACATGGGCCTGGTCGTCAATCTGCTTTTCTAACAAGTTAGTGCGAACGTATGCAGGTGCAATTGTGTTTGCGGTGACACCATGCGCTCCAGCTTCTAATGCAACAGTTTTATGGAGTCCTTCCATACCGTGCTTGGCCATAACGTAGGCAGACTTGAACGGTGATGCAATATGCCCATGAATGCTTGAAATTCCAATTATGCGGCCCCAATTCCTTGAATACATTGTGGGTAGCGATTTTTGAATAAGGTAAAAAGGGGTACGCAGCATCAAGGACCACATTGCGTCAGCCTTTTCCATTGAAAATTCCTCAAGGGGTGAAACATGTTGAATTCCGGCATTATTGATCAAAATATCAATTTCTAAATTATTGGGGAAGAATTTTTCTGGGCTTGTGAGATCAGCTTCCATAATTTCAATGTTATTTTTACTTTCTAATTCACCCAATAAATGAATATCTAAATCAACAGCAATAACATGGGCACCAGAATCTGCAAATGCAATTGCGCAGGCTTTTCCTATACCACTCGCAGCTCCTGTTATTAGAACGCTTTTACCTTGGAGTGAATGCACTTATCTTCCCTAATTAGACTAGTACTTTGCAGATTGTTGAACAGTTAAACTGTTGGTGTGCGGTAAAGCACTTTCTTGTTTACTACTATTTCGACATCCATTAGATATTTCTTAATTGCAGCAATGCTAAATGGTATCCCGATACCGGGCCGTTCAGGAACTGAAATCATACCATCGGCATTTGGCAGTATCTTGGAGTCATTCAATTCAACGCAAAGCAGTTTCGGTTCCATTGGATATTCAGCGAGCCACGAATCTTTCATTCCGGCATATGGTTGCATTGATGCGGATAAAGCAGAATGGGAAGTGAAGGTGTGATTTACAAATTGGACTCCGCGATCTTTAGCAAAATTAGCAACTCTATAAGCAGGTGCAATTCCTCCAATATATCCAGTATCTATTTGGATATAACCGATTCCACCATTCTCAATTAAATCTTCTGCTTGAAAGACGTTGTGTGCACCTTCTCCGCCCGCAAGAGGAACCGAAGAATTAATTCGTGAAAGCTTCTTGTAAAGTGAAACTGCAGCGGCTGATACTGGCTCTTCGAACCAAGTGACTTTTGCATCAGCTAAATCTTTCAGTCTTTTGGAAGCAGCATCAATATCTTCTTCGAATATGGTTCCGGCATCGACCATGAGATGAGCATCAGCTCCGATACCCTCGCGAGCAGCAAAGACATGCGCGGCATCTACTTCGACACTGCCACGACCATAAGGTCCCCAACCGAATTTAATTGCTGAAAAGCCAGAGGCGCGCATGGTTGTTGCCTTTTGACGAGTCTCCTCTGGGGTGTCTCCAAACAAAACTGAAGCATAAGGAAGTTTTGGTTCAGATTTCTTGTAACCAAGCAGTTGGTAAACCGGAACTTCTTTAGCTCTTCCCAATAAATCCCAGAGCGCTATCTCTACTCCCGAGAAGGTCAAGTCACTTTGAATGATGCCATAAAATGAAATCTCTTTAACCTTCCGAGCAATTCTTTCGATATCACTCGGTGAATTCAATTCTTCACCAATTACTGAGTCAATTACCGGATGACAGCCGCTATGTGACATCGGTGCAATCCAACTTGCTATTGAAGTTAATGGCGAAGCAACGGCCTCGCCCCATCCTTCAAAATTGCCAGCCCTAACCCGAAAAACTAGTGCATCCTGACTTCCATCGCCGATATCTAAAACTTCCGGCATTCGTAAGTAAAAAAGATCAACGGATTCAATTCTCACAACTTAATCCTGCTTTCTTCCACTTGGCAATAACCTCATGTCACCTGTTCGTGGCCAAGTAGGCAAAAGTTTGAATCCTTCCGCATATTTACATCCTGCTTGATATCCACGAAATCTTGCATGGGCATACATGTTTTCGGTGAAAGCAGTATCGAATACATGAGCAGTCCACGCTATTTGACTGACGTGAGATGAAAGCATTTTATCCTTTAGATCCATCACGGAAGTTACATCTACATAAAATTCAGGCTCAAAATTATTACCACCAACCGTATCCATCAAGAAAACAGTAGGAATCGGAGTTTCTGGGAATTTTGTTTTAACCAAAGGCACACTAGCCGGGATACGACAGTCAATCGCGATAGTTCCAGCAAGTCTGTGATCTGGGTGGTAGTCATTTTCACTGAGCACAAACATAATGTCGGGGCGGGCTTCACGAATTGCATCGATGAAACGAGTTCTAGTTTCGATATTGTTAAACAGCCACTCATCATCAAAATTCATCCAAATAACTTTTGCTCCAATAATTGAAGCAGAAGCTATTGCCTCCTTGTGACGTGTTTCGGCAATTTGTGCGCTAGAAATAGTCGGATCTCCAGTACCAACATTTCCATTGGTAGCAATTGCAATAAATACTTCATCGCCTCTTTCCGCGCAGAGTGCCAAGGTTCCACCACATAACCATTCGATGTCGTCTGGATGGGCTGCTATCGCAAGTACTCTCATTTTTTACTTCTCTCTATTGGGTTGGTGTGGATTTTTAGTTGATTGGAATCAATTAAATCTGATGACAGTTCGAAGATTTCCTTGCCAATTGGCAATTGCATCTGGAACTTCTTCCGGGGTGATTATGCGATCTACCAGGTCCTTTGTTTTAACGGCGCCCGTTGAAAGTAGTTCAATTAGGGCAGGCCACTTACCACTTGAATTTGTATGGCCAGATATTCGAATATTTCGCAGAACAACATCTGCGATGGGGAAATTGTTAGCAAATTCTGAGCTAAATCCATAACATATTACTTGCCCAGAATTTTTGATCCCACTAATCGCTGTAGCGATACTTTCAGTATTTCCAACTGAATCAATACTTAAATCTGCCGATAGCTTGGCTACATCTTCGCGTGATACTAAGTGAATTTTTGGACTGATATTAGTAAATAGCTCGCTCCGTCTATCAGTACGCAGAGATACTTCAACTCTTGAAGCGCCCAAAGCTATTGCGCTCGATGCAAATGCAATGGCTGCTAAGCCGCCCCCAACAACTAAAACTCGCTGATCTTTAATCGTAGCCTTTGAATCCAATAAGGCGCCAAATGGAATAACAAATGGTTCTGTGATTACTGATTCTTCAAATGATAGATGATCTGGAATCTTATGAATGCGTGAGGTATCGACGAGAACATATTGAGACCAACCGCCATCAGCGCTAAAACCGAGTTCACCTGGACTTGAACATCCAGTTACAGAGCTAGTTCTGCAGGAATCACATTTTCCACAGTCATAAACCGTGTCAGCAACAACTCGATCTCCAATCTTAATTTCATCCGATTCATCGCCCGCGACAACGGTTCCAGTTATTTCATGGCCAGGTATTACCCCAGGTTTAATATCTGGAATCCGGCCAGAGAAGACCTCGCGATCGGTTGCGCAAATTCCAGCCAAAGCTATTTCGATTAAAGTTTTACCGGGTAGCAGTTTTGGTATTTCTCTTTCGCCAACCCTCAAATCTCCCTCGCCATTTAAAATCACAGCGCGCATGAGTTTGGTTAGCATTCAAATTTTTTCATGGAGTGAATCATGGAGTGAAGAGGTCTATTCCACCTGTGAAATGCAGAATAGCGTCATGATCAAGTTCAAGGGCCAGTCCTGGATTTTTCGAGATTTCCAATTTGCCTTCACTATCAAGAACCCAAGGCTTTGAAACTATGGCATCTATGTAAGCAGAACCAGTGCAATATTCAACTAATTCGGTACGAGGGAGGGCGGCAGCGAGTTGTAAATCAACTGCTAAGCCAACGGCTGTGTTCCATCCATGAGGAATAACCTGCACGAAATTATCTTCGGCAGTTTGGGCTATGCGAATAAATTCACTTATGCCGCCCACCTTTGTTACATCAGGCTGAATAATATTTACCAACCGCTTAGTTAAGTACGGTTGAAAACTCTGCCGGCGAGTAAGAACTTCACCACCACTAATTGGAACAGGACTCAATGCAGTTAATTCTGCAAATCCATCGTAGTCATCTGGTGACATCGCTTCTTCGAACCATGCGACGTTATATTCCTGCAACATGTGCGCCGTGTTTATTGCCCACTTTGCATCGCTGTGCCAGTAAGCATCACTTCCACCGGCATCGACTGCAAGTAGCGCATCTTCACCAATAGTTTTTCTTGCCGCGGCCACAATCGCACGGTCAACCTCTTTGCTTACTCGACCGAATGGGCCCCAACCGATTTTGTACGCAGTGAAGCCTTGGTCTTTAAGTTTGTTTAGAACTGGAATTAAATCTTTAGGTTCCTGCATCAAAACTGAGGCGTAAGGCCGAACTTTGTCGCGATAGCGCCCACCTAACAATCTTGAAAGTGGTTGCTTTGTAACTTGTCCCAAGATGTCCCATAGCGCAATATCAATCCCACTAATTGTGTTGGTAACCGCTCCGCCGCGTCCTTGCCAGAAGGTATTTTGGTGCAGCTTCTCCGAGACTCGAATCGGCTCGATAGCACTTTCGCCAATAAATTGATCTTTCAGCAATTCAAGTGAAGCTAAAACTAGGGCCTCACTCGTAAAAACACTGCCTACGCCTACAAGACCTTCGCTGGTATGAACACTTATGAGCGTATGGACGACGTCGGTGGGTGTTAGCTCATGCGACCAGCCCCCAGCAGGTGTTTCGCCTCTGAGGCCAGCCGCTCTAATCTCACGAATAATCATGCGACCTCCTTGAACCATCGGGAATAGAGGGAAAAGTAACCCAAAAATTAGGTATCGTCAACTGTTGACAATCTACGATTTGGGGGCAGACTTCTCACAATTGCTTCAAGATTCGTTTCTTGGTGCAAGAAACGAAATGAAAACCATCCCAACTGATAGGAGATCTATGAAAACGCTTGAAAGTCGGTTTTCGCCTAAAAGCGCTCTAATGATTGCTCGGAGAAACCTTCGAGTTGGAGTTGCTGTAATGGTAGGCGCGTCTTTAGTTCTAGCTTCAACAGCTGTTGTTGCAACAACTGCTTCAGCGGCACCAAGTGGACAATTAATTATTGCAAACGGTGAACCAATCACTGCTGCATATTATGATCCGCATTCTGCATTCGGATTAGTAGATGCACAACTTGGATCACTTCTTTATGACACTCTCTTAGTAATGGATAAGAAAGGCAACGTAGCTCCAAGCCTTGCTAAAAGTTACAAGCGAGTATCAAAGACTCAAGTTGATCTAGTAATTCGGACAGGTGTTAAGTTTCACGACGGTACGCCAGTAACCCCTGCTGATGTTGCAGCAAGTATCAACCGTGTAATGGCAACTGCTTCTCCATTAGCTTTTGCTCTGCTTATGGCTCCCGGGAAAGCAACCGTAAGCGGAAACACTGTAAAAGTAGTAACCGAGAAGCCATTTGGAGCGCTAGAAAACTCCTTAGCTGTATTGGCAATTGTTTCTTCTGCGGATATTGCAAAGCCAGATAACTGGAAAGCAACCGGAAACGGAAGTGGACCATATACATTCGTTTCAAATAAGAATAATGATCTAACTGTTGTAGCAAATGACGATTACTGGGGCGATAAGCCTAAGATTAAAACTGTAATCCTTCGCTACATTGAAGATACACAAGCTCGCCAGAGCGCACTTCTGACCGGACAGGTAGATATGTCTACCCGTGTTGGACCTCAGGAAATTGCGGGAGTCAAGGGAAACAGTGACTTCAATGTGTTCTCAAACCAAGGACCACCTTCACAAATCATTCAGATTTGGCGCGATGGCGGCGCATTGAAGGATCCAAAATTGCGTAGAGCAATCAGTTATGCGATTGATCGCAAGACAATCTCTGAAAAAATTCAAGGTGGAATGAATCCTCTTGCCTACAACGGCATGCCATCAAATATGCCGTTCTACAAGCCCTCTGTTGAGAAATATGACTATAACCCTGCAAAGGCTAAATCATTGATCAAAAAACTTGGTTACTTCAACAAAGTTACATTGACAATGTCAACAAGTAGCTTGGTTCCTAAGCAAGCTGAAATCGATCAGGCAATTGTTGGATATCTAAAAGCTGTAGGAATTGCCGTAAAGGTTACTAAGTTGGAAGTTGGAAAATTCCGTACAACTTACCCTGATTACGACATCTCACTTAACACAATTGCAACCTTCAATAATGATCCAAGCTTCTCCCTTGGTCTATATGCAGGTGGAATCGGTAAAGCTATCTTCGGATGGGAAGATTCAGAAATGGATCGACTATTCGCGGCTCAGCGCGATGATTCCGGCGCAACTCGTGCAGGTAAAGTTAACCTAGCTCAAACATACCTATGGAAGATGGCAAGAACTTTATGGGTAAGCGATGAGAACTGGGTATTCATTGCCAATAAGAGAGTGAAGAACTACGAGCGCTCACCACTAGTAGGTGAAGCGTTAATAGTTAATGCGTCTGTAAGTTAACAGACAAGTTAGTTAGTTAGGAGACGGATACAGTGAGATACTTTTTTTCGCGAGTTGCGCAATCTCTCGTGATAATTGGCGGCATCACTGTATCCGTCTTCTTTATGCTCCGATTTACTGCAGGAGATCCTGCCCGGATCAGAGGAAATATTTTTTCAAGTAATGAAGTTCTCGAATCGTATCGCCGTCAATTTGGCACAGACCGAACCGTTGCGGAGCAGTTTTACTCCTTTTTAAAAGGAGCAATCCGCGGAAATTTGGGAGATAGTTTTCGATACCAACAGCCTGTAACTGAATTAGTTTTACCGGCACTGCGAAATACCATGTTATTGGGATTCGTGGCCTTATTAATTTCGATCACTTTTGCAATTATTCTCGGAACAATATCTGCCCGCAATCCAAAGGGTTTAGTAGCAAGGGCCAGTGGAGTTTTAGCGATTTTTGGACAGAGCGCACCGCTCTTCTGGGTTGGTCTGCTGCTAATTAATGTTTTTGCCTTGAAGTTAGGATGGTTGCCATCAGGTGGATTGACCAGTTGGAAGAATTTAGTCTTGCCGTCGATAACTCTGGCATTAAGCATCTTGCCTTCGCAGATGCGAGTTTTAGCAGCGAGTGTAAAAGCAGAGATGGATGAAGATTATGTAAGAACTGCTCATGCTTTTGGTCTTTCTTCAAAAAAGGTTTATTTCGTCCACGTTTTACGTAATGCCTGCCTGCCACTTTTGACTGTTATTGGAAACGACATGGGAATGCTACTCGGTGGCGCAATTGTTGCTGAAGTTGTATTTAACTTCCCTGGTATTGGAACCTTAGCTCTAATCGGTTTGAACGCTCGAGATTATCCGCTTTTGCAAGGAGTCACAATCGTTGCAGCGTGCACTTTTGTAATCATAAATTTGATAGTTGATCTTTTGTATACGGTAATCAATCCGCGCGTGCGGTTGGGAGCTTCTAAATAATGAGAAATTTTATTAGAGAGAACACCTTATTATTT
>CAXNFK010000004.1:0-24194 GCA_964201775.1 Candidatus Nanopelagicaceae bacterium
CGAGCTTCGGTGTAACGCATAGCTGCTGCTGGATCATTTCCAGGAGATCCAAAGTTTCCATTTCCGTCAATTAATGGATAACGAAGTGACCAGAATTGAGCAAGTCGAACTACTGCGTCATAAATTGCTGTATCCCCATGTGGATGGTAATTACCCATAACATCACCGACGATGCGAGAAGATTTGTAATAACCCTTATCTGGGCGATACCCCGCGTCATACATTGCATATAAAACTCTGCGGTGAACTGGTTTTAATCCGTCGCGAATATCAGGAAGTGCGCGACCAACAATTACAGACATTGCATAATCTAAATAAGAGCGCGCCATCTCGACTTGAAGATCAACAGATTCAATTCGATCGTGTGCCGCGGTTTTATCTGGATTCATATTCTCAGCCATTTGTAATCACCTAGATATCCAAGAATCGAACATCTTTTGCATTGCGTTGAATAAAGTTTCGGCGCAGTTCAACATTTTCGCCCATAAGGACTGAGAACAAATCATCTGCGGCTGCCGCATCTTCAAGAGTTACTTGAATTAGAACGCGGTGTGCTGGATCCATTGTTGTATCCCAAAGCTCTTTGGCTGGCATTTCGCCAAGTCCTTTAAAGCGCTGAATTCCATCTTCTTTCGGTAACCGCTTTCCAGCATCGATTCCGATTTGAATAAAACCATCGCGCTCACGATCAGAGAATGCATATTGAACCGGTTCTTTGCCGCCCCACTTAAGTTTATAAAGTGGCGGTTGAGCAAGATAGACAAAACCATGTTCGATAAGGGGGCGCATAAATCTAAATAACAAGGTTAGTAAAAGTGTGCGGATGTGTTGGCCATCGACATCAGCATCGGCCATCAAAATTATTTTATGATAGCGAAGTTTTGCAACATCGAAATCATCATGAATTCCAGTGCCCAGCGCCGTGATTAGTGATTGAACTTCATTGTTCTGTAACACCCGATCGATGCGAGCTTTTTCAACATTCAAAATCTTTCCGCGAATTGGAAGTACTGCTTGATATCTTGAATCGCGTCCACCTTTTGTCGAACCACCAGCGGAGTCACCTTCAACAATATAAAGTTCACATTTTTCTGGTTCGGTCCATTGGCAATCTGCCAACTTTCCTGGCATGCCTCGACCTTCCAATAAACCTTTTCGGTTACGCGATAAATCACGCGCTTTTCGTGCGGCAACTCGTGCCGCTGCAGCATCAATGCTTTTGCGAACAATGTCTTTACCTTCACCAGGATTTTGTTCAAACCAACTTGTTAACTGGTCATTCATGTTCTTTTGTGTGAATGATTTTGCTTCGGTGTTACCAAGTTTAGTTTTTGTCTGTCCCTCAAATTGTGGCTCTGCCAATTTGATTGAAACAATCGCAGTTAGTCCCTCGCGAATATCTTCGCCAGTTAAACGATCTTCTTTCTTGCGAATAAATCCCCACTCTTCACCAAATTTATTAACTACAGATGTGAGTGCGGTGCGGAAGCCTTCTTCATGTGCTCCACCTTCGTGGGTATGAATAGTGTTCGCGAAGGTATAAACAGATTCAGTGAAACCCGCGTTCCACTGCATTGCAATTTCTAAACTCATTTTATGTTTGGTTTCATCAGTTACAAAAGAGATGATGGATTTGTGGGTCTCGCCCTTTGTCTGGTTTAAGTGCTTAACAAAATCAATAATTCCGCCTTGGTAGTGGTAGCGAACATGAAGGGGTTCGCCTTTCTCGTCCACGTGCCCTGGGCGCAAATCTGTCAAAGTTAAAATTAAGCCTTTATTCAAAAAAGCCATTTCACGGAAACGTGTTGATAGAACTTCAAAGGAAAAATCAGTTGTGTCAAAAATATCTTTTGATGGCCAGAAAGTTACTGTGGTTCCGTGATCATCTGTTGCGGCGCCTTTTCGAACTGGCGCTTGCGGAACACCTAATTTGTATTCTTGATACCAATGAAATCCGTCGCGCTTAACTTCAACTGCTAAATCTGTACTCAATGCGTTAACTACGGAGATACCAACACCGTGCAATCCACCGGAAACTGAGTAACCGCCATCTCCAAATTTTCCGCCGGCGTGTAAAACTGTAAGAACAACCTCTAAAGCCGGTTTCTTTTCAACTGGGTGAATGTCTACTGGAATTCCGCGACCGTTATCAGCACATTGCAGGGATCCATCTGGCATTAAAGTGATGTTGATGTCGGTGCAATAACCAGCTAACGCTTCATCCACTGAGTTATCTACAACTTCATAAACTAAATGATGGAGTCCGCGTTCTCCGGTTGATCCGATATACATTCCGGGGCGTTTGCGAACTGCGTCCAAACCTTCAAGTACGGTGATATTCGAAGCGTTATAGGTTTTTTCGCTCAAGTAGCACCTCCTATCAAAACTAAAAATTCTTGCGGGGGAACCTGCTTAAAACCTTTAAGGGCGAACCTCGGCGGTTTTTGTTAATTCAATGCCGTAATCCTAGTCCGTAAACCCGCGACGAACTACCGCAAAAGCGGCTTGTGCGGTGGGTTAGAAGGGTTAAATCGTCGAAGTTGTAGGTAGTTACTGCGTGGGTTAAATTTTACGCTCAGCCGTAGGTGTCTCTGGGGCCTCTGGCGCCACGAATTGTCCGCAGCCCTTTCTTCCAATTTGGGGCATGTGGTCCTATGAAAACCAGAACCTCTACCAACGCACCTGGTGCGGAATTACTAATAGTTTTTAAAAGTTCGGTGGAAATAATATTTAACTGAGTCGCCCATGCTGTTGAAGATGTTTGAATTGTTAATCGGCCATCAACAAGTGAGATTGGCGTTGAATGTGTGGCGATTTCTGATCCAACAATTTTTTCCCAGTCTGAAAAAATATTTCCTTCTGCTAATCCTTGCCGCCAATCACGGGAAATAATTAATTCATCAAAAACTGAACCAATTTGTTGCGGATCCCCGATTTGGCTTCGTGCCGCAGCTTCACCATTAACACTGCTGTTTCTATTTCTCTTTGCTTGGTTGCGAAACGAGCGATACAACTCTCGTGCTAAGTCTCGTGCCATTTAATTTACTTCCGTTAACTTAGAAATTTTACTAACTTGCCTTGATTTAACAAGGAATCGATTGCCAGACAACTCTTTTGGTAGATCGTTTTCCACTGCAACTGTAATAAATGTTTGCTCGGCAGAATTTGCTAGTTTTATTAAATGAATTCTGCGCTCTTCATCTAGTTCAGAAAAGACATCGTCCAAAATTAAAATTGGTTTCAAGCCATCTTTTTCCAATAACTTATAAGTTGCTAACTTTAAACTTAGCGCAATCGACCAAGACTCACCATGGCTGGCATAACCTTTAACTAAGTGATCGCCGAGATTTAAAAGTAGGTCATCGCGGTGGGGGCCAGTAAGAGTTAGCCCGCGCTCCATTTCAGCAGCCCGAGTTGTTTTCATGCGCTCTAGAATTTTAAGTGTGTTGTCGGCTGGGTTTAAAGTTGGCTCTTCAATGCTGGATTTATAATTAATAAACGCGGGTTTCTCTGATGATATATCTCGGTAGATTTCTTGGAAGATAGGTTCGAAATCTTTAAGCGCTTGCAGCCTGGCCGCGATAATCTCGCCACCAAAATTAGCTACTTGTTCGTCCCATGCGGCTAAAGATTCAGTTCCTGCTCTAGATTTTAATAGTGAGTTTCTTTGACGAACAGCTCTTTCGTAATCAGAAATCACGCCAGCTAATCTCGGAGAGCGCAAAATTAAAAGTTGGTCGATAAATTTTCTTCGTTCGCTCGGATCTCCGCGAACTAGGTCGAGGTCTTCAGGAGAGAAATAAATTGCTTGCACGATGCCGAATATTTCTTTCTGGCTTCGAACTGGGTTTTGGTTTATTCGTGCGCGGTTGGCCTTCTCGCTGTTTATTTCTAACTCAACTAAAACTTCGCGATTTGGGAGTTGGGTTTTAGCTCGGATGTAAGCAGATGGACTTCCAAGTTGAACTAAGGGTTGATCACTAGAAACCCTGTGGGATGAGAGAAAAGATAAATAAAGAATTGATTCAATTATGTTTGTTTTGCCTTCGCCGTTTCGCCCAATAAAAATTGAGATACCAGGGGTTAATTCCAATTCTAGGTTTTTGTAAGACCTGAAAGTGGTTAATGAAAGGTTTGAGATAAACACTTTGCAAGTTGCCTAAATAACTAGTTAATAATTAGGAGGTGTAGCGCATTGGCATTAACAAATACTTGTAAGAAGTGTTTGCTGCCCCACTTGGTTCTGTTTTTCCTGTTAAAACAGCTGGCTTCTTATCACCAGTGAAAGAGATGTGCACAAATGGTGCGTTGATTGCTTGTAAGCCGTCAGTTAAGAAGGTTGGGTTAAACGCTATGTTTATATTTTCGCCGGTGTAGTTGATGTTTAACTCTTCGGTGGCTTGAGCATCTTCGCCAGTTCCTGCTTCTAGTTGAAGTGTGTTGTTTCCGAACACCAAACGAAGTGGGACTGTTTTATCTGTTACTAGTGCAACTCGACGCACTGAATCTAAAAATGGTGCAACTTCAATAACCGCTGCGGCGGTTGATTCTGTCGGTAGTAAATGTCTAAATGGTGGGAAGCTGCCATCTAAAGTTCTTGATGTCATTGTTTTATCTTCAGAGACAAACCCAACTAATTTTTCATTTGATGTTGTTGGTGAAAGCGCGAATGTTATCTGCCCGCCGCCTGCTAAAGATTTTGCAGCATCAATTAAAGTTCTAGCTCTAAGCAATGTGGAAGCTTCTAGGTTTTCATCTTTCGGGTTCCAATTAATTTCTTTTACTGCTAACCGATATCTATCTGTGGCAGCCAAGGTAATTACGTTCTTGTTCATTTCAATATGAACGCCTGTAAGTGTTGGTAAGGAATCATCTTTTCCGGCAGCGATTGCAACTTGGTTAACCGCGTTTGCAAAAACATCACCGGGAATCTCTCCGGCTGCTTGTGGAAGGGTCGGTAAGTTTGGGTATTCATTTACTGGAAGGGTTGGTAAAGTAAATTTTGCGCTTCCTGCGGTTACTAAAACTCGAGTTCCATCTAAAGTAAATGTGACGGGTTTTGCGGGAAGAGATCTAGCGATCTCAGCTAACAATCTTCCAGGAACTAAAACTTTTCCTTTTGTTGCGATGTCGGCACTAATGATTGCTTTGGTCGATGTTTCTAAATCCGAGCCGGTTAAAGTGATTGAGTCGGTTACATCAATCATGATTCCGAGCAGCGCTGTTTGAATAGGGCGAGATGAAAGGCTGCGGGCAACCCAATTAACAGCATCAATCAACGGATCGCGTTCGACGACAAATTTCATTCCTTTATCCTTCCCTCAATGAGGCACTTAGCAAACCCACACAGGTTCGCCAGTCCCCAACCTTTTCTATTTAATATAAGTATTCGTAGTAACTAGAGCTAAAATCTGTGGACAATCAACAAAACCCCTGGTCGCCCCGCATAAAACCTTCATTTTATGGCTGTGGAAATCCCGTGGATAACCAAAACTAACTTCTCCCACCGACACTCCTTCCCCAACCAAACCCTTAGTTTTCCACACTTATCCCCAAGTTATCCCCAAGATGGGGGCAACTGTCCCCGCAATGTATGTTGTTAGTTAGTTTCTAGCCTGCAATTTAATTCGGTTGGTCAACTCGGTGACCTGGTTATAAATAGAACGGCGCTCAGCCATCAACTGACGGATCTTGCGATCTGCATGCATAACAGTTGTGTGGTCGCGGCCACCAAAAGTCTGCCCAATTTTCGGCAACGAGAGCTCGGTTAGCTCACGGCATAAATACATTGCGATCTGCCGGGCGTTTACCAGAACCCGAGACCTAGAAGTTCCACAAAGATCATCCAAGGTAAGACTGAAGTAAGTCGCGGTCTGGGCCATGATTGTTGTGGCCGTGATTTCTGGTCCGCCAGCTTCTGGAATTAAATCCTTTAAAACAATTTCAGCTAAACCTAAATCAACAGCTTGGCGATTTAGAGAAGCGAAAGCAGTTACGCGAATTAGCGCACCTTCAAGCTCGCGAATATTTGAAGATATTTTACTTCCAATATATTCCAACACATCATCAGGAGCATTTAATTTATCTTGTGCTGCTTTTTTGCGGAGAATAGCAATACGGGTTTCTAATTCCGGCGGTTGAATATCTGTAATCAGGCCCCACTCGAATCGACTGCGCAAACGATCTTCCAAAGTGGTTAATTGTTTTGGCGGGCGATCACTAGAAATAACAATCTGCTTGTTTGCGTTATATAAAGTGTTGAAGGTGTGGAAGAACTCTTCCTGAGTTCGCTCTTTGTTTTCCAAGAACTGAATATCGTCAACCAGAAGCACATCTAGATCGCGATAACGACGTTGGAAAACCGAGGCCTTGTCATCACGAATTGAGTTAATGAAGTCGTTTGTGAACTCTTCGCTTGAAACATATCTAACCCGGACGCTTCCATATAACTCTTTGGCATATGCGCCAATAGCGTGCAATAAGTGGGTTTTCCCGAGCCCAGACTCACCATAAATAAAGAGCGGGTTGTATGCCTTTGCTGGGGCTTCAGCAACAGCCACTGCAGCCGCATGGGCAAATCGATTCGATGCGCCAATAACAAAAGTTTCGAAAATGTAACGAGGATTTAATTGAGTCGGCTCTGAGGTGATTGTTGATTTGGAGTCGCGACCAGTTCCAGATTTGGGAAGTTGCTCAACAATTGGTTCTACAACATCTTCAACTACATCACTCTGTAAAGATTCATCGACGGTCACAGCAATATTAATTTTTTGATCAAGCTTTGCAGAGAGAGCTTCATTTAAAATTGCACGAAGCCTGGTCTCTAGAACATCTTTAGCAAAAGCATTTGGCGCAGAGAGCAATAAATTTGATCCGCCTTCGCCTTGAATCAAACCAAGAGGTTTTGTTAGTGATAGAAATGCGCGGTGTTGAGGAGATTCAATTGAAACATCTGCAATCACAGCCCCCCAAAGAGCGGTCAGATCATCAACCTCGAGTAGCGCCATGGGAACCTCTAACTTTCCTAAAACCATAAATATCCAAAATTAGACATATCCACAGGGTTATCCACAGCCTGTGGTCTAAAGTAAAACTTGAGCCTTTTGAGCCCCAATTTCTGTGGATAGAGGGCGAAAGTAGGGGCATTCCTGGGAAATTGCAAGTGGTTATCCACAAATTTAAATCCGTCTAAGCCTGGCCAGTTCTGCCCTAAATCCGGGTTAACAACGATTCAGATACGAGTTTGACCCTTATCAACAGGTAGCCGTAATCTAGCGCCCTCATCAAAGTTATGAGTAGTTGTGACCCGGCGGGGTAAAACCCGCAGGAGAGATCCCCGAATTTATTAGGAGAGTTTTATGTCAAAGCGCACATTTCAACCTAACGTTCGCAAGCGTGCCAAGAAGCATGGCTTCCGTGCTCGCATGGCAACACGTGGTGGAAGAGCAGTTCTAGCTCGTCGCCGCGCTAAAGGTCGCACAAACATCTCTGCATAATTGCCGATACCCGTGCTACCAGCCAAGAACCGGTTGCGCACAAGCAAAGATTTCGCTCTAACTACAAAAACTGGAGTCCGAGCAACTTCTTTATCGCTTGTGGTCTACCTAAAAACAAATTCAATTAGCCCGACCAACACAGTCCATGCCAACGCGCCTCAAATTGGACTCATTGTAAATAAATCAGTGGGTGGATCTGTTTCCCGTCATCGAGTTTCAAGACAGTTGCGCCACTTAATTTCTGCGCATATTTCTAACATTCCAACAGGCAGCAAATTAGTAATTCGAGTTCTTCGTCTTCAACCAAATTACGAAGTCGAACTAAACGAACTAATGCCAAAAGTCCTAAATAAATTGCCGGTGGGCTTGTGAGAAAAATCTTCGCGGGCTTAATAAAAATTTACCAAACTTGGATTTCCCCAGGACTTGCTCCTCGTTGTAAGTATTACCCAAGCTGTTCAACATATGCGGCTGACGCAGTCACTGAATATGGCGCAAAAGGTTTAGCAATGGCGGCTTGGCGATTAGTGCGATGCAATCCATGGTCACATGGCGGCGTTGACTATGTTCTATCAAAGAGTTCAAATCAACCAATAAAAAGAGCAACAAAAATAATGAATGGGACAAATTAATGGGATCTATCCTAAACCCCTTGTATTACGCCGTTTCTTGGGTCATGGTGACTTTTCACTCTTTACTTGGTTATGTTTTTGGTAAAGATGGAAACGAGAGTATCAAGTGGAGCCTTTCAATTATCGGCCTGGTTATTGTTATCCGAATTATTTTAATTCCATTATTTGTTAAGCAGATTAAGAGCCAACGCGCACTAACAGCGCTGCAGCCGCATATGAAGGAAATTCAAAAGAAGCACAAGGATGATCGCCAGAAGCAATCCGAAGAGATGATGAAGCTTTACAAAGAGCACAAAACAAATCCTTTGGCATCATGTTTTCCAATCTTGGCGCAGGCGCCAATCTTCTTTGCCCTCTTTACAGTTCTAAACGGAATTGCGCGAAATACCCCCCACGGAGTTTTAAAAGGTGAGTTGCTGGTATCTGCCCAAGAAGCCAAATTCTTCGGAGCGAATCTTTCAAACACATTTTTAAGCAGTGATTCAAATACTCAAACCAAACTTGTAACTGTTGTCTTAATTGCTTTCATGTCCGCAACAACTTTCATCACCCAACGCCAGTTAATGGTCAAGGGAATGCCAAAGATGGATTCATCAAACAACATGATGTTGCAGCAACAAAAAATCATGCTCTACGTGTTTCCAGTAATTTTTGCAGTCTCTGGTGTTAACTTTCCAGTCGGAGTTTTGATTTATTGGTCAACAACAAACTTGTGGACATTTGGTCAACAGTTTTATGTAATTAAAAGAAACCCAACACCAGGTTCACCTGCATATGAAGAGTTAGCAAAGAAGCGCGAATTAAAAAATAAAACTAATGGCGTTCTTCCAATCGATGATGAACCTGGAACCACCCAGATCGATCCCGGAACAGAGCAGCCAAAACAACGTCAACAGCCTTCCAAAAAGAAGAAGAAGCGAAAGTAGTAAATCGGACATATCGGTTAAATCGGTTAAATTAGTCAAATCAGCTAAATTAACTTTCACCAATTTTTATCAAACCAAGGAGAGTAAAAATGAGCGAAGTAGTTGAAACAGTAGAAACCACAGAGAAGTCAGAAAAGCTAGAGAAGAAGTCCCTAGTCGCCCGTCTTGAAGAAGAGGGCGATGTAGCGGCGGATTATCTCGAAGCCCTACTCGACATTGCAGACCTTGATGGCGACATCGACATCGACGTCGAGAATGACCGAGCTTCCCTGGCAATCGCCGGCGGCGCACTTGGCCATCTCGTAGGAGATCGCGGCGAAGTCCTAGATGCCATTCAGGAACTAACTCGTCTTGCGGTCCAAACATCGACCGGCGAGCGCTCACGATTAATGTTGGATATTGATAACTTCCGCGGCGACAAAAAAGAGGAGCTAGCCAAGCTAGCCCATGAAATTGCTGATCAAGTTAAAGCTTCAGGTGAATCTGTAAAGCTGCGCCCAATGAATGCTTTCGAGCGCAAGGTTGTCCACGACACTATCCAAGAAATTGGCCTAACCAGCGAATCAGAGGGCGAAGACCCAAATCGCTGCGTTGTAGTTCTCGCTGAATAAAACCTTCTCTTCCTGGTGAGTGTTTCACGTGAAACCCTGATTTCTACCTACTTTGGCGAGCGCCAAAAAGAGGTAGCCAGATATGCCGAAATCCTGGCAACTTGGGGAATCGACCGGGGCTTGGTTGGCCCAAAAGAGGGAGACCGCATTTGGGATCGCCACATTGCCAATTGCATCCCAGTCACAACGCTTATCTCTAATAGGGCCTCGCTCCTAGATATCGGTTCTGGCGCTGGCTTGCCTGGAATTGTCATCGCGCTGGCTAGACCAGACCTAAAAGTCACTCTCCTAGAGCCCCTGCAACGACGGATCGACTTCCTTGAAGAGGTGGTTGCCGAGCTCGGGATTGAAATAGCGGTAAAAAGGGGTCGCGCCGAGAGCTTCAAAGGCGGATTCAATTACGTGACGGCAAGGGCGGTAGCCCCGCTTCCAAAATTAGCAACAGTTTCTTGGCATTTAGTCATGGGCGGCGGATCTCTGCTGGCCATGAAAGGGGAGTCTGCAGCCGAAGAGTTAGAGGCGGCAAAGTTAGAGGCCCCCAAAGTCTTCAAAAAGTTGGCAAAGGCAGAACTACATGAAATCCAAATAGGCGAGTTGCCGCTAGCACGAGTTATTGAACTCAAAAAGGCTGGTTAGATACTCACGTGAATGATTCACGTGAAACATCCAGCCCAAAAGTGATTGGTATTCGGCGACTCAAAGAGCCGATGCCCACACCTTTAAAGACCCGGATTTTCACCGTCGCCAACCAAAAAGGTGGGGTAGGCAAGACCACAACGGCTGTAAACATCGCCGCCGCCCTAGCTATGGGTGGGCTTAAAGTCCTAGTTATTGATTTAGATCCGCAAGGAAATGCCTGCACCGCTCTTGGCATTGATCGCGAAGAACTTGCTGGAATGTATGAAGTCCTTGTGAAAGATCTTCCGCTTTCAGAAGTGATCACAAAAGTTGCTGGCTTCCCACACCTTGAATGCGCACCAGCAGATGTTGATTTAGCTGGCGCCGAGATAAACATGGTTGGTTTTGTATCTCGCGAATCAAGGCTGAAGTTAGCGCTAGAACAATTCTTAGTTGAACGCGAAGCGGCCGGTGCACGACTTGATTATGTAATTATCGATTGCCCACCAAGCCTCGGGCTTTTAACGATTAATGCACTAACCGCAGCAGAAGAAGTTATGGTTCCAATTCAATGTGAGTATTACTCACTAGAAGGCTTAACTTTATTATTAAAAACCCTGCAACAAGTGCAACAGATGTTAAATCAAAAAGTGCGAATTACAACAATAGTTCTGACCATGTTTGATTCTAGAACTCGCCTTGCGAACGATGTTGCAAACACAGTTCGCCAACATTTTCCAAACGAATTAATTGATATTCCTATTCCAAGAGCAGTTCGTATTTCTGAAGCACCATCGTTTAATCAAACAGTAATGACATACGACGCATCATCTCCGGGAGCTATTGCTTATATGACAGTCGCACGAGAGATTGCCCGACGTGGTTCTGGTGATGTTTTAAACCAAATAAACAATTTAAATGATGGAGCACACACAGCATGAGTACACGCAAAGGCGGATTAGGTCGCGGCTTAGATTCATTAATACCAACATCACTAAGTGCACCACTAATTACAACGACCGGTGTAACAATTGCAGATCAAGGCGAAGTAGATATAAATGCAATTGTTCCAAACCCAAAACAACCAAGAACAATTTTTGATACCGAAGCACTTGCAGAATTATCTGCATCAATAAAAGAAGTTGGCGTTCTACAACCACCGGTTGTTAGAGATATCGGCGGTGGACGTTATGAATTAATTATGGGAGAACGCAGATTGCGCGCTTCAAAATTAGCTGGCTTAAAAACAATTCCAGTAATTATTCGACAGACTCCAGATAACGAATTGCTTCGTGAAGCGCTTCTTGAAAATATTCACCGCAGCCAATTAAATCCATTAGAAGAAGGCTCGGCTTATCAAAACCTGTTAAACGATTTCGGATACACCCACGATGAACTTGCAGTTAAAGTTGGTAAATCTAGGCCAGCAATTACAAACACACTTCGCCTGTTAAATTTGCCAGCAAGTGTTCAACGCCGAGTTGCCGCCGGAATTTTATCTGCCGGACATGCAAGAGCACTTTTAACTTTGAGTGATGAGAGTGAAATAGAGAAACTAGCAGGCCGAATAGTCGCTGAAGGTTTGAGCGTTCGAGCTACCGAAGAGATTGTCGCAACACATCAAGGCTCTAAAAAAGCAGCAACACCCAAGGCTGGCAAAATTCGTTCGCCAAGACTTAAGGAATTAGCCGACGGAATGTCAGATCGCTTGGATACCCGAGTAAGCGTAGAACTTGGAAAACAAAAAGGAAAGATCACAATCGAATTTGCAACACTTGAAGATTTAGAGCGAATTAATAAATTAATTTAAACCGCGTAATTCCATTTCGGTCTTAATAACACCCGCAAGCGATGTAACACCATCACGAATTCTTTCTGGGCTTGGGAAACAATAAGAAAGTCGCAGCGACCAACTGCCGAAACCATCGGCATAAAAAGCGGTTCCAGGAACGTAAGCCACCTTAGAAACAATCGCTTTAGGCATTAGCGCTTTGGTATCAATTTCCGGAGGAAGTGTTACCCAAACATAAAACCCGCCACCAGGTTTGGTCCACGTGGCACCGGCAGGAAAAGTTTTTTCAAGGGTATCAAGCATCACATCACGGCGAACCTTATAAAGCCCCGCGAAAGATGCAATTTGATCTCGCCAAGGTTGATCCGAGAGATAACTAGAAATTGCTAACTGTGTGAAATTTGATGGGCAGAGAATTGAAGATTCACTTGCAATAACCAACTTTTCTTTAAGTGATTGTGGAACCAAGGCCCAACCAATACGGAAACCCGGAGCGATTGTCTTAGAGAATGATCCAAGATATAAAACATTTTCAGAATCTTCGGCTCGCATTGCATTTGGCGATGGTCGATCAAAACCAAGTAGGCCATATGGATTATCTTCAATTACAAAAATAGATTCTTCGCGGCATATTTCGAGAATTTCGGTGCGGCGCTCGGCGCTCAACAACACACCAGCGGGGTTCTGATAATTGGGAATCAAATACAAGAACTTTATTTTGCGACCAGTTGCGCGGGTAGCAACAATTGCTTCGCGTAGTGCAATTGGAATCAAACCATTGTCATCAATCGCAACATGAACCACTTTGGCTTCATATTGATGAAAGGTTCCAAGGGCGCCAACATATGACGGGGCTTCAACCAAAACCACATCGCCTGGATCAATGAAAATTCGAGAGATTAAATCAAGTGCTTGTTGTGAACCAGTTGTGACAATTACATCGTCGGGGTGAGCACGAATTCCTTCAAGTGCCATAACATCGCAAATTTGCTCACGAAGTTTTGGATGTCCCTGACCGCTTCCATATTGCAAAGCTTCTTGGCCATTGTCAGAGATTAATTTCGCGATAACACTCGCCATCATCTCCATTGGGAAAGCTGAAAGATTTGGCATTCCACCAGCAAGCGAGACAATATCTGGACGAGATGCAACAGCGAATAGCGAACGAATTTCACTCGGCTTCATCATCGCAGCGCGGTGGGCAAAACGATCAGTTAAATTCTGAATCTCCCCGGTATGAATGCGCGTGATGTCGTTGCTCATTGCCCAATCTTGCCACATTTAAGTTGGCCGGCGAAGTTGTGATTAATCCTTACGGATTCCAGCCCTTCGCAGGTCTGAAATCTTTAGGGCGCCAGTTTTTGCATCATTTTCGGCAGATAGATAAAGCCGTTGAATAGCGACCATTATTGATTCAACCAGAGTCTCGCGAAAAGCCACATCAGATAGCCGCTTAACATCTCCAGTATTCGATAAATATCCCAAATCAATTCGTACTGCTGGTGCCTTTGTTAGGCGCAACAAATCCCAAGATTTAGCATGGGTGCGACAATTTAGTAGATCGGTGCGCGCTGTTACTTCTCGCTGAACAAGTGCGGCAAACCTTTCGCCAACAACGGAATGCACACCATGCAATTCATTGCCGTAGTAATAAGTTGCCAGACCGTGCGCTAACTCATTTTTGTAATTATCTGTATGAAACGAAATCACTAAATCAGCGCCTGCTTCATTAGCTAATTTTATTCGATCACCTTCACTCGGATTTTTTGCTTTACTACCCGAGATAAAAACTGTCACACCAAGTGCAATTAAGCGACCCTCAAGTCGTTGCGCAATATCGAAAGTTACTTCTTGATCTTCTGGAAGCGAACTTGGGTCCAAAACAATAATTTTATTTGCTAGAGCTGGCCCACGAACCGCACGATTGGCGTTATCTCTAAGAAGAGTTGGAGCACCACCAGAAACTGTTTTTAATAATCTCATCAACGACATGATTGTTGCGGGACCACACACGCCATCAATTTTCACACCAACAGATTTTTGAAACTCTTTAATTGCTGCCTCGGTTCGAGAACCAAAGACTGCATCGACTCGACCACAATCAAAACCCATTTCAACTAACCGCGACTGCAGCGCGGCAACATCATCTCCGCGAAGTGGTTTTCCTGGGACGAAAGACAGGATTCGATCGCCTAGTTTCCAACGCGCTTCATCAATTGCTCGAATTGTTGGCTCATCAATTTCGCCTGAAACAATCAGGCCACGTTCTTGTTGGAATGCACGTAATCCATCTTCTTCAACCGCACCAAAATTAGTTGATGCGGTTTTTAAAAACCCAAGTCTGGTTAAAGTATTTGTGACCAACGAAATTACATTGGTCTCTTCACCAGTTGGAGACATGAATTTAAATAAACGCTGCTAGTTCTTTAAGAAGTGCTGGCTTTGGCTTTGCACCAATAACTGTTTTTACAACTTCGCCATTAACGTAAACATTTAAGGTAGGAATCGAAGTGATTCCATACTTAATTGCAATCGCTGATTCTTCATCGGTGTTCAATTTAACAACTTTAAGTTTTCCAGCATATTCAGCAGCGATCTCATCGAGGATCGGACCAACAGCGCGGCATGGACCACACCACTCTGCCCAAAAATCTACAAGAACTGGTGTTGAACTCTTCAAAACTACTTCATCAAAAGTAGCGGTTGTTACTGGTTGCGCTGCACTCATTTTTTCCTCTTCTTCTATTTAACTGGTACGCGATTGTTTAGTGATTGGTTGATTATATTTAATGTCCGGAGAGAAAGCGCTCTGCATCTAGCGCTGCTTGGCAGCCAGATCCAGCGGCAGTAATTGCCTGACGGTAGGTGTGATCGACTAGATCCCCACAAGCAAAGACACCTTTTTGGTTGGTGCGCGTCGATCTGCCATCGACCTTTACATAACCTTCGCCATCTAAATCTATTTGGCCAACGAGTAGTTCACTTCTAGGAAGGTGGCCAATGGCGACAAAGAGACCATCGAAAGCTTTTTCGCTCTCTTCGCCTGTTACTAGATTGCGAAGTTTTAGCCCAGAAACTTTATCTTCTCCAAGAACATCTATAACTTCGGTATTCCAAATAAATTCAATCTTTGGATTTGCATGCGCGCGTTCAACCATAATTTTCGAGGCGCGTAGCGAATCTCTACGGTGAATAACAAAAACTTTACTTGCAAATTTAGTTAGGAAGTTAGCTTCTTCCATTGCAGAATCGCCACCACCCACAACAGCAATAACTTTCTCTCTAAAGAAGAATCCATCGCAAGTGGCGCACCAAGAAACACCTCGACCAGATAACCGTTTCTCGTTTACCAATCCAATTTCTTTATAAGCCGAACCAGTTGCAAGAATTACAGATTTTGCTTGCAAAGTGTTTCCGGATCCATCTTTAAGAACTTTAATATCTCCACTTAATTCCATGGAAACTATGTCATCTGTAATTAATTTTGCTCCGAATCTTTCAGATTGCTTGCGCATTGAATCCATAAGATCTGGTCCCATTACGCCTTCCACAAACCCAGGAAAATTTTCCACTTCAGTTGTATTCATTAAAGCGCCGCCAGCAGTAACCGAGCCTTCATAAATTATTGGTGAAAGTTGCGCACGCGCCGCGTAAATGGCTGCGGTATAACCAGCCGGGCCCGACCCAACAATTACAACTTCATGTATTTCGCTCATCTGGCTACCCTATCTTTTTACGTCTGGCTAGAACTTGAAAGGCACTAGTTATCTCACTTACACGGGCAATCTTGCAGAGC
The DNA here is from genome assembly GCA_964201775.1 of Candidatus Nanopelagicaceae bacterium. Taxonomy (GTDB): domain Bacteria; phylum Actinomycetota; class Actinomycetes; order Nanopelagicales; family Nanopelagicaceae; genus AAA044-D11. Next base: position 15,872 of record CAXNFK010000004.1, read on the forward strand.
GCAAGATAACCAACTCCACACACTGCTAGAACGACAAAGAGGCGCACCATATTCCCGCCTGGAATTAGATCGCGTAAGAACCAAATAGGAACCGAAACCAGGAGCGCGAGAACTGTGAGTTTCAGATAAAAACCAAAGACCTCAGAAATAGCGATTGAGATTCCGTATCGACGAAGCAATCTAATAGTGCTCCAAGCTCCAAAGTAATAACTAAGTGCTAGCGACCCCGCCAATCCAACAGTTACCCATTCTGGCGGAAGAGTTAAAGCAACAATTATTGAAACAATTACTGCAATGATATTCATAATCGCATTACTTAAAACTTGTAATTTCACATTTTCAAATGCATTCAATCCGCGTAGAGCAATCAAATTAACGCTCATCGGTGCCAGGCCAAGGGCCAACGCACTCAAGGTATATCCCAAATAATTCGAATCAGCTAACGAAATACCAAAGAAGAGAGTCTCGGTCATTAACGGACCAAAGAATAAGAATGCAATGGAACTTGGAACTGTAACTAGTCCTACTAATCGCATTGCACTAACAAGTTGATCATGAATTAACAGAGACTTCTTTTCATGAGCAAGTTTTGAGAGAGCAGGAAGTAGAGCAGTAACTACTGAAATAGTAATAATTGAATGGGGCAACATATAAATAAGAAGCGCATTGCTAAACGGGGTAAAACCAACGCCAGTTTCAATCCCATTGTTTAAAGATTTAACGGCTGCCCCAGTTGATAAATTAACAGTAACCAAATAACTCACCTGGGAGATAGCAGCAAATAACAGAGTCCATGTGGCTAGGTGTAACGACTTACGTAGTTCTGAATCTCGCCAATCAAACCTTGGACGAATTCTTATATTTGTCTTTGAAATTGAGGGAATTAAAATTAACGCTTGCGCCATATATCCAACCGTGCAGCCCAAACTAATCCAAATGATTTCAGAGTCAGGAATCGTTGTAACGGTTGGTTGAGTTGAATACTTTAAAAACCAACCAAAGACTGCAATAGCAATCAAGTTATTTAAAACCGGGGCCCACATCATGGGACCAAATTTTCCTTTTGCATTTGCAACTTGGCCAAGTAGCGCAAACAAGCCCATGAAAAGTATTTGTGGCAAGCAGTAGCGCATAAATAAAGTTGTTACTTCAAATTCTGGTCGCCCGATGTAACTTGTCGCAAAAATTCGAACCAACACTGGGGCCAGAAGAATTGCTACTAGAACAAGCCCAGCCAAGAAAACAAAAGTGGCTGTCACCAACCGTGAGATAAAGGCGCTTCCACCATCTTCGTCACTTGTAGCCCGAACTATTTGTGGGACAAAAACTGCAGTTAACGCACCACCAATTATTAAGTTGTACAGAATATTTGGTATTGTGTTTGCAACGTTGAAAGTATCGCCTAGCAAGGTGGTTCCTAATACCGCAACTAAAAGCAGACCACGCACTAAGCCAGTTATACGAGAGACAATTGTTCCAACAGCCATGATTGTTGATGACTTTAAAAGAGAGTGGTTAGTCATTTACAACTACCTCACTTTTCTTTCTAGTCCTTTTGATCCTTCTGAAGCTTTGAACTAGCGCTGACAGAAATAGAACTATTGCTCCGCCAGTTGTTATCCAAGTTGCAGCAGGGCTTATAACTTTAAGTGTGACTGGGTAAAACACTTCATTACCTAGCAACTTGCGCTTCTCTGAATAAATCTTTACAACAAGAGTACTTTTGCCAGAAGTAATAACCTCAACCGGGATCATTACTTGAATCTTTGATTTTCCATTGACAACCTGGTCTGGAACTTTTCCTACAATAACTTTTCCATTGATTGTTTCAACTCTTAAGGAAATTTTGGCAGGGTTTGTAAAATCATTAACCAAGGTAATTGGTAAATTTTGCTTCGTGGTTGTGACCGTGAACCTGCCAGGTGCAAGTCTTATCTTTTCGGAAATTTCGAGCGCGGCTGAAAACAAATCCAAGGCCAATATTGTGCGGGTGCTAACTTTTAAATCTGGATGCAATACCGAAGCGCTCTGACCTTGGAACGTTTCAATTTCCACTGGCGTCATATAACTAGAATTGACCCCTAAAACTCGTTGCGCCTCTTTATAAGCATTCATAGTGGAATTATCCAACTTTTGATTGGTGTTGTTTGAATAACTCTGCATCTGATTTACCTGTCGCTTTAAAAGCGCAGTCAATCTCTTCGCTCCAAAACTTAAATAAAACTCTGATTTATCTGGGGATAGTTTTGAAATCCAATAACCAGATGGTGAACCAAACGGTAGAGCACTTATTTGATCGCCCCGAGTCATTGCCGCAAGTTGATTTAGCCAATTTTTTGCAACCGTACTGCCAACCCCTTTTTCACCGTCGATTAGCACGTAATCAGAAGTCATCGCTGTTACTTCTTCAATCAGTTGCGGATCAATAAACCAGTTTCTAATTACCCGCGCTGGGTTGAAAACTAATTGACCCAGGCGTCCTTCATAAGAAAGCAAAGTGGTGAGTTCATCATCGATAAAAACACCATCAATTTGTCGATGAGATGGTTCAGAAATTGTAATTGCAACGCCTTCTGCGTTAGCAATTGGTGCACCTAATAAAAGTAGCGCTAATACAAAAATTGAAGTTAATACTTTTCTCATATGACTAAATCACCAGACTTCGCAATTAACTTCTTCTCATCCGGGTAAGCCAGCAATTCCACAATCTCGCCCAATGGAAACCAACCCACATCATCAACTTCTGTTAATTGAGGCGCGAGCTTTCCGCCAACTTCTCGAAATAAATAATGATGAACTGTTTTATGAATTCGATTTCCGCCGGCCATAAACCAGAAATTAATTACGCCAAGTTCTTTCGAAATTTCACTTTCGATTCCAGTTTCTTCTTGAACTTCGCGGACCGCAGCTTGTTCCGGAGTTTCACCTTCTTCAATGTGCCCTTTAGGAAGCGACCAGAGCAAACGTTCACGAGTTTGATCCTTTAAATCGCGGCGCCCGATCAGCAAACCTTTAGTTCCAGTCGAATCAATAACTAATCCACCAGCACTTACTTCATCTACTCGCTTGGCATAAACGCGCTTCGGGGCTGGTTTTTTGGCAGCAGATTTTACTTGGGTAGTTTCAGAATTATTTAAATTTGGTGGGGTCGGGCCCTTCGGACGTCGTCTCCGACGTTTTTTCCGTTTAGCCTCGCCACCGCCACCAGGCGCCGTGGTCATGGAGCAAGGTTACTGCTCTAGCCTTAGATACTGTGACAACCAACCCAAAAACAATTGCTACCAACCTCGCTATTTCTGCGTTATCAAGCAAGCCCCTTGCCTCTGATCTTGCAGAAAAGTTTGCGAAGGCTGGTTTTACTCTGGCGCTAGTCGGAGGTCCGGTTCGTGATGCGATTTTAGGGCGACTTGGAAACGATTTAGATTTTACGACTAATGCAAAACCAGATGAAACAAAAGCCATAATTAAAAAAGGTGCAGATTCTATTTGGGAAACTGGGCGTGAATTTGGAACTATAGCTGCGCAATATGGTGATGTAACTGTAGAAATAACAACTTATCGCAGCGAAGAATATGAAATCGATAGTCGCAACCCAGAAGTTAAATTCGGTGAAACAATCGAAGGCGATTTACTGCGTCGAGATTTCACAGTGAATGCAATGGCTCTTGAACTCACAACAACTCCACCAACTTTTATCGACAACTTCGATGGCATAAATGACTTAGCACGCAAAGTTTTGCGTACTCCCGGAACTCCAGAAAATTCTTTTTCAGATGATCCACTAAGAATGATGCGCGCTGCCAGATTTGCTGCGCAATTGGGATTCGAAGTTGATCCAGCAATTATTACTGCAATAAAAGAGAGGGCTACTCGAATTGAAATAATTTCCGCAGAACGAATTCGTGAAGAATTTGTAAAGTTAATAATGTCGGAGAACCCAAGGGTTGGGCTTACATTATTAGTTGAAACTGGATTAGCAGAATATGTGCTTCCGGAAATCCCAAAGCTAAAATTAGAAATCGACGAACACCATCACCACAAAGATGTGTACGAACACACGCTAAAAGTATTAGAGCAAGCAATTGCGTTAGAAGATCGACTTGGTGGGCCAAATTTAGTTATTCGCCTAGCAGCGTTATTGCATGACATTGGCAAACCTAAAACCCGCGAGCTAATTGAAGGCGGCGGCGTTTCTTTTCACCACCACGAAGTTGTTGGAGCGCGAATGGCTAAGGAACGCTTAAAAAGCCTACGTTTTAGCAATGATGTCGTGAGCGATGTTTCATCTTTAGTTTTTCTGCATCTACGTTTTCATGGATACGGAACTGGGGAATGGACTGATTCCGCTGTTCGTCGCTACATACGAGATGCCGAACATCAACTAATACATCTTCATGTTTTAACTAGAGCTGATTGCACGACGCGAAATCAGCGCAAAGCAGAAAGCCTGGCTGAAACTTACGACTCGTTAGAAGAGCGCATCGCGAAACTTATGGAAGAGGAAGAGTTAGAGAAAATTCGACCAGATTTAGATGGCTTAGAAATTATGGCAATACTTGGAATTTCGCCATCGCCAATTGTCGGACGGGCATATCAATATTTATTAGATTTAAGAATGGATCGTGGACCACTTGGCCCCGACGCGGCGAAAGCCGAATTACTTAATTGGTGGAGCTTGAATCAGCCGAAAATTTAGACTTTCGAAGTAAGACCAATGCCGCGGCTGTATATGCAACTGCTATCGACCAGGGCAAAACTAGAGAGACTCCAGTTGGTGGAAGAGTAAGCGCAGCAATCATTGCGCCCGAAACTATTGCACCATTAACTGCAACATCATAGAAAGCGAAGATGCGACCACGGAATTCATCTCGAATTTTTGATTGCACAAGGGCATCATTAGTAATTTTTAAACTTTGACCAAAGCCGCCTACAAAAAATGCGGTAGTGATCAACATAAATTCATTTGGCAAAATTCCAAAAATAATTAAGAAACCAATCGGTGCAAGCATTGAAATTCGCATCCAAACATGGCGGCCAAATCTGGCAACCCCATAAGGACCGGCAAGTGCGCCTAAACCAATCCCGATTCCAGCAATTGCTAGCGCGTATGCAAAGCCGCGCAGGCCAGCATCTGGATCAGCTGGATCATTGAAGGTATTTCGTTCTAATAACAACGCCATCAAAGTAAGTGCAGTAATTCCACCCCGCTGCACCCCTGTAGCAAAAATTCCGCGCAGCGCATCGCTATGGTTTTTTAAGATATGAAAACCTTGCATTACTTCACCAAAACCACGGATCTCTTGGGGAACTTCATGCGGCTGCGGTCCAATTTCAGATTTTTTAAATCTAGAAGCAAAGATTGCAGCGAGTAAATATCCCCCGGCGCTAATTAAAATTAGAACGCCGTCAATAAAATCGCCGTCTGTAGCGGAACCCAAAATACTTTTCAGTGCAATACCTAATCCGCCACCAATAACTACGAAAATAGTTCCACCAGTTACGGCTAAAGCGTTTGCTGAAATCAATTCTTTTTTATCAACCAATAGTGGAAGCCCAGCTGAAAGACCAGCAAGAATCAATCTGTTTGCGCCAAAGGCAATCAACACAAAGAGCGTTAGTGTGAGTCCGGTTGAACCCTTATAAATAAGGTATGCAATTATTATTAAGTTGGCAGCACGAAATAAATTTGCGAGTTGAACTACAATTTTTCGGCTAAAACGATCTAGAAAAATTCCAACGTACGGCCCAACTATGGAATATGGAAGTAGAACCACTGCAAATGCCAACGCGGCTTTAACTGCATCTGGTTGGCGCTCTGGCGAAAATAAAATAAAAGAGGCAAGCGCAGATTGAAAAATTCCATCCGTAAGTTGCCCAGTCCATCTAACCTGAAGCAATTTAGGTAGTTCACCAAATTTGGCAATTAACTTCATAGCGCAAAGCGTAATCTCCAAAGTTGGATTATTCTTAGACATTATGTGGTCCCGCCGAGATAACATCGATTATTCACTTGATCGTCGCTCAACCCTGCTCGCACTCTTCCGCGGTTCATCTTCCGCGATGGACGCTTGTGATGCCGACCCATATTTAAAGCGTGCAGCAAAGCATCATGGTGAAGTTACAAATAGGCAGTGTCCCGTCTGTAAAAAGTTAGAAATACGTGAATTGCGCTATGCCTTCGGAGATCAGCTCGGTCAATATTCCGGTCGCATTAAATCTCTAAGTGAATTAGATGAGATGCAGAGTGAATATGGTGAATTCCGGGTCTACACAGTTGAAGTTTGTTTAGAGTGCGGATGGAATCACCTTATTTATTCATTCTTATTAGGCGATGGCCGAACCCGTAAGGCGCCGCGCAAGGTTCACACCCTTGAAGATGATGATTGGAAACCAGAACGCGAATTAAAAAGTTGGCATCTTCATGAGAAATCCCTTAGAGGTCGTTAATTTTAAGATTTGGAAGGTAGCCTTAAGTTATGAATGCGCTGCGAGGAAAACTATTCAAAATAGGTGTTTTCACCATTGGAATTGGTTTCATTCTCGGAGTTCTTGGATTTGCATATGCATATTTCACTGTCAGCATCCCGGACCCAAATGCATTTGTTAATAGTCAATCGACAATTATTCAATATGCCGACGGTCAAGAAATTGGTCGACTAGGTTCTGAAAATAGAACGGTAGTGAAGTTAGCAGGCATCCCATTGCATGTGCGCCAAGCAGTTATGGCAGCGGAAGATCGCAATTTTTATACGCAAAGCGCAGTAAGCCCGATTGGAATCGCTCGAGCACTTTTTAACAACTTAAAATCTGGAGATTTAAATGGCCAAGGTGGCTCAACTATCACGCAGCAGTATGCGAAAACCGCTTTCTTAACCCCAGAGCGAACCATTACAAGAAAAGTCAAAGAACTTATCATTGCGATGAAATTACAGAATCAAATGTCAAAGGATGACATTCTAGAAAGTTATCTAAATACTATTTACTTTGGCCGTGGCTCATATGGAATTCAAACCGCTTCCGAAGTGTATTTTGGCAAAAGCGTGAGCCGATTAACAATTTCTGAGGCAGCAATTTTGGCGAGCATTCTGCGCTCCCCCGGTTATTACGATCCTTCTTACGGGAAAGAAAATACCGCAAGGTTAAAAGCGCGTTGGCAATATGTAATTGATGGAATGGTTACAAAAAAATGGCTAACCAAAGATGAAGCATCAAAATTGAACTACCCATTAATTCGGGAACGAGTAACTTCAGGTGCGCTTGCTGGTCCTAAAGGTTATGTAATTTCATGGGCAGTTCGTGAATTAGAAAAATTAGGTTTCACAGAAGCGCAATTACAAACCGGTGGATATGTAATTAAAACAACGCTGGAAAAGAAAAACCAGGACGCGGCGGTCCGAGCAATGGATGCCAGAGGGCCTAAGAAAACTCCTGATAACTTCCAACAAGCTCTGGTTTCAATTCGACCAGGAACCGGCGAAATAGTTGCCCTTTATGGCGGAAAAGATTATTTAGTAAAGCAATTAAATGGTGCTACGCAATCAATAACTCAAGCCGGATCAAGTTTTAAACCTTTCGCATTAGTCGCAGCGCTTGAACAAGGTATTCCACTCTCATCTATTTGGAGTGGAAAATCTCCGCAAGTATTTGACGATGTCGGCAAGCCATACCCAGTATTTAATTACAGTAACGAGCAAGAGGGTGAAATTGATTTAACGTACGCAACCGCACATTCGATAAATACTGTTTATGTGCCACTCGGAATTAAAGCCGGACTTGATAATGTAGTAGATGTTGCAAGACGTGCCGGAATACCTACTTCAGTTGCACTAATGCCAACCCCATCAATCACACTGGGTGTTGCCTCACCTCACGTAATTGATATGGCTTCGGCATATGCAACATTCGCCGCGAATGGAATTTATGCAACCCCATTTTTTATTAAAGAAGTTTTGGGAGCAAATAAAGGTGTGCTTTACGAAGGAAAGATTCAAGCACAACAAGTATTTCAACCGGATGTAATGGCCGATTTAACATATGCACTTTCACAAGGCACAAAATCTGGAACCGGTGTTGCGGCAGCAAGCGGTGTTGGACGACCAACAGCTGGTAAGACTGGAACAACCACCGACAATGCTTCAGCTTGGTTCAATGGTTACACGGCAGATTTTGCAACCACTGTCGCAATGTTTATGGATAATGCGACTCAATCATTAAATGGAATTGGTGGAAATTACGCATTTACTGGTGGAACTTTCCCGGCACAAGTTTGGAATACATATACAAAGCTTGCACAAAAAGGAATGCCAGTAACGCAATTCCCGGA
>CAXNFK010000005.1:0-23032 GCA_964201775.1 Candidatus Nanopelagicaceae bacterium
AACCACAACGTTGTAGAGGGCCAATCCTATCAGCCGTAATAGACCTATTCTGCTAAGAGATCGGGGCTCAAGCCCGCTTCAGTATCTGGAATCCCTAAATCATGCGCGCGTTTATCTGCCATCGCCAATAGTCGGCGAATTCTTCCCGCAATTGCATCCTTTGTCATTGGCGGAGTTGCAAGCGAACCCAACTCTTCAAGACTTGCTTGCCCGTGGTTAATGCGCAATTCACCTGCTTGTTTCAAATGATCTGGAATTTCTGGTCCAAGAATTTCCATGGCTCGCGCTACCCGAGCGGATGCCGCAACTGCAGCGCGGGCAGAACGACGTAAGTTTGCATCATCAAAGTTTGCGAGTCGATTAGCAGTAGCCCGAACTTCACGACGCATTCTGCGTTCTTCCCAAGCTAAAACACTTTCGTGTGCGCCAAGTCTGGTTAACAGTGCACCGATTGCATCACCGTCGCGCAATACAACGCGATCAACACTTCGAACTTCACGCGCTTTTGCAGTGATACCTAATCTTCGCGCAGCTCCTACTAGTGCAAGTGCAGCTTCTGGGCCGGGGCAAGTTATCTCTAAGGCTGAAGAGCGCCCTGGTTCAGTAAGTGACCCATGTGCGAGAAATGCACCACGCCATGCAGCTTCGGCATCGCAAATACCAGCCGAAACAACTTGTGGTGGCAGCCCGCGAATCGGACGATTATTTGCATCGATTAATCCAGTCTGTCTTGCAAGTGCATCACCGTCAGATGTAACTCGAACAACGTAGCGACTTCCCTTGCGTAATCCACTTGGCGAAAGAACTGCCAGCTCGCTGTCATGTCCAAAGATTTCTGAAATATCTTTACGTAATCTGCGAGCACCTTGCGCAGTATCTAATTCAACTTCTATTGCTATTTTTCCGGCAGTTATATGTAAGCCGCCAGCAAACCTAAGAACTGAAGATACTTCGGCCTTACGGCAACATGGTTTGGAAATTGAGAGACGACTCAATTCGTCTTTCACTGCCGCTGTCATTGCCATAGGCGCTATCTAAGCAGGGTTGCGCCAAAAATGTGGCTTAAAAGCGAACTCATTTTTTCTGGATCGTGATGGTTTTTATCAGCGCTTTTGGAAACTTCGGCCAAAACAAGTTCACCACCGCACCTATCAACCAAAATTCCTAGTCGATTTTCCTGCGAAAGTATGGCTGGGTCTGCTATAGCAATATCAAATTTGAATTCAGGTGAATGAGCTAGCACTAGTTCTAAATGTTCTTCCGGGGTGCTTCCAGCAAATTCATCCGCGCCCTCAGGATCTGGAAGATTAAAAATCATAATTTTCTTAGCTTTGCTTTGTGAGATTGCCTTAGATAAATCCGGTAGCAAGAAGTGCGGCATAACACTGGAAAACCAGGACCCAGGACCAAAGGTCAACCAATCAGCATCTGCAATAGCCTGCAAAACTTGCGGCGTAACTTTCGGATTTTTCGGTAACAATTGCAGTGAATCCAATTTTCCTTTAGCAGTTGCAACTTCAATCTGACCACGGACAACTTGCCTACCCGCCGTCGTCACGAAGATGCCCTCAATATCAAGTGGTTCTAGTGACATTGGCAGTACTCGACCAATTATTTTTAACAATTCGCCGACGCGATCAATGCCAGCTACTAAATCATCTGAACTATCCCAGAGGGCTGCTAGAAGTAAGTTTCCTAGCGCGTGTCCATTTAATTCACCTTCACTGGTAAATCTGTGCTGAATAGTTTCTGCCCAACTCTGCCCCCAAGAGTCAGCACCGCAAAGTGCTGCTAGAGCCATTCGTAAGTCACCTGGTGGGAGAAAATTGAACTCAGAACGAATCTTTCCGCTTGATCCACCATTGTCCGCAACTGTTACAACAGCCGTGATGTTTGGCGTTACATCGCGAAGCGCAGTAAGTGTTGCTGCCAATCCATGACCACCACCGAATGCAACGACCTTTGTCTGACTAGCCACCATTAAATTTCGCGGCCGAGATCTCTGTGAACAACTTGCGCAGATATTTTCTTACCGTTGACGGGCTTCGAATCTGAAAAACGCTTTGCTAACTCCTCGGAAATTGCAACGCTTCGATGCTTTCCACCGGTGCATCCAATAGCAAGAGTTAAATACTTACGTCCCTCTTGAGTAAAGCCAACAGCCATTGTTTCAAAGAGTGATTGATATTTTTCGAGAAAGTCCTGAACATTTTGGCTCGATAGAACGTTTTCAGACACAGGTTTGTCCAACCCGGTTAGCGGCCGTAATTCTGGGACCCAGTGAGGGTTAGCAATGAATCTGCAATCCATAACTAAATCCGCATCGAGTGGAATTCCGTATTTATACCCAAAGGAGAGAATGTTTACCCGCAAATCCAAATCTGAAGCGGTGCTAAAAATTTGGTCAATCTTGGACTCCAGCTGGTGGATATTTAGTGCCGATGAATCAATTACATAATCCGCGGCAGATCGAACTTCTTGCAATTGTTTCCGCTCTTTAGTTATGCCATCGAGAATACGGTCCGAACCCTGTAGTGGATGTGGACGTCTAGTGGATTCGAACCTGCGGACCAAGGCATCATCAGATGCATCTACAAACAATATGCGCCTAGCGATATTTCGTTCGGCTAAATCTGCTAAAGACTTTGTTAAATCATCAAAGAATTTGCCACCCCGGACATCAATCACAACGGCGATTGCCGTAGTTGTCTTGACTGTCATTTCACAGAGGTTTGCGATCATCGATGGCGGTAAGTTGTCGACTACATACCAACCGAGATCTTCAAGCGCATGCGAGACTGTAGATTTTCCAGCCCCACTCATGCCAGTGATTACAAGAACTTCATTAGATCCCATGGTCTAATCCTCTCAAGTAATCTCTCCAGTTTCCATGTTTATGTGCTCTTGCATCTCAGATTCACTCTGTAAATGAGCGACGATTAACTCAGCAATATTGCTTCCTATCCCCGGAATCAGCGCAATGTCTGCCGCTGTTGCTTTTCGAATTGCTGTCACCGACCCATATTTTTCGAGCAAGGCAGAGCGCCGGGACTCCCCTAATTTTGGAATATCGTCTAGCAAAGATTCAAGCATGACCTTCGATCTTTTACTTCGATGAAAGGTAATTGCAAATCGATGTGCTTCATCACGAATGCGCTGCAGCAGATATAAACCTTCGCTATGTCTTGGGAAAATAATTGGTTCTTTGCTTTCCGGTAGCCAAACTTCTTCTAGCCTTTTCGCTAGTCCGCAGATTGAGATGTCTGAAATTCCAAGTTCTGCAAGTGCTCTTGCCGCCGCTGCAACTTGTGGGGCTCCACCATCCACAACAATTAACTGCGGTGGATATGCAAATTTAGGCCGTGCACCACCAAGGTCTGATACCTCCGAGTTATCGATACTTCGCTCTGCCAAATATCGCTTCAGCCTTCTAATTAATACGTGATGCATTGCTCTCGTATCATCAAAGCCTGCTTCATCATCAATTGCGAAGCGCCGGTAATCGCTCTTCTTAATCTGCCCATCTTCAAAAACGACCATTGAAGCAACCATGTGTTTGCCTTGGATATTTGAAATATCAAAACACTCAATACGAAGCGGAAGCTCGGGGAGATCCAACAGATTCGCTATCTCTTCCAATGCTCTACCTGACACTGCTGAATCATTAGAACGTTTGCTCAAATACTGTATGAGGGCCTGGTTAGCATTACGTTTTACGGTATTAATTACCTCTAATTTATCGCCGCGTAATGGTTGTGACACCGAAACCCGGTGCCCACTCTTTTCAGTTAACCAATTTTCAATGACCTCGGCATCTTCTGGAAGCTCATCTACCAAAATCTCTGACGGCGCTTCTAGTTCAGAATATATTTTTGAAATCATCGCTGCTACAACGCTCTCACCTTCGAGAACATCGACACGATCTAAAATCCAGGAGCGCGAACCCACAACGCGTCCATGACGCACCGAGAACAACGTCACCGCAGAATGAGTAATTTCAGAGTGCGTAGCCAAGAGATCTGCAGAAAAGCTCTCACTCAAAAATGTGCCCGAAGTTTCCGTAGACTTCTCGATAGCAGCTATTTGATCGCGAATCTTTGCGGCTTGTTCAAATTCTTCACGTTCTGATGCCGCAGCCATGTCGCTAGAGAGCGCTGTGGTTATATCGCCCGAACTAGTGTCGACGAACTTTACCAACTTCGTAGCTAAATCTTTATGCTCTTCCTTAGAAATCCATTGAACGCATGGCGCGCTGCATTTTCCGATATCCCCCAGCAAACATTGGCGCTTGCTTTTTACTGCCCTTGAAAAATTAGAATCAGTACAACTTCTGATTGGATACAACTTCTGAATAACGTCGAACGAACTTCGCAGCGCCCAGGCATGTGCATATGGCCCGAAGTATTTAAATCCTGGTCGGCGTTTGGCTCTCGAGATAAATAGCCTTGGAAATTCTTCTGACATGCTGATGGCCAGATACGGATAAGACTTGTCGTCTTTGAATTGAATATTGTATTTAGGGTTCTCGGTCTTGATCCAAGTGAATTCAAGTTGTAACGCTTCAATTTCGGTATTAACTACCGTCCAATCAACTCGAACCGCAGTGTTAACCATTCGATAGGTTTTCTCTAGCAAGTTCTTTTGAAAATAAGAGTTGAGGCGATTCTTTAAATTCTTAGCTTTGCCGACATAAATTACGACGCCCTTATCATCGAAGAATCGATAAACACCAGGGTCGGTCGGAATATCACTTGGGCGATAACTCTGTGGGTCAGCCATGAAGCTATCCTTTTAAGGAATCCGCCAAGAATGTTCCGGTATAGCTCGCCTTATTCTTAGCAACCGCTTCGGGAGTTCCCTCGGCAACAACAACTCCGCCACCCGAACCACCTTCGGGGCCAAGATCAATAACCCAATCCGCAGATTTAATTACATCTAAGTTGTGTTCAATCACAATTACAGTGTTGCCCGTATCCACCAAGCGATTTAGAACGATTAAGAGTTTGCGTACATCTTCGAAATGTAGACCTGTAGTCGGTTCATCTAATACATAAATGGTGCGGCCAGTTGAACGACGTTGTAGTTCGGTTGCAAGTTTAACTCGTTGTGCTTCGCCACCAGAAAGTGTTGGTGCAGATTGACCAAGACGAACATAACCTAATCCAACATCGTTGAGAGTCTTCAAATAGCGCGCAATTGCTGGGACAGATTCGAAGAAGGTATACGCCTCTTCAATCGGCATATTTAATACTTCAGCAATCGTTTTGCTCTTGTAATGGACCTCTAACGTTTCACGGTTATACCGAGCGCCGTGGCAAACCTCGCATGGAACATAAACATCCGGCAAGAAGTTCATCTCGATCGTAATCGTGCCATCGCCTGCACAATTCTCGCAACGACCACCTTTAACATTGAAAGAGAATCGGCCTTGTTGGTATCCGCGAATCTTGGCTTCAGTTGTTTCGGCAAAAAGTGCACGGACTTTGTCGAACACTCCGGTATACGTAGCAGGATTCGAACGTGGGGTACGACCGATTGGCGACTGATCTACGTGAACTACTTTGTCCAACAGTTCTAGACCCGAAATAGATTTATGACGACCAGGAACGATTCGCGCACCATTTAATTTATTTGCAAGAACTGAATAGAGAATGTCATTTACTAATGTGGACTTACCAGAACCACTTACGCCAGATACTGCAACAAAGGCGCCGAGTGGAAATGAGACATCAATATTCTGAAGATTGTTCTCGCGTGCGCCCTTAACCAGCAAGGCTCGCTTCGGATCCAATTTACGACGTTCTTTAGGAAGTTCGATCTTTTTTCTGCCAGATAAATATGCACCAGTTATTGAATCTTTCGCAGTTATCAGTGCCTGATAATCGCCGGATGAGACTACGTGTCCCCCATGCTCACCGGCACCTGGACCAATATCAACAATCCAATCTGCGGTACGTATTGTGTCCTCATCGTGTTCAACCACAATCAAGGTGTTACCCAAATCTCGGAGTCGAGTAAGAGTCTCAATTAGTCTGCGGTTATCGCGCTGATGCAGACCGATGCTTGGTTCATCCAATACGTAAAGAACTCCAACCAGCCCAGAACCAATCTGGGTAGCAAGTCGAATTCGTTGTGCCTCGCCACCTGAAAGTGTTGCAGCTGGCCTTGCAAGCGATAAATAGTCCAAACCAACATCTAACAGAAATCCAAGGCGGGCATTTACCTCCTTGAGAACGCGTTCGGCAATTTGTTTTTCGCGCGCATTTAGCGAGATTTTATTTAAGAAAGCTGCACATTCCTTAATGGATAGTTCGCAGATTGCGGCGATGCTTTTATCGCCAATTGTTACTGCTAATACTTCTGGCTTAAGCCGAGTTCCCTTACATACTGGACATGGCGTTTCGCGCATATAAGCTTCATATTTATCACGAGAAAAATCGCTGTCAGTTTCAGAGTGGCGACGTTCAACGAATGAAACTACGCCTTCGAAGCCAGTTGAGTAGTTGCGTACGCGACCATATCGATTCTTATACTTAACATGAACTTCATAATCAGAACCATAAAGAATCGCTTCTTTTGCTTTAACCGAGAGTTTCTTCCAAGGAGTGTCCATTGAAAATTTAATGTCAGCTGCTAGGCCTTCAAGTAAGCGAGAGAAGTATTCTGAAGATTGACCGCCAGACCAAGGAGCAATTGCCCCGTCGTTAATTGAGAGATCATCATTTGGAATTACCAGCTCTTCATCAACTTCTAACTTCGTACCGATTCCAGAACAATCTGGGCAGGCTCCGAAGGGTGAATTGAAGGAGAAAGATCTTGGTTCCAACTCTTCGAAGGAAAGTCCACAATCATGGCAAGCCATGTGCTCGCTATAAGTTCGTTCCTTATCGGGCGAACCGGCTTTGACATCAACAAAATCCAGAATTACTAAACCACTTGCTAGCCGTAGCGCAGTCTCAATCGAATCGGTTAACCGAGTTTTGGATTCGGCCTTAACGGTTAAGCGATCTACGACAACTTCAATAGTGTGCTTCTCTTGCTTCTTAAGTTTAGGAATTTCGGCTATTGGATATACCGTTCCATCAACCCGAACACGAGAAAATCCTTGAGTCGTGAAGTCTTTGAATAAATCCAGGAACTCGCCTTTACGCGCCCTGACTACTGGAGCCAGGACTAAGAATTTTGTCTCAATAGGCATTGCAAGTATCTGATCGACAATATTCTGTGGTGTCTGTTTCGCAATTGCTTTTCCACAACTTGGACAATGTGGTCGCCCCGCTCGAGCGAAAAGCAGACGCAAATAATCATAAACTTCAGTGATTGTTCCAACCGTAGATCTTGGATTTCGGTTTGTAGATTTTTGATCTATTGATACTGCAGGCGACAAGCCTTCAATGAAATCAACATCTGGTTTATCCATCTGCCCTAAAAATTGTCTGGCATATGCCGAAAGTGATTCAACATAACGTCTCTGGCCTTCAGCAAAAATTGTGTCGAATGCGAGTGAAGATTTACCTGATCCTGACAACCCAGTAAAAACAATCAGCGCATTACGAGGAAGGTCAATCGATACATTTTTAAGATTGTGCTCGCGGGCGCCACGAACAACTAAGCGATCGATAGTCAAGTTCCTGCCTCTTCCATTCCGCGAAGCTCTTTCTTGAGCTCTCTAATTTCATCTCTATAACGAGCCGCAAGTTCAAATGAAAGGTCGCTTGCTGCCAATTTCATCTGATCAGTGAGGGATTCTATGAGACCTATCAATTCTTGTCTTGGTAGGGACTGGCCGGTTGAACGAATTCCTGATGAAGCAACCTTGGTGTTCAATCCTTCGGTGTCTAGCGCTTCCTTCGTGATCAAATCGGTAATATCTGCAATCTTCTTGCGCAACGGCGTTGGATCAATCCCATGTTCTAAGTTGTATGCAACCTGCTTTGCTCGCCTGCGATTAGTTTCATCGATTGCTTGTGCCATGGCAGGTGTAATGCTGTCGGCATACATATGAACTTCACCCGAAACATTTCGGGCCGCTCGTCCAATTGTTTGAATGAGAGATGTGGCAGAACGCAAGAAACCTTGTTTGTCCGCATCTAATATCGCCACTAAGGAAACTTCCGGTAAATCTAAACCTTCACGGAGCAAGTTGATTCCGATTAGAACATCGTATTCGCCAGAACGAAGTTCACGAAGCAATTCAACCCGGCGCAAGGTATCAACTTCGGAGTGAAGATAACGAACTCTAATTCCAAGACCCATTAGATAATCAGTTAGATCCTCTGACATTTTCTTTGTTAACGTCGTAACTAAAATTCGCTCATTCTTTGCGGCGCGTAGATTGATTTCATAAACTAGATCATCAATCTGTCCTTTAATCGGCTTTATAACAATCTGCGGATCAACTAGTCCAGTTGGGCGAATTACCTGTTCGACAAATTGACCACCGGTTTTCTCTAACTCATATTTTCCTGGAGTTGCTGAGAGGTAAACCGTCTGACCTTTCCGTTCAACAAACTCTGCAAATCGAAGTGGTCGATTATCCATCGCCGAAGGCAACCGGAAACCATGTTCGACTAATGTGCGCTTTCGTGAAGCATCGCCTTCATACATCGCGCCAATCTGCGGAACTGTTACGTGCGATTCATCAATGACAACAAGGAAGTCCTCGGGAAAATAATCTAACAAACAATTTGGCGGTGAACCTTGCCCGCGACCATCAATATGACGTGAATAGTTCTCGATGCCAGAACAGAAGCCAAGTTGGCGCATCATCTCGATATCAAAGGTCGTCCGCATCCGAATTCGTTGTGCTTCTAATAATTTATTCTGGCGTTCAAATTCATCTACCTTTGCTTCCATTTCAATCTCAATGGCAGAAATGGCGCGATTCATCGTTTCTGGTCCAGCTGAATAGTGACTCGCTGGGAAGATGAACATCTCGGTTTCATCTCGAATAATCTCACCAGTTAGTGGATGCAGCGTAGTTATTTTTTCAATCTCATCACCAAACATTTCAATGCGTAGTGCCAACTCCTCATACATAGGGATAATTTCTATAGTGTCACCGCGGACTCGAAAAGTTCCGCGTTCGAAGGCCATGTCATTTCGTTTATATTGAATATCTACAAATTTTCGCAGTAATTTATTTCGTTCAATTGAATCCCCGATTTGTAGTCGAATCATTCGATCTACATATTCCTGCGGAGTTCCAAGACCATAAATACAGGACACCGTGGCAACTACGATTACATCTCTTCTGGTTAGAAGTGAGTTTGTTGCAGAGTGGCGAAGGCGCTCTACTTCACTATTTACCGAACTGTCTTTCTCGATAAAGGTATCGGTCTGCGGAACATAGGCTTCGGGTTGGTAATAGTCGTAATAGGAAACGAAATACTCGACAGCGTTGTTCGGCATAAGTTCGCGAAATTCATTTGCGAGTTGTGCGGCAAGAGTCTTATTGGGCGCCAGAACTAAAGTCGGACGCTGCAATTTTTCGATTAACCAAGCGGTGGTCGCTGATTTTCCAGTTCCAGTTGCACCCAGTAAAACAACATCCTGTTCACCGGCGTTAATTCGATCCACGAGTTCAGCTATAGCTTTGGGCTGATCCCCTGACGGGATGTAATCGCTAATTACTTCGAAGGCATTTAACTTGCGCTGTAAATCCGTGATTGGGCGCATAGTTTATTGAGCACTAGCCCTTGCTCGAGGTAGTAACACGTCCTCATAAATGTTCTCGGCCTGTCGCAATAACTGATCTAGATCACCATCATTATTGAATACGGCATCGGCAATCTTTGCACGGTCAAAATCGCTGGCTTGGGCCTTGATTCTTGCCTCAATTTCATAGCTTTTCATTCCGCGTTCCTTGAGTCTTGATTTTCGAATTTCCAAATCAGTCTCAACAGTTATTACGTAATCAAATCTTTCGCGCCCAGCCGTCTCAACCAAAATCGGGATTTGATAAATAACAACCGAATCCATTGGACTTCCATCAACAATTTCAGCGAAAGCTTCAGAAACCCTGGGATGAATTATTTCTTCCAACTTCTTAAGTTCAACCGGATTGGCGAACACAATCGCACCTAGCTTGGAACGATCCAAAACTCCGTTTGTCAGAATCTCATCCCCAAAAGTTGCAACTAACTCATCGAAGCCATCTGTTCCACGTTCCACAACATCACGAGCTAATTGATCGGCGTCGACTACAACGGCACCGAGATCCTCAAAGCAATCACCGGCTGCCGATTTTCCGGAACCTATTCCCCCGGTAAGCGCAACGATAAACATATTGGAATCTTATCTTTCTATTAGGAAATTTAAATGAAATTCAAATGAAAAGGGCCCCGACCGAAGTCAGGGCCCTTAACTCTAGTTACTTACTCGGCAGCAACTTCTGCGACCGCTTCAGTTGCAGGTGCATCTCCAGCGGCAGCGTCAGCAGCTTTCGCTTCTTCCTTCTGCTTACGGTGCGCCATGAAACGAGTTTGTGCTTCAGCATATTGACGTTCCCACTCTTCGCGTTGGGTTTCATACCCTGGACGCCACTCTTGAGAATCTGCATCGAAACCTTCAGGGTAAATGAAATTACCTTCAGCGTCGTAGCGAGCAGACATTCCGTATTGAGTTGGATCAAATGCTTCAATTTCAACTTCGTGACCTTCATTTGCTTGCTTTAATGAAAGTGATATACGTCGACGCTCTAAATCAATATCAATGATTTTCACGAATAGTTCGTCGCCAACTTGAACAACTTGTTCTGGAATTTCTACGTGGCGTTCTGCCAACTCTGAAATGTGAACTAAGCCTTCAATTCCTTCAAAGACGCGGATGAATGCGCCGAATGGAACTAACTTAGTTACTTCACCAGGAACAACTTGGTTGATCGCATGTGTGCGAGCAAATGCTTGCCATGGATCTTCTTGAGTTGCCTTTAGTGAGAGTGAGACACGCTCGCGCTCAAAATCAACTTCTAGAACTTCGACAGTAACTGCGTCGCCTACTTCTACAACTTCATTTGGATGATCGATGTGCTTCCAAGAAAGTTCTGAAACGTGAACTAAACCATCAACGCCACCTAGGTCAACAAATGCACCGAAGTTAACGATTGAAGAAACAACACCAGAACGAACTTGACCCTTTTCTAGTTGGTTCAAGAATGTTGTGCGTGAAGCTGATTGTGTTTGTTCTAGGAATGCACGACGAGATAGAACTACGTTGTTGCGGTTCTTATCTAATTCGATAATGCGAGCTTCAACTTGTTGTCCGATGTACGGAGTCAAGTCACGAACGCGACGCATTTCAACAAGTGATGCAGGTAGGAAGCCGCGAAGACCGATGTCTACAATCAAACCGCCCTTAACAACTTCAATAACAGTTCCGGTGACAACTTCGTCACGTTCTTTCTTGCCTTCGATATCTCCCCAGGCGCGTTCGTATTGTGCGCGCTTCTTGGAAAGAATCAGGCGTCCTTCTTTATCTTCTTTAGTGATTACAAGTGCTTCAACACGATCGCCAACAGAAACAATCTCTGATGGATCAATGTCGTGGCGGATAGAAAGTTCGCGGGAAGGAATAACACCTTCGGTCTTGTAACCAATGTCTAGCAAAACTTCTTCGCGATCAATTTGAACAACGGTTCCGATAACTAGATCGCCATCATTAAAATTCTTAATTGTGCCTTCAATTGCGGCAAGAAAATCTTCGGCTGAGCCGATGTCGTTTACTGTGATTACTGTAGGGGTCAAAATTCTCCGAAGGGATAGAAGTAGTAGGAATAGGACAATTCAAAAATTTCATGAATCTGGCTGATTCACGAAGGGCTAAGGCTACTTGCGTGTGAGTAGATGGTCAAAATCGGGGTCTAGAATCGGCAAATGCGCGAGTATTTAGAGGTATTGAAAATTGCGGGCGTAACGCAATTACTAATTAGCTCTATTCCCGCCCGTTTGGCCTACGGAATGATCTCACTTGGGATTTTCTTCAAGGTCCAAAACACAACCTCCTCAATTTCAATAGCTGGACTGGCGGTTGGGCTTAACGCTTTGGCCTCTTCGGTCTCAGTTGGAATTCGTTCAGCATTTATTGATAAATATGGTTTGACCTGGCCGCTGCGAGTTCTGGTTCCTTCTTATGCTGGGCTAATAGTTCTATTTAATTATTCCGACGGAAAAACTTCGTTGATTGCAATTTCTTTCGTTCTAGGCGCTGTCGCACCGCCGATAAATCTTGCAGTTCGTCCACTTTGGAAAGTAGTTGTTCCAGAAAGTAAGCAGCGAAGTATTTTTGCCGTAGATACAGCCGTTATGAGTGCCACTGCAGTTATTGGACCAGTATTGGTTACATCTCTTGCCTTGTCAGACTCTCCAAAGAGCGCCCTAAACGTATGTGCGGCGGCTATGTTGCTTGGCGGAATCGCACTGGCAATTCTTAAAGTTACGCGCACCTGGATACCAGAAAAGAAAGAAGAAGGGGCTGAGCATTTACTAAAGCTCCCCGCTATCCGATTGCTAATTGCTGAGGGTATTTTTATTGGGCTTGCCTACGGATTATTTGAAACCGGAATTCCTGCATTCACAACTATCGAGGGTGTCGCTGGACGAACTGGATTAATTTTTGCGGTCTTGGCAATTTTTAATATATTCGGAAGCTTGCTTGCGGGTTTAATCTCCAAAAAAACTTCTCCACTACTTGCATTTAGACGGACCTATTTGTTCTGGGTAATTGTCTGCGCTCCGTTAGCGCTCACTAATCCCGATTGGTCGCTTCTCACAATTTCCGCGTTGCTCGGTCTCGCCGGTGGAATGCAGATGGTTTTCTATTGGGAGATTGTTGAAAAAGTTCGAACAAAGGGCACCGCAGCTTCAGCGATCGGATGGCTCTGGACATTTGAAGGAACTGCAACAGCCCTTGGAGCAACGCTTAGTGGTTACATCAGCGAAGCGTTCTCGCCGAGATATTGCCTAGCTCTAATGAGCATCTGCGTTTTTATCGGATATCTAATTATTCAAAGAGGACACCCTTTGCTTAACGCAGCAAATGCGCTACCTATTCAAGCCGAAGATGAGATTGCAATCTCCACCGCGCTTGATAAAACCAATTAGTGAGCAGCTAAATCCCAACTCTCGCCAATTCCAATATTCACATCTAGCGGTACTGATAAATCAAATGCGCTGCCCATCTCTTTTTGAACCAATTTAATTAGCGACTGTTCTTCGCCATCAGCAACTTCCAGAATCAATTCGTCATGAACCTGCAGTAACAATCTAGATTTTAGAGATTGCGCCTTTAACTCCTTCGCCACATTCAACATTGCAACTTTGATGATGTCCGCAGCAGAACCCTGGATCGGAGCATTTAACGCCATCCGCTCTGCTATTTCACGACGCGCACGATTCTCACTTGTTAAATCTGGAAGATAACGTCGTCGTCCCATAATCGTTTCGGTGTAACCCTTATCGCGAGCCACAACAACTACCTGCGCTAAATAATCGCGGATGCCACCAAAGCGACCAAAGTATTTATCCATCAAAATCGCAGCATCAGTTGGTGAGAGGTCTAATTGCTGGGCTAAGCCGTAGGCCGAAAGTCCATATGCAAGTCCATATGACATTGCCTTTATCTGTCTGCGCATTTCTGGATCGACGCCATCCGGTTTGACGCCAAACACCAGCCCAGCAACTGTCGAATGCAAATCTTCACCCATCTTGAATGCTTCAATTAGATTCGCATCTTTAGATAAGTGGGCCATGATTCGCATTTCAATCTGGCTGTAATCGGCGGTCAACAGCGTTTTGTAAGGTGACTTAGAGACGAAACAATCGCGAATCCTTCGTCCTTCTTCGGTGCGAACTGGAATATTCTGTAAATTTGGATTTGTTGAAGAGAGGCGCCCAGTAGCTGTAACTGTTTGCTGGAAAATTGTGTGAATTCTGCCATCGCTCGCAGTTGCATCAATAAGCCCATCAACTGTTGTCAGCAATTTACTTGTCTCGCGAATTCGAAGTAAATGCTTGAGAATCGGATGCTTTGTTTTAGCAAATAACCAGTCCAGACTTTCGGCATCCGTAGTGAAACCAGTCTTAATTCTTTTGGTTTTGGGTAGATCTAATTCATCGAACAAGATGGCCTGTAGTTGCTTAGGCGAACCCACATTAAATTCTTTGCCAGCTTCCTTATGCGCTCCCCTGGTTTCACGTTCAACTTCTCCCCTAAAGAAGGCCGATAGTTGAGCTAACTTCTCGGAAGCTACACCAATACCAGTCGCTTCCATGTGCGCTAGTTCTTGTAGAACCGGAATCTCTAGCTCTTGCATTAGTGAAGTCATGCCACGGTCATTTAGTTCGCCACCCAATATCGGAACTAATTTATAAATAGCTGATGCGTCTAAACCATCGAACTGAGAGAAGAGAGATTCTTCCTGTTCAGCATTAACAATTCCGAGAAAGCGTTCCGTCAAATCCGAAAGTTCCAGATTTCTTCCGCCGGGATTAATCAAATAGGCCGCTAATTCCGTATCGAAAACTAATCCCGCAATGGAGATAACTCGCGCAATCTCTTTGGCACCATGCATGTATTTAGGCAATGACTCATCTTTCAACCAGCCCCCTATCCTTGAATCACGCACTATATAAATCGTTGACTCATCTAGTGCAACCGCGTATTCCAATACTTTTCCTTCTGGTGCGCTCACCAGAAGCGCGATTGGTTCCGTGCGGTTCGCTAGCAAAGCATCCAGTTCTGCTGACGAAACATCCTTGCTAATTATTTTTGTCGCTTTCACTACTGGTTTTGCTTCTTGCGAATCCGATTCACCACTGGATAGAACTTTCACTCGATCTTTGATTGCTTTGATTTCAAGTTTGTCTAAAAGTTGATTCAATACTGGCGAATCGATGCCATCCCACTTTAGATCTGTGATTGTCGCTGCAATCTGCATGTCACTTTTCAGGTGTGTTAGTTCGGCATTTAATTCCACGCCAGCAATATTTGCGCGAAGTGATTCTCCAACTTTGCCACTTATCCCAGCAGTATTCGCCAACAATTTCGCAAGTGAGCCAAATTCAATAATCCATTTTGCTGCCGTCTTTTCACCAACACCAGGAATCGATGGCAAATTATCGCTTGGGTCACCACGAAGTGCGGCGAAGTCCGGATACTGCGCAGGTGTTAAACCATATTTTTCTAAGACTGCATCTGGCGTCATTCTCGCTAAATCAGTGACACCTCGTTTTGGATATAAAACAGTTGTCTTCTCGTTAATTAACTGGAATGAATCTCGATCACCAGTGCAGATTAAAACTTCAAATCCTTCACTCTCAGCCCGCTTAGCCAAGGTGGCAATGATGTCGTCTGCTTCAAAGCCTTCAACAGCAAAATGTCGAATTCCGAAACCGCTAACTAATTCGTATAAGAAACTTGTCTGTGATCTAAATTCATCCGGCGTTGCTGAACGATTGGCTTTGTAATCTGGAAAACGTTCAGAGCGAAAAGTTTTTCGCGATACGTCAAAAGCCGTGGCAATATGAGTTGGCTTCTCGGAGGAAATCAGATTGATGAGCATCGAGGCAAAGCCATAAATGGCATTTGTGTGTTGGCCCCCAGAGGTCACGAAATTTTCTGCGGGCAAGGCATAGAACGCCCGATAGGCAAGAGAATGCCCATCAATTAATAAAAGTTTTTTAGTAGCGCTCATTTCCGGCGAGTCTATTGGTTAGACTTACCAACATGGATGATTTCCTCGAAATTCTAAAGAAGCGTGGCAGCGGTGCACTTGGCGAGAAAATGGGAATTGAAATTCTCGAAGCCACTCCCCAAAGACTTGTTGCAAAGATGCCAGTGGAAGGCAACACCCAGCCAATGGGCTTATTGCATGGCGGTGCAAGTGTTGTTCTCGCTGAAAGTTTGGGTTCGATTGGAACCGCTTTGCATGCTGGCGCTCATCGCAAGGTTGTTGGTGTTGACATCAATGCCACACACCATAAATCGGCAACATCTGGTTTTGTGATTGGAACAGCAACCGCAATTTCACTCGGCAAAACACTCTGCTGTTACGAAGTAGTTATTACAAATGAAGCAGGCGAAAAAACTTGCACCTCAAGAATTACCTGTTTGATTCTGGCCGAACGAAGTTAATTAGTGCGCGCCAGCGCCAGTTCCAAGATAAGCCGCACGAACATCTGGATCATTTAATAGATCTGAAGCTTTAGCTTCTTTAACAACTTTTCCAGTTTCAAGAACATATGCACGGTGAGCGCGTTGCAGCGCTTGCTGTGCATTCTGTTCAACCAAAAGAATTGTTGTACCGAGTTCAGTATTAATCTCGGTAATAATCTTGAAAATATTTGCAATCATCATTGGTGCAAGTCCCATAGAAGGCTCATCAAGTAAGAGAACTTTTGGGCGGGCCATAAGAGAACGACCGATTGCAAGCATCTGTTGCTCGCCGCCAGAGAGAGTTCCACCAGCTTGGAAGGCGCGCTCTTTCAGCCTTGGGAATAGGTGGTAAACCTTCTCAAGATCTTCTTTCATTTCGTGCTTGCGATCTTTTCTGAAGTATTTTCCAATTTCTAAGTTCTCGAGAACTGACATGCCTGGGAAGATTCCACGACCTTCAGGGGCTTGTGAGATACCTAGTGCAACGCGATCATGAGCTTGCATCTTCGAAATATCTTGACCATCAAATGTGATTGAGCCACTTGCTACCGGGCGCAGACCAGAGATAGTTTTCAAAGTAGTAGTTTTGCCAGCACCGTTAGCGCCAATCAGAGTAACAATTTCGCCCTGGTTAACAACAACGCTGATGCCTTTAATTGCTTCAATCTTTCCGTAAAAGACGTGTAGATCTTTAATTTCAAGACGCATCAGCAGGTGCTCCTAAATATGCTTCGATTACCTTTGGATCATTCTGAACTTTGCTTGGAATGTCATCAGCGATCTTTTTACCGAAATCTAGAACAATTACTCGATCTGAAATTCCCATAATCAAAGACATGTCGTGCTCGATCAGCAACACGGTATAGCCAGCATCACGAATCTTTTTAATATCATTTGCCAACGCAGTTTTTTCCGCTGGGTTAAAACCGGCTGCTGGTTCATCCAGAAGTAGAACTTGTGGTTCCGTTCCAAGTGCACGCGCGATTTCTAGACGACGTTGATCTCCGTAAGGAAGGTTCTTGCCAAGTTGATCTGCCCGGTGATCGATTCCTAAAAACGCGAGAAGTTCGTGTGCACGCGCTTTTGATTCGCGCTCTTCACGACGTGATCTTGGAGTTCCAAATAAACCACCAATTAGCCCCGATTTCTTGTGAACATCTGTGGCTGTAATAACGTTTTCAAGAGCGGTCATATCACCAAAGAGCCGAACGTTTTGAAATGTTCGAGCCAGTCCGAGTTTGGTAATTAAGTGACGCTTCTTACCTAAAATTGAGGCGCCGTTGAAAACAATATCTCCAGAGGTTGCCGCATAAACTCCAGTAACAACATTGAATACCGTCGTCTTACCAGCACCATTTGGGCCAATCAAGGCACAAATCTCTCCCTTATTCACATGAATACTGACATCATCAAGAGCCTTAACGCCACCAAATTGCATAGTTAGATTTCGGAGTTCAAGAACTTTTTCAGACATTATTTGATCTCCTTCTTCTTCTCGCTAATTTTTTCGCGCTTCTTTCGCGGCAGCATTCCGTCTGGGCGGAAATTCATCATGATTACAAGAACGAGACCAAAGGCGAGTTGACGAGTTTCTGTCAAGAAACGGATTCGCTCTGGAATATATGCAAGAGCCACTCCGCCAAGAACCACTCCCCAAATATTTCCGATTCCACCAAAGACCACGCAGGCAAGGATCAAGATTGAAACTTGGAAATCAAACATTCCAGGAGCAATTACCATTACCTTTGATGCAAAGAGAACACCTGCTGCGCCACCAACTCCACCACCAATTGTGAAAGACCAAAGCTTGTACCTGAGCGTTGGGACACCCATAAGCATGGCAACATCTTCGTCTTGACGAATCGCTTCCCATGCGCGTCCGGCACGGCGAATTGTTAAGCGACGAACCATCCAGATAGTTAACAAAATCATTACAACCACTACATAGTAATAATTTTGCGGATTCATGATGTCAAAAACTAGTGGCCCAATTTTTGGTGGTGGCGGAATATTTGGAATTCCATTTGTGCCACCAGTGAAACTTGAATTCAGAACTACGATTCGGGTAATTTCACCGAAACCCAAAGTCACGATCGCTAAATAATCACCACGAAGTCGGAGCGTTGGAAGTCCCAGAAGAACTCCTGAAAACATTGCCAGACCAATGCCGATTGGCAAAATCTCCCACATATTTAAACTAGTCGTTGTTGAGAGAATTGCACCTGTGTAAGCACCGATTGCGAAGAATGCGACATAGCCCAGATCTAGAAGCCCACTCTTTCCAACAACAATGTTCAAGCCGAGACCCATTAGAACGAACATTCCAATTGGATATACAAGAGCATCCCTGAATGATGCTATCGGTGTATTAACAAAGCTAGTTGGACCAAAAGTATCCATATATGGAACTAGAAGTACAAATCCTAGTATTACCAAGATAAAAGTTGTGCGTTGAACGCGATTCAATTTATCCCAAAATTTAGATCCAGCATCTCTAAGGTTTATCATTTTCTTACGCCCTCGCTTGCTGAACAGCTTCGCCAAATAACCCATTTGGTCGAACAAGTAGAACCAAAACTAAAACAACGAAAACTGTTACTGCCTTCCACTGACTTCCTAGGACTGCTGCAGACATTGTCTCCAAAATTCCCAGAGTAATTCCGCCCCAGAAGGCGCCACGAAGATTTCCGATTCCACCTAGAACTGCGGCGGTAAAAGCCGCCAAGCCTAAGCTAAAACCAACATTGAACTTTGTCGTCTCATAAACCGTCATGAACAAGAATGCAGCGGCACCGGTCATAATTCCACCGACAAGAAATGTCACCGAAATTACCCGATTTAGATTCACGCCCATCAACTTGGCGTTCTCTTCTGACATAGATACTGCGCGAATTGCAATTCCAACGCGAGTCTTATTTACGAAACGATCGAGTAGTAAAAACATGATTATTGCTGCAACAAGAACCAGCACAGTGTCTACTCGGAAATTCGCACCAGCTATTTCACCTAGAGAAGTCTTCTCCAATAACCGTGGATTTGATTGTGGTCTCGCATGGGTTAAAACGCTTGCTGCTTCAGATAGCGCAATCGACATACCAATTGCAGATATCAAACTTGCTAGTCGATTGCTTCCACGTGCACGCAATCTGCGATAGGCCAAAATCTCAACCATAACTGCAGTAAATCCAGAAGCTGCCATTGCAATTAACATCGCAAGGCCCAAAGTTAAAATTAATTGCACGCCTTTAAGAGGATCGGAATCTAGAGTGTTTCCAGTAAGGCCAGTTTCTGCGAATACAACCGCGAATGTTCCAACCATAAATATTTCAGAGTTTGCAAAGTTGATGAGGCGAAGAACGCCATAAACCATTGTGTAACCAAGTGCTATCAATACGTAAATCAAACCAAGTGAGATACCTGAGAGCATTAAGGACCAGAATTGACTGGTTAAGACTGAAAAATTCATGATCTCCTAAATTATGAGTCCTCTATCTATTCTCGATGTTACAAGAATAGTGCCTGTAAACCAAGGTCTACAGGCACTAATTCTAAACCAATTTAACTTTCTAAATTAGTTAATTAAGCCATTTATGCAATGTGCTTATATGTAATTACGCCATCAACAACATAGAAAGCTCCGATTGGTGCTGGCTCTTTAGTGTCGCCGTAACGGTTGAATTGGAATGTTCCACCAGCGAAATCAGTGAAGGTTCCATTCTTAATACAAGTCAAGATTCCTGGACGTGTAAGTTTTCCTTCTTTGATGCATTGTAGGAATACGTTAGTTGCGTTGATTGTGTTAGTTACGTATCCGCCAGCAACCTTTACGCCAGATGCCTTTGTGAAAGCAGCCTTTTGTGCAGCTGTTGCGATGTTATCGAAAGGAATTTCACCCTGTGTGATGCGAGTATCTTCAACTGCCTTCTTACCACCAGTTGTGATGAAAGAAGATGTCGCAGCGCCATCGCCAACAGCGAATACGCCAGTATAACCAGAATCGCGAAGTGACTTAACAAATGCACCAGCATCAACGTCGTAACCGAAGTAAACAACTGAGTTAGCCTTTGCAGCTTTTACCTTTGCGGCAATCGCTGAATAGTCGCCACCAACGATAGGAAGCAAGGAATCCTTACCAACGATTGTTGAAAGCTTCTTCAGAGTAGGAAGTGCTTCGTCGCGAAGTCCTGCGCCGTATGGTGATTGATCATCAACATAGTAAACAGCTGGGCTTG
Source organism: Candidatus Nanopelagicaceae bacterium (assembly GCA_964201775.1). Lineage (GTDB taxonomy): Bacteria > Actinomycetota > Actinomycetes > Nanopelagicales > Nanopelagicaceae > AAA044-D11. The sequence goes on from CAXNFK010000005.1 coordinate 20,385, forward strand.
TAACGCCCTTAACTGCTAGACGTGCAAGTGCTGGACCTTGAAGGCTGTCCTTAGGAACAACACGGTGGAAAATTGGGAAACCAGAATCAGGTGCACCTGGCTTCGTAAGTGTCACACGTGTTGCTGAAGGTGAAACCATTGGTAGACCAGCAGCCTTGTATGAAGGGAATGCATTTTCAGTTGCGCCTGAATATGCAGAACCAATTAATCCAACTACCTTCTTGTTCTTTGCAATACCTGGAGAAACGATTGCAGATTGTGTTCCGCTGCCTTGATCGTCAACCTGGATTAGATTTACCTTAACTTTTGGCTTTGTTGCGTTGTATTCAGCAATTGCGTAAATAGCTCCTGCAACTTCATCCTTACCAGCTTGCGCTGCTCCACCTGAAAGTGGACCTTGGAATGCAAGTGTTACTTCTTTAACTGCAGCTGTCGCAGTTGTTGCTGAGACTGTTCCTAATGCAAGAACTGAAGCAGCTACGACGGCAAGAACAACCTTTGAGTTCTTTTTCATGTAGACCTTCCTGTTTTCCTGTGCTTCGCACAGATTGATATTTCCGTCCCGGGACAGGGAGACGAGAAGGTTATAGGTGAACTAGAGGTGAACTCAAGTCAAAAAGTTGGGTTTAGGAGTTCTTTACCCGATTGTTATATATATACAGTCACGCTCAACGGTCGAGAGCCGATTCAGGGGAAATAACGGCTTCGGCTACCGCCTTCATGCTTATCCTTCGGTCCATGGCCGCCCGCTGAATCCAACCGAAGGCTTCAGGCTCACTTAGATTCATGGCCTTCATCAGGATTCCTTTGGCGCGATCGATAATTTTTCGGGTCTCAAGCCGCTCATGCAGATCCGCAACCTCTTCTTTCAAAGTGCGCATTTGCAGATGCCTGCTCATCGCTATTTCGATTGCTGGGGTTAAATCATTGATGCTAAATGGCTTAACAACATATGCCATGACTCCAGCATCTCGTGCGCGCTCTACTAATTCTTTCTGGCTAAATGCGGTGAGCATTAGGACTGGAGAAATTTCAATAATTTCCTGGGCTGCAGAAATTCCATCGAGTTCCGGCATTTTTACATCCAGGATTGCAAGATCTGGTTTAAATTCTTTTGCTAACGCAATTGCTTCGACACCATTTGTAGCTTGAGCAACAACTTCGTAACCAGCTTCAGTCAACATCTCTACTAGGTCAAGGCGAATCAAAGCTTCATCTTCGGCAACCAAAATTCTGGCTGCATGATTGCCTTCACGTTTTTCTAACATGTGCCTCGAGTCGGATTTGAACCGACACTGTGCGGATTTTGAGTCCGCCCTCTCTACCGTTGGAGTACCGAGGCAAGTGCCCCTACTTTAACTACTTGCGATATGCCGGAGCAATTCCTTCGACAGCATCTCCTACGCGGTGCACGCGCATTGCATTAGTCGAACCCGGAATTCCTGGAGGCGAACCAGCAACAATGATGACGCTATCGCCCTTTGCTACGCGATTAGAGTCAATCAATATTCGGTCAACTTGAGCCACCATCTCGTCGGTATGAGAAACCATCTGAGTAATTTTTGGTTCGACGCCCCAAGACAGTGCCAATTGATTAAAGACCTCTGGCATCGGAGTTAGAGCCATAATATTTATCGGAGAACGTAGTCTGGACATTCGTCGTGCCGAATCTCCGCTTTGGGTAAATGCAACTAAATATTTGGCGCCGATAATTGCGCCAACCTCAGTTGCAGCTTTAGTGATAGCCCCACCTTTGGTCTTTGGATCGTGTTGCAGCGCCGGAATGCGGTCCAGCATTACTTCTTCGGTTCGCTCAATTATTCGAGCCATCGTTGTAACTGCTTCGATTGCGAAATCTCCGATACTTGTCTCACCCGAAAGCATCAAAGCATCTGCGCCATCTAGAACTGCATTGGCGCAATCTGTGGCTTCGGCTCGGGTTGGTCTGGAACTCGAAATCATGGAATCCAACATCTGGGTTGCAACAATTACCGGTTTCGCGGCTTCGCGTGAAAGCATTACGCATCGCTTCTGTACTAGCGGAACTTCTTCAATCGGCATTTCAACGCCCAAATCACCACGCGCAACCATGATGCCATCGAAAGCAGCAATAATTTCTTCCAAGTTATCGACAGCTTGTGGCTTCTCGATTTTTGCAATAACTGGGCGGTGTATACCTTCTTCTTTCATTATCAAATGGACATCTTCAATATCTTTAGCGCTACGAACAAAAGAGAGCGCAATGAAATCTGCGCCTGCGCGCAAGCCCCAGCGTAAATCTTCTTTATCTTTCTCTGAGAGCGCCGGTACTGAAACTGCAACTCCAGGAAGATTTATGCCTTTATTGTTGCTAACAGCTCCAGGTTCGATGCACTTTGTAACAACATCATTGCCTTTTACTTCAACAACTTCGACAGTAACTTTTCCGTCGTCGATAAGAATTCGGTCTCCCGGTTTGCAATCCCCTGGTAAACCTTTATAGGTAGTGCCAACTCGTTCCTTCGTTCCTGAAACTTCATCAGTTGTGATTGTGAAGATATCGCCGCGAGCCAGATCGTGCGGACCGTTCTCAAATCTTGCAAGGCGAATCTTTGGTCCCTGCAAATCAACAAGAACTGCTACTGCAACACCAGCTTTAGTCGCTGCTG
>CAXNFK010000006.1:0-22578 GCA_964201775.1 Candidatus Nanopelagicaceae bacterium
CGGATGCTATGAATCTCGTGATCTACTTCTTTCTGGCGAAGAACTGGATCTGGAATTGTGAAATCAGGGGAGCAGCACATCATCGGAATAACCATTCCAGTTGCTTCTACATACTTACGAATCTTCGGCCAATTCGCCTCATCTTTAAAATCTGCAAAGTTGTTATACATCTCAAGGCCTTCGATGCCCATGGCTTGTGACATATCAATCCACTCGTAAATACTTAACTTATCTGGTGCTACTAAATCGCGGATCCAACCTTTAGGAAATGCCGCAATCTTTGGTTTAGCGCTCATCCCAATTTCTCCGGATTTCTTCCAATGATTGAAAACTGTTCAAGGTCCACAACTGAACCGGTAAATGGTTTTGATTCATCGCCCAACCAATAAATTGCCGCTTCACCCATCTGTTCTGGTGTTGTCATTGTTCCGGATGGAATATCGACGCGAGTTAAATCTTGTGGCCAGCTTGGTTTCAAACCAACAGCCACCTTGTCTCGGTATTCGCGTTCAGTTAAAACCCAACCTGGGTTAATTTGATTGACCCGAATTCCGTGAACACCATTTGCATTTGCTAAATTTCGAGTCATTGTCTGCATGCCACCTTTGCTGATGCTGTAAGCAAGCAACTTAGATTCACCGGCATGGGCATTTATAGAACCAATATTTAGAACGCAGCCGCCAGTTTTCTTAAGCTCTTCAAAGGCTGCTTTAATCAGAAATAGTGGCGCGGTTAAATTGATCTGAACCATTCTGCGGAAGTGTTCAATCTCTTGGTCAGAGATATTTGTTCCGCCAAATATTGCAGCGTTATTTACTATGCCATCTATCTTGCCAAAGGCTTTTAGCGCGGCCTTAACAATTATTTGCGGTGCACTATCTTCATTCAAATCTGCAATGCAGAGAACGGCGTTCGATCCCAGTCTTTCAACCGTAGCGTGGCCTTCTTCTTCGTTGATCCCATGAACCAATACTTTTGCACCTTCGCGAATTGCGGCAGTTGCTATCGCAGCACCAATTCCAGATGTGCCACCTGTAACGATTATTGTTTTATCTTTTAGGCGCATATTAAGTCGGCTTAATTACTGATTTAATGAATTCACCAGAGTGCATCTTCTTAAATGCAGTTTCCCATTCTTCAATTGGAAAAGTTCCACCAAGAACCGGAGTTAAATCTAATTGTCCGGTGCCAAGCATCCGAAGTGCGCGCTCCCACATTGGCCAGTTATGACTGAATGAACCCTCAAGGCGAACATTCTTCTGAACTAATTGATCAAGTGAGAAGTTAACTGGTTGTGGACCCCAGCCAACTTTAGAGATCCAACCATTTGGTCGAATTACATCAAGTGCAATCTTTAACGTTGCTGAAACTCCGGCAGCATCAACAACACCGTCAGCGCCAAGGCCATCAACTTCCATTGCCCAATCTTTAACATCACCAATTACAACGTCACAGCCATATTTCTTTGCAACTTCTAACCGGGCCTTATCGCGCTCTAATCCCACGATTGCAACTTCGGCGCCAGCAAGTCGTGCCATCGCAGCAGATAAAATTCCAATTGGTCCTGGCCCCAAAACAACAATGCGATCACCTGGGCGGATATGTCCCGGCGCAATAGTTGACGAGTAAGCGACTGAACATGGTTCAGTCATAGATGCATGGTCAAATGAAACGTTGTCTGGAATTTTATGTAACAAACGAGCAGCAACTTTTACATATCTAGTCATCGCACCATTTACGCCATAACCAAAGCCCTTACGGCTTGGATCTAAGTTATATAAACCTTGACGAGACATTGCGCCCGACATATCTACAACAGCAGCGGTTTCACTCACGATGCGATCGCCTTCGTGCCACTTACCAGCGGAAACAACTTCTTTTCCAAGCTCGACTACGTGGCCACCAAATTCGTGCCCCAATACAACTGGGTAATTAACCGGCCAAGAATTCGTGCCTTCCCATTGGTGCAAATCGGATCCGCAAACACTTGCGGCTTCAACCTGAACTATTACATCGCCATCTCCGCAAGCAGGGCGTTCAACTTCACGCACTTCAACGCTATGGGGTTCGGAGGAAAAATTAACTACGCCAGCAGACTTCAATTACTTTTCTCCCTTAACTTTTACATCGCCAAAGCCATGTACTGCATCGCAAATCTTTCGCAATACTTCTTCAACATTTCCAGCGCCTTGGCTAAATGAATCAGCATCAATCGCAAGGGGAGCACCAATTACAACAAGTGGTGCGCCATAAGAAGGACAGGCAATCGCTTGTTCAAGTGTTAAACCACCGACCGCTTGCACCGGAACGCTCACTGCGTCCACAACTTCGCGCAATTGATCAAGAGGATTCATCCATGGCTTGCCTGCTGCTGCAAGGCCACGTCGTTCGTCATAACCAATATGGTGAATAACCATGTCGCAACCAAGTTCTTCTAATTCGCGCGCGCCTTGCACCATGTCGGGACAACCTAAGTTATCGCCCATAACTTTTACGCCGTAATCTTTTCCAGCCTGAACCACGCATTTAATTGTTTCTGGATGCGATCTGGCCATAACAACAACATGTGTTGCACCAGCTTTAGCCATCATTTCGGCTTCTAGATATCCGCCATCCATAGTTTTTAAATCAGCAATGATTGGATGATTTGGAAACTCTTTGCGAAGTGCTCGAACACCATGTAAACCCTCGGCCAAAATAAGTGGAGTGCCGGCTTCGATCCAATCAACGCCAGCCCTAATGGCAGTATGTGCCATTTCTAGCGCTTCTTTGATATCGGTAAGGTCGAGTGATACTTGAACAATTGGTTTCATGTTTGAAGTTTAGTTCAATTTCCACTCGGTTGACCTTTCTTTCGCGCAAGATTATTGGTTAGATAGCCACATTATGAAAGCCTTTGTCGTTACTGCACCCAAGACCTTTGAAATCCAAGAAGTGGCAGATCCAAAAGCCGGCGCTGGTGAAATTGTCGCCAAGATTGAACGCGTTGGAGTCTGCGGAACAGATGTTGAATTCTTTAATGGTGTGATGCCGTATCTGCACGACGGACAAGCAAAACTTCCGATGCGACTTGGCCACGAATGGTCGGGCACAGTTATCGAAGTTGGCGATGGCGTAGATAAATCTTTGCTTGGTAAGAAAGTAACCAGCGATGTAATGATGGGTTGCGGCAAATGCAAACGTTGCGAAGATGGGCGCCAACATACTTGCGCAGATCGCTTTGAACTTGGCATCCGAAATGGCTTTGATGGCGCACTTGCCGAGAAATTATTAATCCCGGCACGTTTTATTTATGTGCTTCCAGATGACTTTGATTTTGAATTAGCAGCGCTTGTTGAACCAGCGGCAAATGCCTGGCGCGTGGCCGATGGTGCTAAACCCGCACCGGGCAAACAAATATTGATCTGGGGAACTGGAACCATAGGACTGCTGACCGCGCAGTTTTGTTTAGCAATGGGAGCAGAAGTTCACATGGTCGGTATCGATCCCAAGACAATTAATTTGGCGCTAGAGATTGGCGTTACGAGCGCAGGTACTGAAGTTAAGAAAATCGATGGTGGTTATCACTCAGTTGTTGATGCAACTTTCGATGCAACTATTCCAGCAAAACTCGTAGACATTGTTGAACCAGGTGGGCGAATTGTTTTAATCGGTGTTGATGATCATGCAGCGCCAATTGACTCGCGCAAATTAGTTTTCCGCGATATTACAGTTGTTGGAATTCTCTCCGGTTCACCTGGTTTTAAAGAATCCATTCGATTTATCGCCGAAGGAAAGATTGACCCAAAGAAAATTCTTGGTGGCACTGTAGGAATGAGTGAAGCTGGAAATGTCTTCCTTGGCAATCGCCCAGCCGGCTTGGGCGTTGGTCCAAAAATCTTGGTAAATCCAAGAGGTTAGTTAAGCAAGCTCTTGTAATCCACACCGATTAATTCACAAGGTCTTGTTGTAACACTTGCCAATGCATCTTCTCTAGCAATACCCATTGCATCCATGATCTCTAAAGCGCGCTCTAGCGTGCCAATACCGCCAGCCAGAGTTCCATCCGTGCGTCTTGCTTGGCCATCTTTAACCGTAATCTCCATGCCACCAAATGGATAAGTACCAGAACCTAATCCTGCGGCTGCAATCGGATCATTGGTAACAACAAATCTATTTTCTACTTTAGCTAAAGTCTCTTTTACTAAATCATTGGGAACATGAACTTCATCAATAATAATTTGTATCGTGACATCAGCTCGCTCTATTGCTACTTGCGCTGTGCCATCCAGCGGTGGCTTAGGCATTGCATTAAATAGATGAGTTACCGTTTTAGCGCCGGCATTAAATCCAGCGATGGCTTCTTCTCGGTTTGCATTTGTGTGGCCGAGAGAAACCACGATGTTATTCGCTACCAAATATTGAATTAACTCAATCGCTCCAGGCAATTCGGGCGCAATTGTCACAATCTTGATTAAACCAGCGTTCAGCAGGGCTTTGAGGTGGTTTAGATCTGGCTTAGCAATATGTTCAATTGGATGAACTCCGCGCTTCTCAATTGAAATAAAGGGACCTTCTAAGTGGATTCCCAAAATTTTTGCCTCACCTGGCAGAGGATTTTTACGAACTTCTTCGATTAATTTTATTGCTCGAACTGCATCAGTAAGTGCAGAGGTAATAATTGTTGGAAGGTAGCCGATTACGCTATTGGCATATAATGATTTGGAAACTTTGCGAACATCTTCAATATCTTTTGCCGTCAACAAGTCAATGCCACCGTGACCATTTACCTGCAGATCAATATATTTTGCGGACATTACTGTTTAAACGTTCTAATAAGTGGCGCAAAGATTCCTGGTTCACTCAGATTTGCAAGAGCGCCAGCTCCATCAAGCGAACTCTTGCCAGAGGTATGAATGTTCAAGCCATGTACTTTAAGTTTCTCGCCCACCAACCTAGTTACTAGATTTTCTGGGGCTAAAACGCCACCGATTAAAGCAACCTGGAAATCTGAACCACCGCCACATTCGCGTTTGGCCGTAGTAGCAATTAAAACTATTTCATCTGCGGCAGAATTCAAGATTTCAGATGCAGCGCTGTTGCCAGACTGTGCTAAGTCATTGACTACTTTTGCGAATTCTGCAATCGCATGAACTGGTCGCTCTAGCTGATGAACAATGTGTGCCAATTGGTATGGCTCGGCGCCAAAGTACTTACAAGAAATATCTAATAGTTCTTGGCTTCCACCGCGGCCATCGCGGGCACGCAGCGCAGCATTCAAAGCCATCTTGCCAATCCAAAATGCGCTGGCTTCATCACCAATTAAAAAACCATCGCCAGCGAGGGAATGAACCATAGAACGGTTCTTTCCAACCGCAAGAGCGGTTATTCCTGTGCCCGCAGCGATAACAACGCCATCCTTTTCAATTGCGGCAGCGCAGGCGCTAACTGAATCACTGCAAATCCAAAGCTCTTTTACCCTCGTCTTTGCAAGAACTGTTTTAGCGATATCGCCATATTGTTTATCATCTGCGGGAAGCGTTGCTACTGCCAAAACGGCTCGATCTATTGTGCCGCCCACTTCACCGGCAAAATCAATAATTAAATTGGCTAAGTAATCCACAAGTGGAAGCTCGCCAGGAGTGAAGCCTGGGAAGTTCTTGGTTATAGATTTGCCGTCATCAGTTTGTGACTTCGCACGAATTCCAGATCCGCCACCATCGAAAAATATTAAATTCTTTAACATTAGCGCGTAAACGTAACCTTACTTAGCCCCTCAGGACTATCTGGATCCAAACCATTCTTGCGCGCAAATTCCAGAGCGAAAGTCTGCAAGATTATTGAGTCAACAACACTTGAATAAATTTCATTCTCGCACTTTGCGCCAGGTATCACTATTTCATTTGGCAGTGCAAGATCGCCTGTTCCAAACCAGAAGATACTTGGAGATTTTGCTCTAATCTTTTCTAGATCACTTTTCAGCGATTCAAGTGGAATTCCATTTGGTACAAGTATAAATACCTGTGTCTTATTGGTAAGTGCAGAAATCGGTCCATGCATGTAATCGGCTATCGATAAACCTTGAACTGAAATCTTGCTGGTCTCTTGAATTTTAAGTGCAGCCTCACGAGCATTTGGATATGAGAATCCGCGACCCAGAACCACAATTTCATTTGCGCGATCACACTTTGCAACTGCCTTAGTTAGTGCGGAATCATTAGCAAGAAGTTCAGTGGCGGCAGCAATTACGGATTTGTAGTTTGTGAGTTTTGAGCTCCACGCGCTAACTAACATTAGCGAGGCAAGTAATTGAGCAGCATAAGATTTCGTCGCAGCAACCGCGAATTCAGCGCCAGCCATTAGTGCCAAATGGTGGTCTGCAAGTTTGGCAAGTGGCGATGTCTCATCGTTAGTAATTGAAATTAACGTGGCACCAGCACCTTTAGCAGCGGTCGCATATTCAACTAGGTCAGTTGATTGTCCGCTCTGGCTAATTGCAACAACTAGGGTATTTTTGAAGTTTAATTTCGCGTGATAAATAGTTACCGATGATGGTGATGTAAGGCCAACTGGCAGACCAAGTTGGGTCTCAATCAAATACTTAAGAAAGTGGGCTGCGTTATCTGAGGTGCCACGGGCTAGCACTAGAACCGATTGGATCTGACTGCTTTTGAGAAGATTTGATAGCGCCCCAAATTGGCTTTCTGCGGCAATCAACTTCGTGAATACTGCAGGGATCTCGGCAATCTCTGACTGCATTATCTTCCCGATTTGATTCACATCGTATTTTCGCATGAAAGTCGGAACTTTCCTAGCGCACTGGCTCAGTAGTTGATAGCGTGAGCACGTGCCTCACGAGGATTCAATATCTATTTTCCATAAGGGAATGCCAATTGCAGCCCAAGGCTTGAGCATTGCTGATTTTCTTTCTACAAAACCGAATCTTTTTACTTCAGATTTTCAATTCCCAATAATGATTCTTCGCGATAGCGCCCTCGAAAATAACATCAAGCGCATGGCTTCATATTGCAAGTCACTTGGTTTTGAATTAGCACCACATGTTAAGACTTCAATGTCGCCACAGATTTCACAGCGCCAGATTGATGCAGGTGCTTGGGCGCTAACTGTCGCAAACTTTAGTCAGGCTTCAATGATGTATGCCTCAGGATTTAACCGATTAATTATTGGTAACGAAGTGGTAGAACCAACTTCGATTGCAGAAATTGCCAAAATCAATGGCAGCGGTGCTGGTCAAATTATTTTCTATATCGATTCACTTGCTGGTTTAAAAATAGCCCAGGATTCCATTACGAACGTTGCAAACGCGAAGCTAAACGTTTTTATGGAAATCGGCGCCGTAGGCGCGCGCACCGGAATCCGCGACTTAGAACTCTTGAAGATTATCTTGGCGGAAATTGCTAAAGATGAGCGAATTTATGTTCGCGGTGTTTCTGGCTTTGAAGGCGTGGTCCCAGGTGGCAATCGGAACAGCGAGGGGATTGAAAAATTAAGAAATTTCTTGCGACATATAGTCGCCGCAGCGAAAATTACTGCGCCATTTATTCGTGAAGGTAAAATTATTATTTCCGGTGGTGGAAGTTCATTCTTTGATTATGTTGCAGAAGAGTTTGCAAAGTATGAAGGCGATGCTCAATTTATTCTTCGAAGTGGTGGCTATGTAAGCCACGACCATATTGGTTACGAGAATATGTACCCATTTATGGGTGCGCCGGATTCCCAACGTTTTTATCCTGCCTTGGAACTCTGGGCTCGGGTGCTGAGCGTTCCCGAAGCCGACCTAGCAATGCTTAACTACGGCAAGCGCGATGCTGGAAATGATTTACATAATCCGCTTCCAATTTTGAAATTAGGGAAGAAACTGGAGGCTTTCAAGGGTGAGATTGAAAAACTAAATGATCAACATGCCTTCATGAAAATTACTCCAGGAACGGTAGCTGTCGGCGACATTATCGGCTGTGGTATCTCTCATCCTTGCACGAACTTCGACAAATGGCGGTTGCTGCCATTGGTAAATGATAATTACGATGTAATAGATTTGATTCATACACACTTCTAATCGAAAGGTCATTATGGCTAACACAACAATTAAGCACGTGACAGCAAAAGGCGCACCAGCACCAGGTGGTTCATATTCACATGGCGTTATTGCAAATGGTTTTCTTTATACCTGTGGAATGGGTCCAGTTGATCCTGCTACTGGCAAAATTGTTGAAGGCGGAGTTGGTCCACAAACTCGCCAAACCCTGATTAACCTAAAGGCGATCCTTGATGAAGTTGGTGCCGACTTTAGCCAAGTAGTTAAAACAACAGCACACCTACAAAATTGCGTTGCAGATTTCGCAGAATATGACAAGGTCTACCGTGAATTTCTATCTGCACCATTCCCAGTTCGCACAACTGTTGGCTCAGACCTAATTAATATCTTGGTCGAGATTGATTTCGTGGTGGCTCTCTAAATGACCTATCAATTTGCAGCAGAGTTAGCTGGACGCACAATAGTTATAACAGGTGGTGGGCGAAGTATCGGTCGTGAAATGGTTACGGCCGCCGCTGCAGCCAAAATGAAGGTTGCTGTGATGGAGGTCAATCAGGAGAACCTTGATCGGACCATTTCTGAAATCAAAAAATCTGGTGGAGATGTGACTGGCTACGTAGTAGATCTACAAGTTGAATCACAAATTAATGAAGTGATAGCGAAGATTGAAAAAGATTTTGGTAAAATTGAAGTCTTCGTCAATAACGCGGCATTTCATGACGCCGAAGATCTGCTTGGAAGCTCACTAGAAATGTGGAACAAGACTTTCGCAATAAATACCACGGCGCCATTTCTCTGCATAAAAGCAGTGTTGCCTGGAATGATTGCACGAGGAAGTGGTTCGATAATTAATATCGGAACTGTTAATTCAAAGATGATGATTGGAAGTGATTCCTACACCGCATCTAAAGCGGCTCTGCATGCGATTTCTCGTACGGTTGCGGTGCGCTATGGAAAGAACAATATTCGATGCAACACAATCGTTCCTGGAACAATCGCTACGGAAGTTTGGCAAGAGCGAATTGATAGAAATCCAGCGGTCTTTGAGAATCTTAAATCTTGGTATCCACTTGGGCGCGTAGGTAAGCCCTCAGATATTACTGCCGCAGTTCTTTATCTGGCATCAGATCAAGCCCCGTGGATGACTGGCACAGAGTTTGTTGTGGATGGCGGATTACTTGCCGGGTTCGCACCAATGTATCCAGTTGTTGAAGGCTCAGATTAAAGTCAGATTAAAGTCAGAAGTTGGAACCTTCTTAAACGCTTTTGAATCCCAAACTTCGCCATAAAAAGTATGCGCCAAATAATGCGACTGGCATTATTGAATACCCAGCGATGAATCCTAAATTATCGAAGATAATCGCAAGAATTAATGGAGTCACCCCATATGAAGCAGCCATACCAGTCATAAAATTTGATATCTTGCCCGAAGGATCTGCGAATCCTTCGGAAACTTGAAATACTCCCACGCCATAGAGAGCAGAGCCAGCGATACTCGCAATCAATAAACCAATCACGGTTATCGCAGAAGATTGAGTTAGGCAAATAGTCACAACTCCAATTGGATAAAGAACAAGGACTAGACGCATAGTTTTTTTAACAGGATGGCCTAGAGAGGCAAATCCAATTCGGGATATTCCCGTAACTAAGCTCAATAAGGCTAAGCCGAAGGCCCCTAACGCGACGCCCGCTCCTCGGTCAATTAATAAATCAATAGCCCAAAATCCGATTCCCATCTCACAGAACGACATCAAGAAGCCAGCAAGAAATACTTTCCTGTAGTTTTTGGAAGAGTGATTTGGCAGACTTTCTACCTTAGATGTTTTAGTGGATGCAGAAACTAAGAATTTTACTTTCCAAACAATAATCATGGTCAGTGGAGCAAGGATTAAAACCCCTAGTAATATTGGTAATCGCCATCCCAATTCTGCATTGAGAGAAATGCTAATAAAAAAGATGGCACTTGCACCCAAGCAGGCTTGGATCCCACTCTGAATATATATTCTTCGAAGTGATGGCTTAGCATCGAGTGAAATTTGAGAGAGGCTAAGTGAGTTTACAAGCGACTGTGAAAATGCAGCGAGACCACAACCTGGCACGGTAATCCACATGGATGGTCCGAGAGTAAGACCTAATATTCCTAAAGACATGATTGGAATTGATAATCTCATTATTTTTTCGCGGCTAATTTTTTTCACAAGGCTTACCGCAAGGTGAGCCCCTAGCACCGCGCCAATTCCCACAGAAATGCTATGCATGCTGGCAAGTGTTCTGCTAATTCCAAAATCAATACGAATCAGCGGTATTGCACTACCTGCGGCCCACAATAAATAAGAGCCAAATGCTGCTTGAAAAACAATTGCTTCAAAAGTACTTGGCCTACGCATCACGCACTTGACTATAAACTAAGTCCCATGTGTCATCAATAGTATTAATAGATTTTATCGAGATGTGAAAAAATAAAATTAAAACCCAGGTATGTAAGGAAATCGCCCCTCTAATTCTGGGTCCACAAATGTGATGAAGCGTTTGATGTATAGCAATTCACCTGAAGGGTGAACTCCAAATTTTTCGTAACCGGTAGATTCATAGAGATATTGACCTCTGGTGTTATCGCTAGCGGTTATAAGCATTACTCCGCCTTTGCCGTTTTCTTCGGCCCAATGATTTGCATGTTCGACAAGTTTCTTACCAATACCTTGCCCCTTTCTATCTTCGCGAACCGCTATACCTAGCCATGGAAGGGTGGTATCTATATCCCAGAGAAATACATAGCCCAGCATCTTTCCATCTTCCTCCGCTAACCAGCGAATGATTGATTTGTTCTTCTCTGTTACAAATTTCACCGCAAAGTTACGATTAACATCATTCTGATTAAAGAAAGTAGTGCTCTCCTTGCCCATTTGATCAAAAAAGCCATGGATCATTGGGAGATCGGCCGGTAGGAATTCACGAATTTTCATTAGAGTAAATATAACAAAGGAATTGCGTTATTCAATCAAACTATTTCTCAAACTATTTCTCAAACTGATCAAACCCTAAGCCCGTTAAGTCAGCAAACCTTCCTAGCTCTTCGGCCTCTTGTAGTTTCCAAATAACTCTCAAACCTTGAAGACTTTCCGGGCCACTTGTTAGTGGTTCAAGTGATTGAACTATGCAATCTACGAAATGAATTAGTTCTCCTTGAAGATGCTTAGACTCCCTATCAGTTTGTAAAATTATTTCTGCCTTCGATGGATCGGGTGAAACTGTTCCACCAATCCCACCCTTCGGTGGTTCACCTTCAAATCCATGGTGGGCATATAAAACTCCGGCAGTGATATCAACTTCAAGCATGCCCTTTTCACAATGTGCATGGATTGCATAACCATGTCTAGTAGCTCTAGCTCCCCAAGTTCCAAAATGATGGCCCATCGCACCTGACTCGAAAGCAATCACAGCATCGCTGGTTCCTTCGCGCTCCATCCAAGGTGTTCCCAATCGCGTTCCCATATGAATTCCAGTAGTTGGCCGTCCAAGAAACCAGAGCAACAAATCTATGTAGTGGCAGCCATGGCTAAAAAATTGGCCACCGCCAAGTTGTTTAGCAGATCTCAACCAATGTCCGACCGGAGCCTGCGTTAATTGTTCGGTAAAAATTCCAATATGAAAAACTTTTCCTAAATATTCCTCATCGAGTAGTGATTTAAGTCTGACTATTAGGGGGTGGTATCGCATTGGATATGCAGTCATTAAAGTCTTGTCAGCTTCTTCTGCCTCGTTGATTAGGTCCAAACATTCAAATTCACTAATGGCCATTGGCTTCTCCATTAGTACGTGCTTTCCCGCTTTTAAAGCTGCGATTCCTATTTTGTGATGCAAATCGTGAGGTGTTGCAATTAGAACTGCATCAACATGCGGAAAGATATCTCGGTACTCTTCAAATGCATGATCAGCACCTAAAATTTCTGCGGCGTTCTTTGCACGTTCAAAATTTATATCGGCAGTTGCAGTGACTATGACTTTATCTTGCAAATCTTGAAAAATTTGCTGATGCGATTTTTGCATATCACCGCAGCCAATAATTCCTAACCTAATTTTTGATAATGGTTTAGCCAAGAGAATTACTCACCAGATTGACCAGCCACCATCTACGACAATGCTCTGCCCAGTAACGAAGGATGATCCTGGCGCAGCCAAGTAAAGGAGAGCGGTTCGCAATTCAGTGTTTGTTCCAATTCGGCGCATGGGTGTGGCTCCAGAGAGGGCATCTAGCAAAGGTCCAGGTTTAAAAACTTCATGATTTGCTGGAGAATCGAAGAAGCCAGGACAAATTGCATTTACGGTAACGCCGGTGTCTGCAACTTGTGTTGATAAAAATCTAGTTAAACCAATCAGTCCATGCTTACTTGCAAAATATGAGGGCATGTCCACACCTAATCCTGGAAAGAGGTTTGAATCCAAAGACCCTATTCCACAGATAGAAGCGATGTTTATTACTCGTCCCCATCTTTTTTCAATCATTCCCGGTAAGAACTTCTGCGAAAGCCAGAACGGCGCCTCTAAGTTTAGAATCATAATTCGGCGCCATTCTTCCGATTGTTCTAAGTCCCACTTAGCGCGGTGAGATAAACCTGCGTTGTTTACTAATATGTCAATTCCGCCAAGATCAGTTGCTAATTTGGAGACTTGATCTTGATCGGTCACGTCACAAACCATTGATGAGATTCCAGAGTATCGCTCTGATAATTCTTTAACTGCTAAGTCGAGCGAATCTTTTCTGCGACCACAAATTACAACTTCTGCGCCAGCGTCTAGCAGCGCTTCTGCAAATTGTCTTCCCAGCCCATCGCTTCCACCAGTTACTAAGGCTCTGCGCTTCGATAAATCAAAATCAGTGATTGTCATTATTAATTACTCCCACTCCAAATAAAATCATCAAATATTCTTCAGTATTCGAACACTATGCCTTACTATGTATAAAATTCAATACTTTAAAAACTTTAAAAAAAGGAGTTCCGCATGCTGAAATCTTTATCTCTAGAGGGTAGCCGTGCTTTAGTTACTGGATCTGGTTCAGGAATTGGGCGCCAGATTGCCCAAGGATTTGCTGAAGCGGGCGCAGACCTAATTCTTGTTGGGCGTCGTGAAGAGGCACTTCAACGAACAGTTGAAATTTTAAAAAAATACAGTGACCTAACTCCAACGATTATCGCAGCCGACATCACGACAACTTCAGGGTTAGAAAAAATTGCAAGCGAAGCTGGGCAAGTTGATGTTCTTTGCAACAACGCCGGCGCATCGGATTATGGTCCTTGGCAAAGTATCTCAATTGAAAAATGGCGGAATACCTTTGCGGTTAATGTAGAGGCGCCATTTAGACTCTGCCAAATATTTGCCCCACTTATGATGGAACGAAAGTACGGAAGAATAATTAACATCGGATCTGTCTACGGTGTGATGGGTGGAAATCCTGCTCTGTATCCTGGGATGGATTGGGACATTGCTCCTTATTTTGCAAGCAAACATGCAGTTCACGGAATCACCCATTATTTAGCACCGCGATTGGCGATGTTTGGAACAACGATTAATACCCTCTCGCCTGGTGGTTTTGCAGGATCTGAAATGAACGAGAAGGCAGGGGCTGGCTCTAGTGAAATGCTTGAAGCGTTTTATAATGCGGTTCCGATGCGCCGACTCGGTGGCAGCGATGACATATCGGCCGCCGCCGTGTTTTTAGCATCTCTTGGCTCCAAATATATGACGGGACAGAACGTCATTGTCGATGGTGGATGGAGCTCTTGGTGAGTCAAATTTGCCAATTATAACAATTTATTTACCTGCCGAATGCTTGCCAATGCATACCCAATGTGGTGAAGTTCTATCACCAAGTACTGGCCTTCTTTGCTGAGGGCTTGTGCTACAAACCTAGTTAGGAGTCGAAAACCGATGTTGAAGAGAAAATTATCCCTTCTTTCAACTGCAGCAGTGATAAGTCTTGGTGCTTCTTTGGCGCTGCCTTTATCGTCTGCTCAGGCTGAAGATGTAACTCTTAAGTTAGTCATGGCCTCTTATACAGATGACATGCTGCCTTATTACACAGACTTGATTACACGATTTGAAGCTGCGAATGCAGGTATCAAAGTCGATCTCGATGTTGTTGCATGGCCAGAAATTGGACAAAAAGTAAAGACACTCATTGCTTCAGGTCAATCCCCAGACATTGTTAACAATGATGAATTTGCTGGAGAAGCAGCAGATGGACTTCTCTATCCTGCTAGCAAAATTGTTAGCGCAGCAACGCTTAAAGATATTATTCCTGCGTTTAGAGATAACTCTAAGTACAACGGTGTTGAATACGCAGTCCCTGATCTAGCTTCAGCTAGAGCGTTCTTCTATAACAAGACAATTCTGAAGGGTGCAGGAGTCACAAAGCCACCTGCAACTTGGACAGAACTTAAGGCTGCAGCAATCAAGATCAAAGCCAAGTATCCAGATGTATATCCTCTTGGATTACCTCTAGGTGTAGAAGAAGGCCAAGCTGAATTTACAGTTTGGGGTGGCGGAAATGGTGGACGCCTCTACAACGAAAAAACCAAGAAGTACACAATCGATACAAAGGAATACCTAGAAACCCTTACTTTCCTAAAGGGACTTGTTGATTCAAAGTTGACTCAACCAAATCCAGGTAAGACAAATCGTACCGATGGCGCTTGGTCATTATTCGCTAAGGGCAAAGTTGCTATGGTTAACGGCGGCGTGTTCTTGCCAGACTGGCTATCAAAGAATGGTGGCGAGAAGATTAAGTGGGGCGCATCAGCTTTCCCACACGCTCCTGGTAAAACAGATATCACCCTCGGCGTACAGGATTACTTCAAGGGTTATAAGGCCAACGGTCGCGAAAAAGAAATCCGTAAGTTCTTGGATTTCATTTTCGTACCCGCTAACTATGCAGGCTTCTTAAAGGCTGCTGGCGGATTTATTCCTGCTACAAAATCAGCCGGAAAATTAGCTGAATCAGATCCAATCATTGGACCTTATATCAAGCTATTGCCTAAGGCTATCTTCTACCCAGGAACTGTTGGTTCATGGTCAGCTTGTAAAGCAGATATCGTCACTCAAATGGGTACAGCAATGCTGGATCCAAAGAAAGCTCTGAAAAACATTCAGAAGAAGTGTGATGCTGCAAACGCTGGATAAGTAGTTGAAAAACAAGACAAGCAATTGCTGAAAATGCGTTGCTTGTCTTGTTTTTCTTATCTCCAATAAAATAAGATTGATAAAGATTTTTAAGATTTGATTAAAGTTGATTAAAGCTGGAAGAGGGAAGAACTTGTCCACTAAGACGTTTAAAAAAGGTTCGAGCTTCAGATCTTTGCCTTGGATCGGTCCAGCATTGCTTCTTATTTTTGTCTTCGTTTTATGGCCGGTCGTAGAGCTCTTTCTCGTATCATTTAGAGAAATTAGTGTTAGCGGACTAATTAAAGGTTGGGCCGGAACTGAAAATTACAAAGCTTTATTAGATAACAGTGATCTAAGCGGAACCCTCAGGAGAACGGCCATCTGGCTTGTCGTCGTGGTCACACTAACAATGGCACTGTCTCTGCCGTTGGCTCAATTAATGAATGCCAACTTTCGCGGAAGAAGATTTCTTCGCTATTCAGTAATCGTACCTTGGGCCGCATCTCTGGTAATTACTGCTACATCATGGAAATGGATTCTTGATCCCTATTTCGGAATTGTTACTCGTATTCTCGTTGATTTAAATATAACGAAAGAGTCAGCGGATTTATTGGGAGATCCAAGGACATCCTTCGCAGTTCTGCTAGCAGTCGGAATTACCGTCTCACTACCTTTCACGAGTTATGTTCTGCTTGCGGGGCTTCAGGCGATACCGAAGGAGATAATGGAGGCTTCGCTAGTAGACGGAGCAAGTGCTTGGAAGGGATATTGGGCAATCACGTTTCCACTATTGCGCCCAGCATTTCTAGTTGCAGCAGTAATTAATTCGGTTTATGTTTTTAATAGTTTTCCTATTATCTGGGTCATGACTAAAGGTGGGCCAGCCTATGAAACAGATACAACGACAACCTTTGCATACAAGGTTGCTTTTCGGGACCAGGACATAGGACAGTCTGCTTCCCTAGCGGTTGGTAATTTCTTTGTAATCTTAATTTTTATCATGTTGTTTCTTAAGTTATCTAAATGGAAAGAGTTGGACCAACGATAAACATGACTATCACACAGATAAACAAGAGAAGAAAAACTTCAAGAAAAATGAGAAGTAAAAATTCAAGAATAAAGTCAATTAGTTTGTCACTGACTGGAATTATAGTGGCCTTTTTATTTATCTTTCCTTACGTAACTATGCTCTCAACAGCTCTTAAGCCAAAGAGTGATATTACTGACATGCCTCCAACTTATTTTCCCAAGATCTATGAGTGGGGTAACTTCATAAAAGTATTCCAAGAGATACCTTTTGGAATGTATATGCGAAACACCTTAGTTATCTCAATTGCAACGATGATTATTGGAATTATTGTGGCAGTCCCGGCTGCATATTATGTTGCAAGAAATAATTTTCGGCTTAGGACGCCCTTCTTGCTCTTAGTACTTATAACCCAAATGTTCTCGCCAACTTCCTTGCTAATTGGTATTTATCGTGAGTTGAGCATTTTCAATCTAGTTAACACGTATCAGGGCTTAATTTTGGTCAACGTATCATTCAATTTAGCTTTTTCAGTTTGGATTTTGTCGAGTTTCTTTAAAAGCATTCCTGTTGAGATTGAAGAGGCCGCTTTCATCGATGGTGCGAGCCGGTTCCAAACATTTAGAAAAATAAGTTTACCGTTAGCGGCTCCCGGCATAGTCACGACGGCAATCTTTACCTTTATTGCTGCATGGAACGAATATGTTGTTGCTTACACATTAGCTAGTTCACCAGAAAAGCAACCATTCTCAGTTGGGCTTTCGCTGCTTACTGGTTTATACGAAGTCAAATGGAACTTTCTTTTCGCGGGTTCTTTGATCGCAATTATTCCAATTATCATTCTGTTCATTTCTATTGAGAAATACTTGGTGGGCGGCCTTACCGCAGGCAGTGTCAAATAATTCCACAATCAAATCCACGGAAGGAATGTCGGATATGAGAGTAGCAATAGCAGGTTTTCAGCATGAAACTAATTCATTTGCCAAAGTTAAAGCTTCTTTAGCAAAGTGGCAAGAAGCAGGGATTCTGCACGGAGACGAGATAGTAAAGGAATACAAAGAATCCAAAGCCACTATCGCCGGAATTCTTTCTCGCTTAGAATCTGAAACCGAAGTTGATTTAGTGCCACTCGTTTTTTCACGACTGATGCCAATGGGTCATATGACAGTTGAAGCCACTGATTTTTTAGTCAATGAGATTCTGACGTTGATTGAAGAGCAGGGGCCTTGGGATATTGTCTTTTTAGCGCAACATGGGGCTGCTGTTTCTGACAAATACAAAGATCCAGATGGCGAGTTGGCAGAGCGAGTTAGAGCAATCGTGGGGCCGGATGTAATCATCGTTACCAATCTTGATATGCACGGCAATATTTCTCGAAAATTAGTTGCGAACTCAGATATCGTGAAGGTTTACCAGACTAATCCACACTTAGATACCTTTGAGCGAGCATTTGAGTCGGCCGATTTAGCAATTAAGTACTTTAAAGGTGAGATTAAACCCACAATGTATTTGTCGACCCCGCCCTTAGTTGTGAATATTTTGAAACAAGGCACTAGTGATAAACCAATGTCCGACCTTTTAAAATTCGCAGAATTAGAGATGAAAAATTCGCAAGTACTTTCAGTGAGCGTTGTCGAGGGCTACCCTTATTCAGACGTTCCTCAAATGGGAATGACTTTTCTAGCGATAACAAATAATGATGCGGCCCTTGCGGAATCAGTTGCAAATAAAATTGGATTGCATGCATGGAATATGCGAGCTGATTTAAATGGCGTTGCTACATCTACTGAAAAAGCTCTCACCGAGGCAGATAATCAATCCGAAAAACCGATAGTTCTTTTTGACGTTGGTGACAACGTTGGCGCTGGAACACCAGGGGATTCAACTTTTGTCTTGCATGCTGCCCGTCGACTTGGGGTATCTGGAGTTCTCCAGGCACTCTGCGATCCCGCTATCGTAAAACTTTGTACAAGTTTGGGAGTTGGCGCAAGAGTTGAAGCCGAAGTTGGCGGCAAGTCCGATGACATGCATGGCGCACCATTTCCTATTAAGGGGATTGTCACTGCAATAACTGATGGAACTTATGCCGAAACCAAACCTTCACACGGCGGTTTTCTTTATTACAACGATGGACCAAGTGCCGCAATCAAAACCGATGATGGATACAACATTCTCTTAACTTCCTTGCCAGCAATGTCTAGTTCGCTGCTTCAGTTCCGTAATGCAGGTCTAGAGCCTCTTGATCACAAGATTATTGTTGTTAAAGGCGTTCATTCACCGAGACCAGCTTATGAAGCAATTGCCAAGAAAATGTATTGGCTAGATACAGCCGGAGCTTCTACAGCGGATTTATCAAACTTTAAATATGCTCATCGACGTGTTCCGATGTATCCATTTGAAGAAGATACAAGGTGGGACGCTAAAGATTAGCGTTTAAGACTTTACCTGGCAGCGCACTTGTCTGTAAATCTTTCTCAACAACGATTTCTCCATTCACAAAGACATACTCAATTCCAATTGGTGGTTGTGAAGGATTGAGAAATGAAGCTTGGTCCTTAATCGTCAATGGATTAAAAATTACGATATCGGCCGCTTTTCCAACCTCAATCGAGCCTCTATCGTGAATACCAAAGCGAGATGCTACTTTTCCTGACATCTTGTAAATAACTTCTTCAAAGGACATGTCGCCTAACTCCCTCGACAGGTAGCCTAAAGCTCGCGCACTTGCTCCAAAAGATCTTGGGTGTGGCAACTTCCCCTTTTGGTCAAAGGGGATTGCAGATCCATCAGAACAGATCATCGAATGTTTAGAGCGGGCAAAGGTGCGCATATCTTCCTCAGTTCTGTAGAACAGCACCACCATAACTGCATTGCCACCCAAGCGAGATAATTCTAGAACTAGATTTTCAGGAGTAATGTTTAATTTTTTAGCAGCAACTTCAATTGAATCGCCATTTTCAACACCGAGAAGTCCATTACCGCGAGCGATTACAACGCGATCCCACATCCACTTAATCTTGTGCGCAGACCAACCTAGTGATAACTCTTCTGCTGCCCGCTTGAAAGTTGCAGAATCGGAGAGCCGCTCTTTCATTGCTTCAACGCCACCAGCTTGAACCCATTCTGGCAAATACTGGGTAAGGGCTGAACTCGATGCGTTGTATGGATAAACATCAAATGTAACATCTAAATTTTTTGCCTCTGGTGAATCAAAAAGATCTACCCAATCTTGCGCTCTGCCCCACAAGGACGGGTTGTTTATGGCTGCATGGGAAAATTGAACACGAACTCCGGTTTCGCGAGCGAGTGCGAAAGCTTCCTTTAAGGGACCTAGAAAAAAGTCATCGCCAAAAATATCGTAGTCACGAGCATGCGAAGTGTAAGTTCTTCCAGATTCTTTTATGACGCGGCATAAGTGAACCAATTCTTCAAAAGGCGCGTAGCGTGATGGCACATATGTAAGTCCGGTAGACATTCCAAATGCTCCTTGGTTAAAAGAAAGTCTGAGAAGTTCACCCATTAGTTCTAAATCTTCAGGTGTTGGTGCACTTTCCAGTAGTCCCATACTCGCAATGCGCAAAGTGCCATGGCCAACAAGTGGCGCAATATTTATTGCAACACCTCTTTTGTGAATAGCTGCTCGGTATCCTTCTAAATCAGACCATTCAAGATCGATTTGATCATCTCCGATGCCTACTAAAAAATCGGATTGTTGTTGTTTCTTACTCTCGACAATTGGAAAGGCCGAAAACGAACAGTTACCGGTTACTTCGGTGGTGACACCTTGAAAAACTTTACTCTGACCTCGACCGTCAATAAAAAGACTAACGTCAGAATGAGTATGAACATCGATGAATCCAGGTGCGATTACTAGACCATCTGTATTGATATGTCTTTTAGCATTAAGTGAATCATCGCCACTTGGAAAAATTGGAAAAGTTGAAGAAATTGAAACGATTAAGCCGTTACGAATTCCGATAGTTCCTGCTATAGGGGGATTTCCTAATCCATCATAAATTAAGCCAGAAATTGAGAAATCCAAAGATTCCACAGTCATCGGTTATTTTGCCTTTGTATTAGAGCGAATAGCTTTTCCTGGAAGGCGAGAAGTTCGTTCACCATTGCTTAAAGTTTTAACGCCATCTATCCAGACTGATTCAAATCCCCGTGCCGCAGTTCGAGGGGACTCGTATGTTGAAAGGTCTAAAACACTCTCTGCATCAAAGAGGACTAAATCGGCTTTAAAACCGGCTTTAAGTAGACCTCTATCTTTTAACGAAAGGCGCGCGGCAGATCTACCGGTCATATGCGCAACCGCTTCTTCCATTGAAAAAACTTTTTCTTCTCGGGCATAGTGCCCCAAATAGCGCGCAAAAGTTCCGTATGCACGTGGATGTGGCCTGTTGCCCATCAAGATTCCGTCGCTTCCTGCCATATGACGGGGGTGAGCCATAATCGATCGCATATTTCCCTCATGACCCGCAAATATTACGCAAGAGGCCCGAAAATCTTCGCCAACAAGAAAATCTAGATAGAAATTTACTGGATCCTTCCCAGATATTTTCGCTGCTTCCACTATCGATAGGCCAACTAGTTTCAAACTTTCAGCCCTTTGGACACCAGCAATTTTTATAATTTCCCAGTTCATGGTCCCGCCTTGATTTCCATCGCTACCAGAAACTGTTAATTCGTGAATTGCCTTCGCTCGCATTTCGGGTTGTGCTAAACGCGATCTCATTGCGTCATTGCCCCCATCTTGAATCCAAGATGGAAGCATTGCATGCAGGTAGGTAGATCCAGCTAGATATGGATAGCTATCTAAAGTGACATCAATACCTTCAGATTCAGCTTTAGAAAGTCGATCAAACAAAAGATCTGTTCGATCGTGGTTCACTGGCGCACTCATATGACAATGCGTTAGATGAAGCGCTGCTTTAGATGCCCGTGCTATTTCTATGCAGTCATCCACTGCGGTAAGAAATTGCGCACCATAATTTCGATGATGAGGTGCGTAGAATCCAGAATACTTCGCAACTACTCGACACAATTCAATTATTTCAGCATCATCGGCATACATGGCCGGGGTGTATGTAAGTCCGGCAGATAACCCGACTGCGCCTTGCTGCATTCCTTGCTCAACTATCTCTGACATTTTGTTAAGTTCTACTTTGCTTGCTAACCCTGCGACATTACCTCTAACAAGCATTCGAACACTTCCATGAGGAATTAAATATGCAACATTAACCGGAGCACCTTTATCAACTATCGATAAATAATCTGCAACTGAACGAAAATTCCAAGATATGCCTGCCGGCTCGCCATTCCAACCGTAAAGTTGTTCACGAAGGATGCTTAAAGTCTCTTCATTTGACGGAACATAACTCAGGCCATCTTGGCCGACTACTTCTGTAGTAACGCCTTGCGTTACCTTAGAAAGGTGTTCCTTATCGGATATAACAGCTAAATCTGAGTGCGAATGAAGATCGATGAAGCCAGGAGAAACAGTGAGCCCTGAACCATCAACAATCTTTCCTTCTTCTTCACCTTTTAGTATGGTGCCAAATTTACTTATTACTCCATCTTTTACAATCAAATCAGAGCGAGTTGATTTCGAACCGGTTCCATCCATTGCGACGGCACCGCGAATAGTAAAGGTTGAGTCATTCATTTTCGCTACTCCGAAGCTTCAATTATTTTGAGCATAGGAGCAAGTCCGGCAGTAAGTCCACCATCAACAATCATTTCAGTTCCCGTCATCCAATCAGAACGTGAAGAAGCTAGAAATACAACAGCCTCAGCAATATCAGTTGGGGTACCAATACGACCACGTGGATACCAAGGTTTTAAATCCTGGAAAACTTTTGGATTCCGCTCAGCACGTTGTAACCAAACATCTGTTGCGATACTTCCAGGCATAACACTGTTACATCGAATACCACTTGATCCGTATCGCACAGCAACTGCGCGAGTCAATGCATGAAGGCCAGCTTTTGCCACAGAATATGCATCACTTCCTACCATCGTCTTTGCATTTACTGAACCTATATTGATGATGTTACCGGCGCCTCTTGCAATCATTCCTGGGAGCACTCTCTTTATATTTAGAAATGCAGCTGTCAGAGTTACTTTGATTTGGAATTCCCAATCTTCAAGTGAGGATTTCAAGAAATCTTCCGCACCGACAGACATTGCATTATTCACAAGGCAGTCAATTCTTCCGTATTCAGCTTCGATTGAATCTATAACCGAATTTATCTCGGCTTCCGAAGATAGGTCAACGGTGTAACCCTTTGCACGTCCATTTAAAGCGTTAATCTCAGCCACAGTTTTATTAAGGTTTTCAACATTGATATCC
>CAXNFK010000007.1:0-20627 GCA_964201775.1 Candidatus Nanopelagicaceae bacterium
TCTTGGGTGTAGTTGTATTCGGGATACACGGTTAAAGATGTGCTTGATAAATACTTCTTATCAATTCCATTTGCAAGAATCGCAGTGCGAAACTTTGATGTGGCAACATTTGCTGCAGCAAGTGCATCCTTGCTGACCTTCGCAGAAACAGAAACCGATGCATTAAGACGAACCGCATCTGGTGTCACCTTTTCAGTGCCGGTTGAACTAACGCTGATATACCTTGTTGGTGTTGTGGCTTGGGCAGATTGTGTGCCGATATTTAAAGCCAGAACAGAAAGTGCGATAACAGCTAGTACTCGGGTTTTATTAGATGCAGAAGTTTTCATGCGCCAAGAGTAAGCCAATATTCATCAGCAATACCCGCGAATAAGGTCATAATTTAATGAGAGAATTGACCCATGTTCTTATCGGAATGTTCGACTAATTCAATAAAAGCTGCGGCGCAAAGTATTGCCGATGGCCATTTAGTCGCATTCCCAACCGAAACTGTATATGGCCTTGGCGCCGATGCAACAAATGAAAGCGCAGTAGCAAAGATTTATAGAGCAAAGGGGCGCCCAGCGGATCATCCGTTGATTGTGCACATTGCATCGATTGATGCGATTGGTGAATGGGCTGAAGATATAAGTGAATACGCAATAAATCTGGCTCGGGATTTCTGGCCAGGGCCAATGACTTTGATTTTTAAACGTAGCCAATTAGCAAAAGATTTTGTTACAGGCAATCAAAATACTGTCGGCCTTCGTGTTCCAAACCAGCCAATCGCTCTGGCTTTGTTGAAAGAATTTGAAAACTTAGGTGGCAAAGGAATTGCGGCCCCAAGTGCCAATAGATTTGGCGCTGTATCACCGACCACGGCCCAAGCAGTGAAAGATGAATTAGAAAATTATTTAGATCAAAAGAACGATGTGATTTTAGATGGCGGGCCATGCCAAGTTGGTGTCGAATCAACCATCATTGATTGCACATCAGATACGCCGCAAATCTTGCGCCTTGGCGCAATCACAAAAGAGATGATCGCTGAAAGCACTGGCCTGCTTGTGATTGACGAACCAACTTCAGATATCCGAGTATCAGGTTCTTTGGAATCGCATTACTCGCCGAACGCAAAAGTTGTTTTGGATGTGAACCCAGAAAGCGGCGATGGATTTATTGCTATCGATTCGATACCCACACCGGCTGGCGCAATACGTCTTGCTGCCCCAAGTTCTATCGAAGGCTATGCCCGAGAAATATATTCGGCGCTTCGATTTGCTGATGCCCAAGGCTTAACAAAAGTTTGTGTGATCCAACCCGAAGGCGAAGGTTTGGCTGCAGCAATTCGTGATCGGTTAAAGCGCGCAGCAAATTGATTTTTATAATTACTTAATAAATAACGAGTTCAACGAAATATCTGGAAAGGCCCGAACAAACTTATTTCGACCCGGAAGTTCGGCAATCTCGAGTGCCACCGCAACGCTTTCAACCACAGCCCCACATTGATGTATCAACTTCACTCCGGCAATCAAAGTGCCACCTGTGGCCAAAACATCATCGATTAATAAAACGCGATCCCCACGACTCAAAACACCCTCTTGAATTTCTAACGTGTCATTGCCATATTCCAAGCCATAACTCTCTTCAAAAGTGGGACCAGGCAATTTTCCTTTTTTGCGAAGGGGCACAAAACCTTTGCCGAGTTCCAAAGCGACCGCCGAACCAAGTATTAAGCCGCGGGCTTCAATCCCAGCGACAACATCAATTGCATTTGCGAATGCCGAAAGCTCTTTCGTCAGATTAGAAAAATGCTTTGGATCTTTGAGCAATGGCAGGATGTCGAAAAATAGAATTCCGGGCGCAGGAAAATCAGGGACTTGGCGAATCGCACCTTCAAGTTCTGCTCTGCTCACGTTGGAATCTTAATGAAATAAGCCAGGTTTAGACCCTACGCTTTTAGCCGTTACACTTCGCAAGCGCTAAATACTTCGCAAGCGCAAAAACCAGGGCCTCTAGCTCAGTCGGTAGAGCAACGGACTTTTAATCCGTGGGTCGTCGGTTCGATCCCGACGGGGCCCACCCAGTACATTAATTACAGTATTTGAAGTGATTCAAAGAAGGAGCCAGAGCATGTGTTCGAAAGTAGCCTGCGATTTCTGCAAGAAAGCCACTTGGTCTGGCTGCGGGGAACATATTGAAGAAGCCCTTGAGGGCGTCGCGATAGAAGATCGCTGTGCCTGCTGAACGCACCTGGCTTGCACCTCAAAGCCAAGAAGTTGTGCAGAGTGTTCTTGCTAAATATATAACTCTTGATCCAAGTGGGATCCAAAACGAAATCGAAGCGCTCGCCAAAGAGAGCCACAAGATTCACGATGTTGATTCAATAAATTTAAATCCAGCAACAAATATTTTAAATCCCCGAGCCGAAGCACTTCTCTCATCTGGCATGGGCTCCCGCGCATCTCTCGGACACCCGGGAGATAAATACGAAGTTGGGCTTGACGCAATTGAAAAAATTGAAGTAATAACTTCTGCACTTGCCTGTGATGTTTTCGGTGCCGAGTTCTCTGAATTCCGCGTTGGATCTGGCGCACTCGCAAACTTGTATGCATTTATGGCGACCTGCAAAGCCGGTGACACAATTATCGCGCCACCAGCAACTATCGGCGGCCATGTAACTCACCATGCCGATGGTGCTGCTGGGCTGTACGGCTTAAAAACTGTCTCGGCACCCGTCAATGAAGATGGATATACCGTTGATATCGATGCACTTCGCAAATTAGCTCATGAAGTAAAACCAAAGCTAATTACTATCGGTGGCAGCCTTAACTTGTTCTTCCATCCGATCAAAGAAGTTCGCGCAATCGCCGATGAAGTCGGCGCCCTAGTTTTGTTTGATGCCGCGCACTTATGCGGAATGATCGCTGGAAAAGTTTGGCCACAACCGTTGGCTGAAGGCGCGCACTTGATGACATTTAGTACTTACAAATCTCTTGGCGGACCAGCCGGTGGATTAATTGTTACAAACGATCCAAAGCTTGCACATATTCTGGATGGCATTGCATATCCAGGTTTAACAGCAAACTTTGATGCCGCAAAAACTGCGGCCCTTGGTGTCACTTTGCAAGATTGGAAATCTGTTGGCCCGGCATATGCGCAAATGATGGTTAAAACCGCTCACAAACTCGCTACTGAAATTGCATCACAAGGTGTTGAAATATTTGCGGCGAATAGAGGCTTTACAAAGTCACATCAATTTGCGATCTTGGCAAAACCATTTGGTGGCGGACAAAGTACTTCAAAGAAAATTGCGCATGCTGGCCTACTTTCCTGCGGTATTGGATTGCCTGGCCCAACTGTGGATGGCGATAACAACGGCCTTCGAATCGGAACCCCAGAAGTCGCCCGCATCGGCATGAAAGAAAAAGATATGCCACAACTCGCTGACTTCATTACTCGCGCCCTAACCACAACCGATATGGCACCGATTGCCAAAGAGGTTAAGGAGTTCCGCAAGCAATTCTCCGGCGTTCACTACACAGTAGATCTTCCAGAATAAAATGCAGATTGATTCGCTGGTAACCGCACTCGATTTAATTGCAACTTTTGCCTTCGCAATTGTTGGCGCTCGAATCGCTGCTAATAAAGGTCTGGATTACGGCGGAATCGCACTTATTGCTGCAGTTGCATCTATAAGCGGTGGAACACTTCGTAACTTATTTATGGGCCAACGCCCGCCATGGATTCTGAATTCTTGGCTATTTGCATCAATTGCGCTCGCAGTTTTGATCACAGTTATTGCAAAGCAGAAGAAACCAGTCGGTCGTTTTCTACTTGCCCTCGATACCTTCGGTCTTGCAGTTGCCACAGTTTCTAGCGCAAATTTTGCAGCAACAAATGGTGCTAACTTCATAAGCATTGTTGCTCTTGGATTAATCGGTGGTGTAACTGGTGGATTGCTGCGAGATGTGCTGTGCCAAGTAGAACCAGTGTTGCTTCACCGCGAAACTATCGGGACCTCTTGTCTGGCTGGTGCACTTGCCTATGCCGGACTGCACTACCTCGATTTTTCCGAAGCGATAACTGCTATCGCGGCTGGATTAGTAATAGTTCTGGTCCGCGAGGTATCTATAAAATTTGATTGGCACCTGCCTAAAATCTAGCCAAATCCCCGATTTCCCATGCACTTGAATAGATAATAAGGATATGAGGAAAAAGTTAATCGCAGCTGCCCTAGTTCTTGGTTTATTTTCACTCCAAACACCAGTTGCGTTTGCCGCCTACCCGGTGGTCTCGCTTCCCTTCCCACAAGTTGCAAAATTTGATCAAGGCACAGCCACGCTTGTTCCACCAACTTCAAATTCTCCTGGCGCCTGGTCTGCGACAGCAACGGATCCCACGATTGCAACAATAAAAGGCCTAGTAGCAACAATTCTTAAAGCGGGAACAACAGGGATTACATATACCCAGGCAGCCAGCGGCACATTCACTAGTGTTTCAAGAGTTTCGCGCTTTACAGTTGAAAAAGCGAGCCCAAAGCTTGGAACTTGGGCGCCAATCACGGCAACCCTCCTTAGTCGAACTCTTAAACTCACACCACCAACGTCAACGGCTGTGGCTTCTTGGAGTTATAGATCTTCAGATACCAAAATTGCAACAGTATCTGGTGACGCCCTCACATTCTTAGATGCCGGTACAACAACAATAACCGCAACACAATCTGCAAGTGCAAATTGGCTAGGTGGCGAAGGGACTACATCTTTAACGGTCACAAGTTTGCCAAAAATCCTTGGAACATTTACCGATATAACTATCGCGAAAGATAGCGTTTCAACTTTAAATTTAATTGAGCCAACATCAAGTTCCCCAGGTGCTTGGACATTTTCAATCGAGAACACTACAATCGCAACTTTGGTAGGAAAAGTTTTGACGCCGAAGAACATCGGAACCACAACAATAACTGCGCGCCAGGCTGCTTCTGGAGGCTTTGGATCGTCGACATTAACAATGACTTTAACAATTCTTGGTGCAACGGCCGCCGTTGGTGATTTTAAAGATGTGACATATACAAAAACTGCCTCATCTTCAAACACCCTTTCAATTTTCGCACCAACATCAAGTTCACCCGGCGCATGGTCATTCTCTTCATCAGACCCAACAGTTGCATCAATTACATCTTCCGGAAACATCGGATCTATTACGGTTTATAAGTCAGGAAAGACAACAATTACTGCATCACAAGCAGTATCCGGAAACTATGGGGCTACCTCAAAGACTATGGTTTTGACTGTTAATTCAGCACCAATTTATTCAACTCTAGAAGATCTACAAAAAGTTGTCGGTGATATCCCACAAACTATTTTGCCACCGACATCTACCTCTGCCGGTGCTTGGACTTACACCTCTTCTGATCCTGAAGTTGTAAGCATTACCGGCCAAAAACTTAATTTTGGAAATGCCGGCACTGCTGTAATAACTTTGACCCAAGCAGCAAATGATTATTGGTTATCTGGATCCACAACTTTTAAAGTTATAGTTCTTGGAACAACTCCAACTGTTGGAACACTTTCACCAGTAAAAGTTGAAGTCGGACAAACCCTCACAACAATTACAAATCCGGGTTCAAACTCAACAGGTAAATGGAAGTACTCAATAACCGACTCAACAATTGCCAAGGTTGTAAATAACGCCATAGTCGGTGTTGCGGTTGGCACCACAACAATTATCGCTACCCAATCACCGGGTGGAAAATATGGCCAATCAAATTCAGTTCAAGCAATCCTCACCGTTGTTGCGGCAACACCTAAGACAACACCAACGCCAACTCCAAAAGCCACCACTTCAGCAACACCAAAGCCAACCCCAATTCCTTCAGCCACCTCTTCGGCGGCAAAGCCGGTTGTGAAAGTGACTGTGAAAAAGCGGGTAATCAACGTTTCAGTAAAAGGCAGCATCGTCACCGTCTTAATCAATGGCAAAAAAGTGAAATTGGGTAACAACACGGTCAAGGCTGGCGCTAATACAGTGATCGTGAAAGTCGGAACCACCACAATCTTCAATAAGACTTACAAGATTAAGTAGCTTTTCAGCCAGGCCCCAGCCCAATCCCAGCCTGAACCCCCAAAATCGCCCTTGAGCCTAGGTTCATACCTATATATAGGTATGGAACCACGCTCAACTAAGCCCAACCACGCTCAACGTCCCAAGGGGCAAAAATTCTTTTCCCCAGAGCACAACATTTGCCCCCCAGGGGTGTCTTACTAAGTAGAGGGCAAGACGTTGTCATCTGCTAGACCGGCCGCAAGGCCACTCGAGTAAGAAATCCGGAGAATTACCCAAATGGCACTTCGTAAGAAGAACACCACAGAAGGCGTTGCCGCTACACCAGCAACCGTCTCTGACTGGTCTGTTGCCGAGCTCTCCGCGCTATACGCTGAAAACCGCTCATCACTTGTTGGCCAAGCTCGCCGAATTCTGCGTTCTGAAGCTGATGCTGCTGAAATCGTTCAAGAGGCATTCCTCAAGTTCATTCTTGCTGCCCCTGAACTAGACACAGCTGATCGTGCGCTCGCATACCTTCGCACCACAGTTAACAACCTCTGCTTAAACCAGATCCGTTCAACTGGATCTCGCCCAAACCTTGTTGCTATCGACTCTGAAACATCACAAGAGCGCCTAGCCGAGATTTCTCTAGAGGCCCACATCCCTTTTGATACAACACTTGCTGCCGCCGAAGATGCATCAATCATCCGCGAAGCACTTTCACGTCTTTCAGCTGACCAACGCACCGCACTTGTTATGTGGGAAATGGAAGGCCGTTCAACCGAGGAGATCGCAAAGGCACTTGGCACAAAGCCAGAGAATGTCCGCCACGTTGTTGGTCGCGCTCGCGCTTCATTTGTTCGCGTACTTACAGAATGGGTTATCGATGAGGCCACAGGCACAACTGCCCTTGAAGCCCTTTCAACTCAATATAAGAAGGCTGCCGAACTTGCGAAGAAATCTTCGAAGGTTGCCCTCTCACTACTTATTGTTCTAGTTGCCTTCCTTGGCTTTAACTCAGTAACCGGCCAAGACAACATCGCTTCAATCGTTTCTTCTGGAACAACAACCCAAGATGTTCCAGCAACTACAAATTCAGCAACACCATCAGCTGAAGCTTCTGCCGCGGCAACCCCAGCAGAAAGCGCAAAGAAGGTTGATTCACTAGATTCAAGTGGCCAGATGATCGATATCAAATCTTCTGCAAAAGCACTTACTTTCTTCGGCCTTGATTCAAAGGGTGTTCCAACTGGCTTCACAGTTGCAAACTCAGCCGGCCAAAATGGCGCAATCAACGTTTCTAAATCAACCCCAGTTTTGACCAACGAAGGCCTTGTTCTTCGCAGCAACACAATGACCACCGATAGCAACGCAATCAACGTTCTGCTTTCTCAAGAAATCACAGTCGGCGGAAGCGGCACCACATATGGCGCCGATGCCTCTGTTTCTATAGATGGAAGCTGGGTTGGCCTAACTATCTCGAGCACAAGCACTAATTTTGAGCGTCTATCTGATGGAAATTACCTTCTAACGGCTGTAATGAGCGTAAAAGCAGGCTCAACGTCCGATACAATTATCCCAGCGAGTCGTGGCGTTGACAGTAAGTCCGCCCCTTCTCAGATCACAACTGTTGTCCTACTAAACCAAGGTAAAACCCAAGTTCTAGGGCAGGCGATCTATGTCGCCTAAAGACAACAACAAACAGGTTTCTGCTGCAGTCCGGATACTGCAACAGAAAAGAGATGCGTCAGCACGTGCGACTCATCTCATGGTCAAAAATGACTCTCTCATTACCTATGAGAAGGCATTTCTTGGCCAAGCCGCAATAAAGAAATTCTTTATTGCGACTTTTCTCGAAAGGAAAATAATGTCTACAAAGACAAGCTTTAAGCGCATTGCGCTTGTTGCTGCATCAGCGTTGGCTATTGCTGGATTCTCAGCAGTGCCAGCAAACGCTGATGCAGGTGATGCAACGTCTATAGTAGTTTCAAAGTCAACTACTGATGATGGAACAGCTCTTGCTGTTGGTAAGTACACAGCGAGCAAAGTTCTAAACGCAGATGGAATCTCTTCATTCACAATTGGAGCAGGATCGGTTGTTGCTCTAAATGTTGTTGCTGTTGGTGGTGACATTACTGACGCTGATACAGTTACAGTAACTATGCGTGGAATCGGAGTTGTTAGTTTCAATGAAGTTGATACTGCAGCTGCTGCTGCTGGTGACACTGCAGTTCTAGACACATTCACAGCAACTTCAATCCCAGGTACCTACACATTGGATATCAGTATCCTTCGTGGCGATACTCCTACTGCATTGAACGCGACAGTAACTACATCAGTAACAATGGTTGTTTCAGCTCTATCTTCATTTAGCGCTGGACGATCAACTGCTTACATTGTTGGCGGAAACACCGGAACAGATACTGCTACAGCAACTACTGATGCAGTCGCGGTAACGGCTTCTAAGTCACTTGCATTAGGCAACGCTGCAGGAATCATTGTTAAACTAAATGACATTGATGGTGCGGCAATGGCAACAGCTAAGGGCAACCTGCTGAGTGCAACTGTTACAGGACCAGGTTGGGTTCGTTGGGATTCAACAACAACAGATGACCTACCAGCGGCTGATCAGTGCTCTCTTACACCAACATACTCAAACCTAAAGGGACGTTCAGTTACAGCCCAAGGTACCGATGGAGATGGAACACTTTATGTTTGTGCTGATGGCGCAGCTGGTGTCTCAACAGTCTCAATCTCCATTACAGATGCAGCCGGAACTACGGTTTCTTTGGCAACAAAGACTGTAACTTTCTATGGAACTGCAAAAGACATCGCTGTTCATGCAACCAATTACTCAATCGGTAAAGCTGGCGGCGGAACAACTGGATCTACTACAGCAACTGCTGAAACAGATACACCAGCATTTGTTATCAAGACATCTGACGGTACAAGTGCAGCTGGAACAACTGTTCCTACTGTAACTTCAAGCAATCTTGCCGTTGTTGCTTCATCTGACTGTGCTCTAGATGGCAATGACCCAGATTACGGTTATGGCGCAGTTGGATACTTCGATTGCCGTTTCATTACTGCATCAACAGCTAAGTCTGGCGATACAGCAACACTTACAATCAAGACTCCTAACCTAGCTGCAGATGCAACTGGACTAACTGACATGACAACAACATTCGTTGTTACTGTTGGTGGCGCTGTTGCTACAGAAGTTTTGTCTGTTGACAAGTCTTCATACCTTGGCGGCGAAGCTATGGTTGTTACTTTGACAGCTAAAGATGCAAGCGGTAACCCTGTATTCGACGGTGCTGCTTCACCAGCTGTTACAGCTAACAAGCCACTAGGCGGAACAGCAATTGGTGCGGGCACATATGTTGGTGGAATTTCTGCTACAAGTGCTACAAAGCCAACTGTTTTCGCTCCATCAGTATCTGGTGAATTCACACTACGTGCGACATCATCAGCAACTGGTTCACCAGTTATCACAGCAACATCTTCAGTTGAGGGCGATCCATCTGCATCACTAGCACTTGATGCTGCTAACGCTGCAACAGATGCTGCTAACAATGCATACGATGAAGCTCAGAATGCAACACAAGCTGCATCAGATGCACTAGCTGCTGTTACAGCACTAGCTGCTCAAGTTAAGTCTCTTATCGCAAGCGTTAAGAAGCTAACTGCAGCAGTTGCAAAGCTAAAGAAGTAAATAGAGCCTAATTAACTCTTCGGAGTTGATCTAAGCACTACAGAAGGCCCGGCCCCCGTTTGGGAGCCGGGCCTTCTGGCTTTTCAAAAATAGCGAACCTAGCATCATTTTTTGGCCCAATCTGTCTATAAAATCAATAAATTTCGAGTGTAGAGATATATTGTTTGGCTATGAACTTGGATAAAGTACAACAGAAATATATTCAATTTATATTGTTAGCCACCATGATAATCATGGCCATCTCAATTACACCTAAGATTTCTATGGATCCAATAAATTTACCAAGGTTGGTTATCGTTGATGGCTTCGCATTGGCAGCGATAGGAATTGCATTGTTCTCACCTCGAAGTTTTGTCTCCTCCATTGATAAGAAGTTTTTGACTTTTATTTTACTTTTTATTATCCAATTGACGCTTGTTTTTTTCTTCGCGCCTGGCAGTAAGAGTGAAATGTTTTTTGGGACATTCGGGAGAAATACTGGCTACCTGGCTTATATTGGGCTTGCCTGTATTGCTTTGTCTGCCTCAATAGTTGCTACGATTGATTTCTTAAAGATGTTTTCAACGATGGTGGTTGCTTTATGGGTGATTTCAATTTTTTATAGCGCGCTGCAGAAGTTCGGAGCCGATCCTTTTGATTGGAATAATCGATATAATTCAATAATTGGATTCTTAGGGAATCCCAATTTTCAGTCCAGTTTCTTAGCATTCTGCTCTATAGTTGGTTTCGCTTTAATTTTAGGCAAACCCGGCAAACTGTTTACTTTATTACTATCAATCTTGATAGTTTTGAGTCTTATATTAATCGTCTCTTCGAATTCTGTGCAGGGTTTGATTGTATTTCTCGGGAGTTCGGGAGTCATTTTCTTTCTGTATTTACATAGACATGAAACTTTTAGAAAGAAGATATTTACTCTCCCGTATATCGGTTTTTTTGCGGTTTCATCGCTTATTGCAATTCTTGGCGCACTAAATAAAGGACCGCTTGCCTCACTTCTCTACCAAGATTCAGTCAGGCAAAGAGGTTTTTATTGGAATACCGCCGTCTCTATGATGAGGGATTTTCCACTTTTTGGTGTCGGATTAGATTCTTTTGGCTATTGGTACTTTAAATACAGACCATTGAGGGCGGCAGAACTTACCCCTGATGTAGGTACCAATGCAGCTCACAATGTATTTCTAGATTTTGGAGCTAATGGTGGAATTCCTTTGTTTCTAATTCATCTTTTATTGACCGCCTATACCCTCTTTTGCGTAGTTAGATATTTGCGAAGGGAAAAGAGTTTCAGTTCAGGTTATGCAGCCGTTCTAGGTATATGGATAGGTTACGAGTTGCAAGCTTTAATCAGTATAAATAACTTGGGGATTGCAATATGGGGATGGGCCACTATGGGTCTGCTCATAGGAATCGATCACAACTCTCGGATTTTGGCTCCAGCAGTGATTAAGAATATATCAAATGGTAGGGTAGTAAAAAGAAATAGAAGTTCAAGAAATTTAATTTTAGTTGCGTCATGCGCTGGATTAGTAGGGCTATGGATTCCAGGAATTGCATTTATGGCTGATGTAAATTATAGGACGGCCTTGGTAACCAGAGATGCTAATAAACTGATACTCGCTACAAAAGCGAATCCTTCAACAACTTATAGAAATCTATCAACA
Organism: Candidatus Nanopelagicaceae bacterium; assembly: GCA_964201775.1. Classification (GTDB taxonomy): domain Bacteria; phylum Actinomycetota; class Actinomycetes; order Nanopelagicales; family Nanopelagicaceae; genus AAA044-D11. The sequence goes on from CAXNFK010000007.1 coordinate 11,398, forward strand.
TTGGAAGCTTTAGTTAGGAGTCAATTGAATCCGCAAGCACTTGACATTGTTGAATTTGCTTTAAAACAGAACCCTAGGGTGTACAACGGATGGCTCTTAAAACGTAATCTTTCTAAACCAGGCTCACCTGAATATATTGAGGCTGTAAAGAAACTAAATGAATTGGATCCAAATAGGAAGCAATCTTGATAAAAGTTGCAGTTATTGGTCAAGGTTATGTCGGCCTCCCAATTGCGATAAATGCCGCTGCCGCAGGTTACGAAGTCATCGGTTTTGATTTAAACCTAGAGATTGTTAACAATCTGAATACTGGAAAATCACATATTTCTGATATTTCAGATTCCGAATTAAGGAAATTTCTTGAGAGTAAGAAATACAGAGCGTCATCTGATTCCAAAGACTTAGACGATGTAGAGATTGCTGTTATTGCTGTTCCGACGCCATTATCAAAAGACCGCAAGCCAGATCTTTCTTTCGTTGAATCAGCTTCTGGAATCCTAGGTAAAACTCTCAAGAATCCTGGATTGATTATTAATGAATCAACCTCTTACCCAGGAACATTAAGGAATTTCATTGCTCCGATTGTTCAATCTTTCGCAAGCACAGGTATATCCCACGAGTTTGCCATTTCTCCAGAGCGGGTGGATCCTGGCAACGAGAATTGGAGTATCAAGAACACAGCAAGGTTATTCGCTGGCCTAACACCGAGTGCGACTAAGAAAACGCGCGCCTTTTATGAAAAGTTTTGTGACAACTTAATTGAAGTGTCATCTCCCGAGGTTGCCGAAACAGCAAAGTTATTTGAGAATACTTTTCGACAAGTAAATATTGCCCTAGTCAATGAATTAGCCTTGGTTACTAGAGACTTAGGAATTTCAGTCCATGAGACGATTGATGCAGCGGCTTCTAAACCTTATGGGTTCATGAAATTCACCCCTGGCTTAGGCGTTGGTGGACATTGCATCCCAGTGGATCCAACTTATCTGTCCTACGTCGCCGAGCAGGCAGGAAGACAGGCTAATTTCATCAACCTGGCGAATAAGGTCAACTTAGAAATGCCTGCAGAAATTGTTAAAAGGGTTAAAAAGGAGAACGGGGGCAGCTTGAAGGGTAAAGAGGTTTTGGTTTGCGGTGTTTCCTATAAACCAGACATCTCTGACGTCCGCGAGACCCCTTCGGAGATTCTTTTTGAAGAATTAAACAAAGAAGGCGCAGTCGTAAATTGGCATGATCCACTTGTCGCTTCTTGGAGAGGTTCAAAATCAGTGGAGTTAAATATTAAGAAATATGCTGTGACAATAGTGGCAATGCTCCATAGCGTTATGAATAAGGAACTGATTTTAAACTCATCAGACTATGTTTTGGATTGTACTGGAAAACTAGAAGGAGCCAAGAAGCTCTAGTTAAATGTAGCCGCCACGTCATTAATAATTTGATCCAAATTCCGTTTTGGAGCCCAATCAATTACGGACTCTATCTTTGAAATGTCTGGAACTCTTCTTTCCATATCTTCAAAACCAGTCGGATATGCATCTTCGTATGAGATGTATTTAACTTCAGACTTAGAATTAGTCAAAGAGATAACTCTCTTTGCCAGGTCTGTTATTGATATTTCACCAATTCCGCCAAGGTTATATACTTCCCCAATGGATTTTTCAGTTTCAACAATTTTAATTAATGCATCTACGGTATCTAGCACATGACAAAAAACCCTAGTTTGCATACCATCCCCATAAATACTTACATTTTCACCTTTTAGGGCAGATTCAACAAATCGAGGAATAACCATCCCATATCTTCCAGTTTGGCGTGGACCAACAGTATTAAACAAACGAACCGTGGTTACCCTGGTTTGCTTTTCAAGATAAAGCGCCCGAGCCATTGCTTCCTCTATTGCCTTCGAATCTGAATAAGACCATCTTAATTTTTGGGGTGCACCAATAATTCGATCATCGGTTTCTTTAAGTGGCTGGTTAGGGTTTTTCCCATAAATTTCAGATGTGCTGGCAATTAAAATTCTCTTATCATGTTTTGCCGCTGCACTTAGGACAACTTCACTGCCAAGAATATTGGTTGACATTGATTCCATCGGAGACTCAAGGATTGTTGATACCCCAAGGGCTGCTGCCATATGGAAGACAACATCGCAATCGGCTACTAATTTATTGACCAATTCAAGATCACGAATATCGCCGGTTATAAATTTAACTTTTCCGTCAAGTTGAGAAACATTCTTCATAGAGCCCGTAGAGAGATTATCTAGGGATACAACAGAGTTATCTTCGGCTATGAGTGAGTCTGAGAGATGCGACCCTATGAACCCGGATCCGCCTGTAATTAGATATTTCATGCGCCGATTGTATATGTATTGCAATAGGTTTCACTATTTTTTGAGTCGTTGAATAAAAGAATAATGATAGGTATTTGTTAATCAGAAGTATCTGCCGGGCTTTGGGTAATTTTTGATGATCTAAAAAAATTAGCCGTGGTATTTAGGATGAAATCTCTCAAAGTTGAACTTAAGGACTGTCAATCAATACGCTTTGCGCAAACTAGTGGGTCAAATATGATGGCAGCAATTCCGAACACATGATTAACTCGGAAGCATTATCGTTGAATAATTTGATAAAAATTCAAATTTATGATGTCAGGCGGACTTTTTCCAATTCAATACAGGCAAAAGTCGCCGAAATTGAAAATCTAATCCGTTCTGCTTTTAAGCCTTGAGGGTGGGAGTCTTCGTTTCAAATGCTCAATCTCTTTGGCGCGAGGAATCAATGATTTAAAGTGTAATCATCAAACTTTTCTTTGCTCAGTGTTATAATTTTATTATGAGTTCTGGCAATCGACCAATTATCAAAGCCATAATATTTGGAGTAACGGGCCAAGATGGGTCGTATCTAGCAGAATTTTTATTAGCAAAGGGCTATGAGGTTCATGGGGTAAGGCGACGAGCATCAACTTTTAACACGGGAAGAATTGACCACCTAATATCAGATAGAAAAATTTGGGAAAATAAATTTTTTTTGCATTATGCCGATTTAGAGGATGCTGTAGCTATTAATTCGTTAATTTTGAATATTAAACCAAATGAAATTTATAATTTGGGAGCACAGAGTCACGTTGGATTGTCGTTTGATATACCCATGTCCACAATTAATGTTGGAGGACTTGGGAGCCTTAGAATTCTTGAGGCCATTCTTAGAAATGATTTATCTAAAACTACAAAGTTTTATCAAGCGTCGACATCAGAGCTTTTCGGAGGCCTAAAAAATCAAGAACTTGATGAAAATTCCCTCATGGCCCCCAGATCTCCCTATGCGGTTGGAAAGCTTATGGCTTACTGGCTAACAAAAAACTATCGAGATGCTTATGGAATCTTTGCGGTAAACGGAATTCTTTTCAATCATGAATCTCCACGTAGAGGTGAAACTTTTGTAACCAGAAAAATCACTCGAGGAATAACTGGTATTAAAGCGGGAATTCTCGATGAGTTACATCTTGGAAATCTAGATGCTATGCGTGACTGGGGCCACGCCAAAGATTATGTCGAAGCAATGTGGTTAATGCTCCAGCAGGAGCAGCCAACTGATTTTGTAATTGCGACAGGTCAAAATTACACTGTTAGAAGATTTGTTGAAATTGTTTGCAGCAAACTCGGATATGAAATTCAATGGAAAATCGAAGATAATGCAGAGATTGGCTACGACACCAAAACTGGGAAAACACTAGTTCGAACCGATGCTGGCTATCTTCGCCCGCTAGAAGTTGATTTTTTATTAGGAAACGCTAATCGAGCGAGAGAATTACTTGGATGGATTCCAAAGATAGAAATAGACGGTCTCATTGAAGAAATGCTGGAAAATGATACCCAGCTCTGGGAGAGAGAGAAATTCTTTCCAAATATTAATAGGTAGTTTTTCCCTTGAGCTCGAACAAATCGAGTATTTCGATGAGGGTTTTTGAGATATGACGGATCTTTCTTCTTGATAAATTCGGGCCACTTGGCAAATAAAATGTTGAGTTCCCTGCAATACTTGCAACCGGTGTATTTCTGCTACTGATTCCAAATTTTTTCAGCACTTTTTCCTGATCAGAAAACGGAACAAATCCTTCTCTGCTCTCAATACCACGCTTTTTCAGTTCTTCAATAATTCTTGCTGTGGGGTATTTATCTGAGTTCTTGATTGAAATAAGATACATCCAATAAACATTCCTGACCTCAAATTCTTCTGATGGAAGCATCAACCTTGAGTCGCTATTAAGGTAGTGCTCATAGAACTTAGCAATTCTTCGTTTCTTCTTGATGTTAGATTCCAGCCGCTTTAATTGAGCTATTCCAACGCCGGCCAATATATTCGATAGCCTAAAATTATATCCATCTTGTTCGTGTATAAATTTATTCTCTGTACCAAAACTAAGAGAAGAAATGGTCTTTGCTTTAATTGCGAATTCTGAATCACTTGTTGTTAGCATTCCGCCTTCGCCAGTTGTTATTAATTTATTGGCATAAAAACTAAAGCAACCAGCAATACCAAAGCTTCCGACTTTCTTACCCCTAATAGTTGCGCCATGTGCTTCCGCACAATCTTCGATAATTGGTATTCCGTATCGATTAGCAATTTCGCAAATTTCATCCATAGGAGCAGGATGACCAAAAATATGCACTACCAATATCGCCTTAGTCTTTTTGGAAATTAGTTTTTCCAAATCATTTGGATCGAAATTAAAGTGTATTGGATCAACATCTACAGGGATTGGCATGGCCCCTAATTGTAAAACTGGAAAGAAAGTTGCCATGTTTGTATAAGAACTGATTAATACTTCATCACCGGTTCCTACGTCTAGCGTAGAAAGAGCAAGATTAATTGCTGAAGTACCACTGTTTACAGCGACTCCGTGGTCGACACCAATATATTTTGCAAATTCGGATTCAAAACGTGGAACAAATTGTTTAGAATAACCAGAAATTTGTGACGTGAGAATAGCTCGCGATACGTAGAACCATTCACTAAACCCTAATACTGGCTTTCCAACTTTGATGAGTTGCATATTCTAAATCAACTCAAATTTGAACGTGTCTGAAGCATAATCAGCCCCTGAACGAGGACCACGAGTGAAAACTAAAATCTCACTATTGGAAATTGCGCGCATAGCGTGTGGGTCGCCCGGCAGCGAAACAAACATATCTCCAGGCTCAAAAATTTCCGAAGTCAACTCCCCATCATTTTCGCTGAAGGCTTCTATTTTTCCGGAAACCACGTAGGTCCATTGGGTAGTTTCCTTGTGAACATGATTTCCTCGAATAGCTCCAACAGAAAAAGTTATTCTAGTGATTGCATCTATTCGTTCAAGAACAAGGTCTGAAATTTCGCCACGATGGTCGATATGCGCCGGTTCTACTTTGATTCTTCTCATAGAACTATTCTATAACCGTTGGCGTTGGAATTGGAATTAGAAATTTATATTTTTTGTCAGCAATATTACTTATGTTGTTCATAATTTCATATTTAAAATTCCAGGCCAAGATTAAAAGAATGTCTGGGTTTAATGCTAATAGTTCTTTGTCTGACGAAACTTTTAATGCAGTCCCCGGTGCAAAACGGCCAATTTTTAAACTGCTCCGGTCAGAAATCCCGATGACGTCAAATAGATCCTTCCTTAGGCAATTCAAAAGGGTCATTCCTTTTGCAGGCGCGCTAACAATCCCTACTCTAACTTTTTCTGAATTCATGCTTACTATTGTGTTTTCGATATCTGAAATCAAATTCTTAATTTTTTTTGCAAAAAAATCTAAGGTGCTTTGATTAAATATATTCGCGCTCTCTTCTTTGGTTATTATTTCCTGAACAGAATTTGTCGAATCACCTCTCAATTTCTTAGAAATATGAATTCTGATCGAACCTCCATGAATCTCTCTATGTTCTACCAAATTAACATGTAACCCAAATTTGGCAAAAAAAGTTACTAGAGGTCGCACCGAAATATATGAAAGATGCTCGTGGTAAATCGTATCGAATTCATTTTTCTCAAATAAATCAAAAACATGCGGACTTTCTATAATCAATACTGATTCGTCACCCATCAAAGTTAGAGCCGCAAGCACCCAAGCATCTAAGTCATCGACGTGCGCGAAACTATTAGTGGCTGTTATTATCTTAGGAAAGCCAAAATCATGGAAAATTTTTTGAGCAGTGTCGGCATCAAAAAAGCTATTAATTGTTGGAATTCCAAATCTTACTGCGATTTCACATGCAGTAGCAGAAGGATCAACCCCTTGAATCTTTGGTGTGAATTTCTTAAACTCCTCAAGTAAAGCTCCAGTGTTACTTCCTACATCAACCACAAGGTCAGATTCAGATAATCCATAAAACTTATGAACAGATCCAGCAAACTCATGCCAGTGCATTTGACCCGTAGTCGTGACACGCGAATCATAGGGGTAGTCCTCTTGGTAAAGAATTTTAGGATCCACCACTTCTGTCAGTTGGTGCCAACCACAATTTCGGCACAAATTAACAGCCAATTCAAACCGTAAATTTCTACGCTCGTCGACTGCATCAGTATGAAATGCATCCGCCAAAGGCATGTCACCAAAATTAATGAATTTATATAAGTCTGAAGATTTGCACAATCTACAATCCAAGTCAGCAGCCATGGGGTTATCATAGCAATTCCGTCCGAGTCATCAGTATAATAGAAACCGGTATTGAAAGGGGATGGAAACTTGACAGTAAATGAATTTGACTGTCGAAGTGTCCCAGAGATTGAGCTATGAGAACAATCTTTGATGAGAGCGCAAAGTGGTATCCAAATTTCTATTCAGATCGGGATTCGGCATCTTCCGCTGACAAAATCTTAGAAATATTAGAACCCCCTAATAATGCCACAATATTCGATCTTGGATGTGGAACCGGTGAGATAACAAACAGAGTTAGAGAGCGTGGTTATAAAACTATTGGCATAGACCCATCAAAAAAAATGATTGCAGCAGCAGAACTGGCTTTTTCTGAAGAGAATTGCCAGTGGCTAGTTGGCGACTTGAATGATGTGAAAGAAAATTCAATTGAATCTGGATATGCATATTTTCATGTAGTTAATTACATAGCTTTTCAGGATGGAATAAATACATTCATTAAGACTTTATCAAAGAAAATGAAACCGAATTCAAGGTTTGTTTTTGACTATTGGCGCAAGGATCAAGTAGCCAGCAAAGGTCTCGAATCACGCCAAAAAAACTTCTTGATTAATGACGTGAAACATTGTAGAGAAGTCACACCAGAGATTATTTCTATGGACCATATTGAAATCAGGATTAGAGTTTTCCCTATTGCTGGACAAATCGGCGTCAACACAACTGAAATTCATGAACTTGCAGTATTCGATGAATCTCAAATAGTCGACGAGGCAAACAGAAGTGATCTCTCGGTCAGATTTACTAACTGGAACAGTAGTAAAAAAGATTTTATCGACTGGGACTCAGTGTGTATTTTAGAAAAGAGTATTTATCATTAAAATTAATATAGTCCTGCATAAAGAAAACGCAGGCTGGATACTAGAAAAAATCGCAACTCAACTTCGAGATAATTTAATTCAACTAAATCACGAAGCCTCAATCAATTCAAATGACCCAAAATCGGCTGATGTCACACATTTTATGAGTTACGTTTTTGCCGACCCTAAAATAGGCAACTGTTCTACTCTCGTTACTCATATTGATGATCCCTACAAGCTCAAACATCTCAAGGGTTTGATTGAAGACAACAATAAAATGATTCTGGTATGTATGAGCAATCACGGGGCCAACTTTTTGAAGATAAACGGCATACCTAGCTCGAACCTGCGTGTTTTACTGCCAGCTATTGATAATTTCATCCAGCCTAGAAGAATCGTAATTGCCACTTCAGGAAGAATTTATGCTGATGGCCGAAAGAATGAGAATTGGCTACTGACGGTCGCTGAAAAATTGGAACTTGGAAATTTTGAATTCAGATTTTTTGGAGATGGGTGGGAGAAAATTTCAACTAAGCTGGAAAATGCTGGCGCAATTTGTAAACTGTTTGTCTCAAAGAATGATTTTGCATCGGATCATTATGAAATAAATGAGAGCTATTCCACAATTGATTACTGGATGTATCTTGGTTTTGATGAGGGCTCAATGGGGTGTCTCGATGCTGCCTTTTCTGGTGTACCGTTGATAACAACGCCACAAGGATTTCACTTAGATTTTCCGAATGGAATTGAATACCCTGTGACGAGTCCAACAGAATTAATTGCCGTTTTAGAGAAATTAGAACAAAAGCGCCGACATATTTTAAATTCAATAAATAATTGGAGTTGGCGTAATTATGCAATTAATTATATTGATATTTGGATTAAGGAATCCATGGTTGAACCAGATTTGATTTTTTTGGACTCTCCAATTAATAACGAGAAAAGTATCGCATACGGTTTTTCACGAAAACATCGCCTATCTTTGCGGAGAATTCGAAGTGCATTACTGAGAACAAAAATTGCATTAAAATTTCGGAAGTAATAGAAAATTTAGAAATCAAAGAGAGACAATTTGATCAGCATATTTCTCCGGCTTATCACTATGAGCGATTATGATTATAGTTATCTGACCCCTGAGCTGGTTTAAAGTTTTTAAAACTTCTTCTTCTGAGGCAACATCAAGAGCGCTTGTAGGCTCATCCAGAATTATCAAGCCCGGATTTTCATAAAGTGCTCTAGCTAGTCCAATCCTTTGATATTGCCCCCCACTAAGTAATCGTCCTTCGGAACCAATTTCCCCAAAATCTTCTTCAGCACTTTGATCAATTACGCTTTTAATACCCGCGGCGTCAATTACTTCATCAATTCTTATTAAGTCAATCTCGTCTAAGGGAACTCCTAGAGCGATGTTTTCAATGAGAGAGCCATTTATAATCGTTGTTTCTTGAGGCATATAACTGGCTTTGAAGTTTTCATTATTGGTATCAACAATTTCAATTAGCCCGGATTTGGGTTTTAGAATTCCAAGGATTAAGTCCACCAAAGTTGATTTGCCAGCACCTGATTTGCCTTTGATCACTGTTAATGAGCCAGGAAGGATAGTTAAATTAAAATTAGTGAAAATTGGGTAGTTACTACCGGGGTATTCAAAATTGAGATTCTTGATACTAATGCCTGGAGGTTTGGGGGCCTTTCCCTCAATCAAAGGCTCAGTAATTTCTCTGCGACTCAAATTC
>CAXNFK010000008.1:0-20575 GCA_964201775.1 Candidatus Nanopelagicaceae bacterium
GTAATTACTGGACATTATGCCCAGATGCACGAAACCGAAATTGGCCGAATGATGTTTCGCGCAATTGATCCAACTAAAGACCAGTCTTATGTCTTGGCAGTTTTAAATACCGAACAACTTGCTGGTGCCCATTTTCCATTAGGTGACACTGTAATAGATGATGTTCGAATCGAAGCAAATCGTCGTGGGCTTTATGTAGCAAATAAACCTGATAGCCATTATATTTGTTTTGTGCCATCTGGCGATAACGCAGGATGGCTTCGAGATCGTTTAGGTAGCGAAGTTGGATCAATTGTTGATGAAGCCGGAACCAAACTGGGTGAACACAAAGGCGCATACACCTACACAATTGGGCAACGTCGTGGACTTGGAATAACAGTTCCAGCTGCGGGTGGTGAACCGCGTTATGTTTTAAAGATTGAACCAAAAACAAACACTGTTGTTGTCGGAAGTCATGAAGCGCTAGCGGTAACAAAAATTATTGGTGACCGACCAATTTGGTGCGGACCAGAACCAGTTATAAATACCGAGTTCCGTGGCTTCGCTCAAGTTCGGGCACATGGTTCGCCGCTGCCATGCACCTATCTGCAAACGGGTACCGAGATTAAAGTTGATCTAGATGAACCGCTGTTTGGTCTCGCCGCGGGCCAAGGCTTAGTTATTTACGATGGCGATCGGGTTGTTGGTTCGGCCACTGTCGCCAGCACCGAATAGATTCCTCGACATGAGCAACGAGATTCGCCACCGCATAGTTGATTTATGTGAACAAATTGCCAATCACAATATCGATTATTACGTAAAGGATAAACCAACCATAACCGATGGTGAATTCGATGCACTTTTAATTGAGCTAAAGAAACTCGAAGTAGCGCACCCAGAATTTAAATTGCCGGATTCACCAAGTGATTTAGTTGGTGGGGGATTTGCAACGCATTTCCAGCAAGCCGATCATTTAGAGAAGATGATGAGCTTGGACAATGTCTTTGATGCCGATGAACTTACAAACTGGTTCGAGAGAGTTGCTAAGACCAGCACCAAAAATTCTTGGCTCTGTGAAGTAAAAGTTGATGGCCTGGCAATCAATTTGCGTTACGAAAAGGGCAAGCTAACTAAGGCTTTGACTCGGGGAAATGGCGTAACCGGTGAGGATGTCACGTTAAATATTCGCACCATCGCAACAATCCCACATGAACTAAAGGGCAAAAACGCTCCGGAGCTATTGGAAGTTCGCGGCGAAGTATTTTTCCCAATCGCGGCATTTAATGAATTCAATGATCAACAAGAAGAGCTTGGCAAAGAACGCTTTGCAAACCCACGTAATGCCGCCGCTGGTTCACTCCGTCAGAAAGATCCACGGGTCACTGCAAGCCGGCCACTTTCGATGGTGGTTCATGGCATTGGCGCAGCAACTGGTGTGACATTTGATTCCCAGAGTGGCGCATATGAATTACTAAAAGGTTTTGGTCTTCCAACTAGTTCTAGATACAAAGTTGTTAAGAGTGCGGCTGAAGTAAGTGAATTTGTTGGCTATTACGCCGACCACCGACACGACATTGAACATGAGATTGATGGCATCGTGATAAAGGTAAATGAAATTCCAATTCAGAATGAACTTGGCTTTACCGCACGCGCACCAAAATGGGCGATTGCATATAAATATCCACCAGAAGAAGTCACGACAAAACTTCTTGATATAAAAGTTAGCGTTGGTCGCACCGGTCGCGTAACACCATTTGCATTTATGGAGCCAGTCAAAGTTGCTGGATCAACCGTTACAAATGCCACATTGCATAATCCTGAAGAGGTTGTGCGCAAAGGGATTTTGATTGGCGATACCGTTTTAATTCGCAAAGCTGGCGATGTAATTCCTGAAGTATTGGGTCCAGTAATAGCAAAGCGCGATGGCAGTGAGAAGCCATTTGTGATGCCGACCAAGTGTCCAGATTGCGGAAGCAAGTTACGCGCAATTACTGAAGGCGATGTAGATATCCGTTGTCCAAATACCCAGAGTTGCCCCGCACAATTGCGTGAGCGTATTTATTACATTGGATCGCGAGTTGCGCTAGATATCGATGTTCTAGGTTATGAGGCGGCTAGCGCCCTGCTAGAAGATAAATTGATTACCGATGAATCAGATTTATTCGCGCTGACTGAGAAAGATTTAGCGAAGTCACAATTCTTTCTGAAGAAAGATGGCTCACTTGGGTTAAATGTAGAGAAGTTTCTAAAGGGATTAGATGCGGCTAAGAGCAAGCCACTTTGGCGAATCTTGGTTTCACTTTCGATTCGACATGTTGGACCGATTGCAGCACAAGCACTTGCCAAGAATTTTGGTTCGATTTCTGCAATATCTAAGGCAAGTGAAATTGAACTTTCAAATACTGATGGTGTTGGGGAAGTAATTGCACAATCGATTATTGAATGGTTCGCTGTTGATTGGCATCAAGAGATTATTTCTAAGTGGGAGAAAGCCGGGGTTCAATTAGTTGAAGTTGCACGTGAATCTACTGACCCACAAACACTTAAAGGTCTAACGTTGGTTGTAACTGGTTCCCTTGAAGATTTCACTCGAGATGGCGTATCTGAAGTAATTACTTCGCATGGCGGTAAGACCTCATCTTCGGTCTCAAAGAAAACAGATTTTGTAGTGGCCGGGGAAGCAGCAGGATCCAAGTTGGCAAAGGCCGAAGAACTTGGAGTGCGGGTATTGAATGAGAGCGAATTCAAAACTTTGCTTGCAAAAGGTCCCGCAGCTTTGGGGTAAAGTTCCACCTATGATTTTGTATTCCGAGAGCGTTCGCGAACTTCCAGCATCACCTGTTTTCTTTGGCCTATTTGCTTTCGGTGTTCTCACATTGCTTCTTTATTTAACACTTCGCATGGACCGGGATTAATCCCATCTCTAAAGTAGGAATTCTTGGCGGAACTTTTGATCCACCACATCTTGGTCACCTTCATATAATCGAAGCTCTTGCCAAAAAATTTGATCAGATAATGGTTATTCCAACCGGCGATCCATATCTACGTCCGTCAAATCCAATTGCAACACCAGGTGAACGTTTAGAAATGTGTAGCAAAGCTTTGGAAGATTTATCAGAGGAACTACAAGAAAAAGTTGTAGTGCTAGATATCGAAACTTCTCGCAAAGGCGCGACATACACTTTCGATACCTTACAATCACTCCGTGCCTTCTTCCCAAAAGATGAATTCACATTAGTTCTGGGAAGTGACGCAGCCGCAACATTTCATAAATGGAAGCGAAGCGATGACGTTAAAAAGCAGGCAGAAATCTTGGTTATCAAAAGGCCAGGAGAGAAGAAATCAGAATTCAACGAGTTAGAGATAGATGCTCTTGATGTCAGTGCAACACAAATCCGTGAAGATTTTGCAATGGGAAAAACGCCCGAAACAATCTCTCCTTCAGTGCTTAATTACATAAAAGATAGAGGCCTATATGGCAGCACATAAGAGCGTTACGAATTTGGCACAGGTTGCTGCAGAAGCGATTGCGGAAAAACTAGGCGTAGATATTGTGGCAATTGATATGACCGAACAAATGGTTTTATCTGAAGTCTTTTTGATTGCAACTGGGTCAAACGAAGTTCAAGTAGATGCAATTGCAGATGGCGTCTTTAAAGCGATGGCAGAAATTGGCGAAAAACCAATTCGTCGTGAAGGTAAAGGCCAATGGATCTTGCTGGATTACTCGGACTTAGTAGTTCATATTCAAAGCCAAGAGCTTCGCAATTACTACATGCTCGATCGCCTATGGAATGATTGCCCAAGAATTCCATTAAAGGTTTCTGAGGTTAGGTAAGTTAAATAAAATGAGCGAAAAATCTAAACTTCGAATCGTTCTCTGGCGTCATGGCCAGACCGATTGGAATGTTGAAAATCGCTATCAAGGGCATTCAGATATCCCACTTAATCAAGTTGGGCATTATCAGGTAAACCACGCCGCAAAAGTGTTAGCGGGAATGAATCCGAGCCGAATTATTGCAAGTGATTTAATTCGGGCAAAACAAACAGCGCAAGCACTTGTTGATTTAACCGGGATTAAATTAGAGATTGATGCAGATTTGCGAGAGACAAATGGTGGAAATTGGGAAGGCAAAACTGGAGAGATTAACCGCCAAGAAGATGGTGCACGGTTTAAGCAGTGGATGTTTGGCGAAGATGTAAAAGCGGGCGAAATTGGTGAATCGCGAAGCGAAGTAGCAAAGCGCGCAAGAGCAGCAATCGACCGTGGAATTGCTGAAGCAACTGGAACAATTATCTTTGCAACTCACGGTGGAACATCTCGTGCACTTTTAGGTTCGATTCTAGAAATGCCATTCGACAAGTGGGCAACACTCGGCGGACTTTCAAATGCTTCATGGTCAGTTTTAGAACCAAATTCCTTCACAAAAATTGGTTGGACTCTGGTTGAACACAATGCCGGATCGATTCCAGAGCCAGTCTTTGGCGCAGAATCGCAGTAGGCCGAGGCTTAATTTGTAAGATAAAGTCTGCCCTCGAAGTTAATCTTTAAATAAAAATTGGGGCTGTGGCGCAGCTGGTAGCGCACCTGCATGGCATGCAGGGGGTCAGGGGTTCAAGTCCCCTCAGCTCCACCAAAGTTTTAAATTCAATTCGGTGAATTGAAAGCAGTTGGACATGGGAGAATTCACGCTATGCATGAGGCCTATGACATTCAATATGTCCAAGAGAAATGGTTGCCCATTTGGGACAAATTAGAACCATTTAAATCTGGCCGCAGCGATGATAAACGTCCTAAGAAATATGTTTTGGATATGTTTCCTTATCCATCTGGTGATTTACATATGGGCCATGCCGAGGCTTATGCACTTGGCGATGTAATTGCACGATATTGGATTCAAAAAGGTTTTAACGTCATGCACCCAATTGGTTGGGATGCATTTGGATTACCAGCAGAAAATGCTGCGATTAAACGTAACGAAGACCCACGTGCTTGGACTTACGAAAACATTGCAGTACAGAAAGCATCGATGCGCAGATTCGCCTGTTCATTTGATTGGGATCGAGTTCTACATACGTGCGACCCTGAATATTACAAATGGAATCAGTGGTTATTTTTAGAGCTATACAACAAGGGTTTGGCCTATCGTAAAGACTCACCCGTTAACTGGTGCCCAAGTTGCCAGACAGTTCTTGCGAACGAGCAAGTTGTTGCAGGACTCTGTGAACGCTGTGATTCTGCGGTAACTAAGAAGAAGTTAAACCAGTGGTATTTGAAGATTACTGATTATGCCGATCGTTTACTTGATGACATGGCGGACCTTGAAGGCAAATGGCCCGAAAAGGTTTTAATGATGCAGCGCAATTGGATTGGTCGCTCAATAGGCGCCGAAGTTAAGTTTGTTATCGAAGGCCGCGATGAGCCCGTAACTATTTATACAACTCGTCCCGATACTTTGTATGGTGCAACTTTCATGGTTGTCGCTGCCGATTCTGCGCTTGCTGCGGAATTAGTTTCTGGCTCAAAAGTTGAGGGTGAATTCGTTAAATATTTAGAGGGTATTAAAGCTGTAACAGATATTGACCGACTAGCAACAGATCGCCCTAAGAGCGGAATTTTCTTAGAACGTTATGCAATTAATCCAGTTAACGGTGCGAAACTTCCAATCTGGGCGAGTGATTATGTTTTAGCTGATTACGGCACCGGCGCAATCATGGCGGTTCCTGCACATGACCAACGAGATTTAGATTTTGCAAAGGCTATGAAACTTCCAGTTCAAATAGTTGTTTCAAGTGATGAAGGCGATCCAAGTGAAACTGGAATTGCTACAACAGGCGATGGAACGCTTATTAATTCTGGCTCGCTAAATGGTTTAAGTAAAGATGACGCGATTGCAAAAATTATTGAAGAACTTGCAGCAAAAGAACTGGGAAAGGCTGCGAAGAATTACCGCCTACGTGACTGGCTAATTTCGCGCCAACGTTTCTGGGGAACTCCAATTCCGATCATTCATTGCGATAAGTGCGGCGAAGTTCCAGTTCCACAAACCCAACTTCCCGTAGAACTTCCTTCAGCAGCTGGCCTTGATTTAAAACCAAAGGGAACCTCACCACTTGGTGCTGCAAGTGATTGGGTAAATGTTGATTGCCCTAAATGTGGCGCACCTGCAAAGCGCGATGCCGACACTATGGATACATTCTTCGATTCATCTTGGTATTTCCTTCGCTACACCAGCACTGATCGCCATGATGTGGCATTTGATAAGAAGGCCGTTGAAACTTGGTTACCAGTCGATCAATATGTTGGCGGCGTAACACATGCGATTCTCCACCTTTTATATTCACGCTTCTTTACCAAAGTTCTACATGACCTTGGACATTTAAACTTTATTGAACCTTTCACCAGATTGTTAAATCAAGGAATGGTTTTGATGGATGGATCTGCGATGTCAAAATCTCGCGGAAATCTGGTTCGACTTTCAGATGAACTAGCAAGCCATGGCGTTGATGCAATCCGTCTTGCAATGGTCTTTGCTGGACCGCCAGAAGATGATGTTGATTGGTCAGATGTTTCGCCATCTGGTTCTGTTAAATTCTTAAATCGTGCTTGGCGTATTTCTGGGGATGTTACAAGTGCTCCTGGTGCCAATTTCAGTAAAGGTAATCTTGAACTTCGCAAGATAACTCATAAGTCTTTGCATGACATCGGATTCGCAGTTGAATCATTTAGATTTAACGTGGCAATCGCTCGTGTTATGGAACTTGTGAATGCAACTCGCAAAGCTATTGATTCTGGCTGTGGTGCTGCAGATCCTTCAGTTCGTGAAGCGGAAGAAGCAATCGCGATTTCGCTCTCACTAGTGGCGCCATTTACCGCGGAAGAGATGTGGGAAATTCTTGGTCACAAACCTGCAGTAGCACTTGCTGGTTGGCCCGCAGTTGATCCAAAGTTGTTGGAGGAAGATGCTGTCACCGCAATCTTGCAGATAAATGGCAAGATCAAAGATCGAATTGAAGTTGCGCCAGATATTTCTGATGCCGATCTAGAAAAACTTGCGATGGCAAACCCAGAAATCGCAGCAGCAATTGCTGGTCAGACAATTAACAAAATCATTACCCGCGCACCAAAATTAGTTAACATCGTTCTTTAATTCACAGGGGCAATTCCTACCTGCTTTTGAACCCTGCTTCGCCGTTAGATTCCGGGGATGCTAAATCAACTCAAGGAAACAATTCGGGATAAATACTTAGATTTTGGCTTCACAGACGATCAACGAAATGCGGTCCTGATTGTTTTTGGTGGATTCATCGCGATGGGAGCCATCTTCTTCGCCTTGGCACAGGGACATAATTCAGAGCCAGTCGAAACTCTTATTCCAACTGTAATAACTCCAAGTGCTCCGGCAATTGCTGAAGTCTTGATTGTTGATGTTTCAGGTCGAGTGCGAAAGCCAGGTGTTTATTCACTTGATAAAGGTTCGCGAGCAATTGACGCGCTCAATCTTGCAGGCGGTGCGCTTCCTGGAGTTAATCTGGGTGATATCAATTTGGCTCATTTGTTATTTGATGGTGAACAAATAATTGTTGGCGCACCACGTGTTAGTTATTCATCAAGTTCTAGAAGTGCACCGAAGGCAAAAGCTCCAACTGCGGCATCGCCACTTAGTTTGAATTCAGCAACTCTTGCTCAGTTAGATACCTTGCCAGGAATCGGCCCAGTTATGGCGAATAGAATTTTTGCTTATCGCAAATTAAACGGCCCATTCACTCTGCTTGAAGATTTAAAGAAGGTTTCTGGAATTGGTGATGCCACATTCGCGGAGATCTCGAAGTTGGTCCGAATCTAAGAGATTATGATTTTCGCTTACTCGCTTTAGGTTTAGCGATTTGGCTTGGTGCTGCCATTGCGGGAATTTTAAGCGCGCCATGGAGTTATTTAGCAGTTCTTCTAGCGATTGCATTGGCTGGGCTGAAACGAAGTTTGGCGTTGATTTTAATTGCGGCACTCTTAACAGGAAGTGCTGGCAGTGCGATACGACAGATTGGCTTAACCCATAACTTCTTAGCAAAATCACTGGTTAGCCAGCCCGAAGTAGAAATTATTGGTGTCTTAAAGACCGATCCAACTTGGAGCAAGCCGAAAGTTATTGGGTCAAGATTTCGAAGTAAATCTATGACTGCGCTAGCTTCAATCTCAAGCTTAAAACTTAATGGTGAATTGAAATCTATAAGGTTGCCGATTCGAATTACTAGTTCCAAATTCATAACGCTAATTCCCGGTGAAAAGTTCGCAGTAACTGGTGTTGCCTTTCCTACCGCCGAAAGGCGGGTTGCCGCGTTAATTGCAACGACTGGCAATTTCGAGAAGCTTTCGCAAGCAAACTATCTACAACGGTTATCGGCGAAAATAAGAGATTCATTTCGCAAGAGTGCGATTTCAGTTGGTGGCGCCGGTGGCGCACTTATCCCAGGATTGGTAATCGGGGATACGTCACTTGAAGAACCGAGTTTCATAATTGATATGCGAAGAGTTGGGCTTTCACACTTAACCGCTGTCAGTGGCGCAAACTTTGCAATCATTGCGGCGTTTTTGCTCTGGCTTTCGCAATGGGTTTTTAAGCGAGTTCGTTCGCGCTTGATTCTTACTAGTCTTGTTTTAATTGGATTTATTTTTCTGGTTCGACCATCGCCATCGGTATTGCGAGCCAGTGTTATGTGTGCGGTTATTTTGATTGCTAAAGCTCGCGGCGTTAAAGCCGATTCCTTGCCTTCACTAGGCCTGGCAATTGCTTTCTTAATTTTGATGGATCCATTTCAAGCAATTGATCCAGGCTTCGCACTTTCAGTTGCGGCTACTGCAGGCATTTTGTTATTGGCACCAAAGCTTAAAAAATTTTCACCGCTAATTGCAATTCCGCTTTCGGCAACAATCATGTGCACACCGATAATTCTGGCTATCTCTGGACTCTTCTCACTAGTTTCGATTCCGGCCAATGTCCTTGCAGGTCCCGTGGTTTCTCCCATAACAATTGTTGGTTTTATCGCTGCAATACTTTCGCCAATATTTCCTGGTGTATCTCACGTTCTGCTCTTGCTAATTAAGCCGTTAGCCAATTTCATAGTTTGGATTTCGAATACTGCATCTGGTCTACCAGTCTTGATGTTGCCCAAGAGTTATCTTGGGGCGATTATCGCAATCCTCATAATCGCGCTAATAAAGTTTAAGAAATGGCTTGCACTCTCAATATTGGCTATCTTTGCGATTTTAATTATCGTCCTTCCAGGTAGATGGCCGGGAGCAAGTTGGTCCGTTGCGAATTGCAATATTGGCCAGGGGGATGGGTTAGCAATTAATTTGGGCAACCACGAAGCACTTGTTATTGATGTTGGGCCAGATGCAAAACTTATGGATGAGTGTTTAAAGGATTTAAATATTGATCGAATTCCATTATTAGTTCTTTCACATTTTCACGCCGATCATGTTCATGGTTTGGATGGTGTGTTGGCAGGCCGCACAGTTTCAAATGTTTGGACTTCAAATCTTGAAGAACCAAAGAGTGAGAGAGATGCTGCAGCCTTACTCTTGGGAACCACTCCAATACACCAGGCAACAGCAGGTGAAAATATCGAATTCAAAAGTGCAAAGGGAGATGTAAAAGTAGAAGTTCTTTGGCCAACTAGAATCCAATCAACATTCGAAGCGCTTCCAGGCGATGGATCTGCGATAAACAATTCGAGTATTGCGCTACTAATCACTGTTGGAAATTTACGAATATTCTCCGCCGGAGATCTAGAACCACAGGCCCAAGAAGCGATGTTGGCACTTGTCAAAATTGAACCGGTCGATATCTATAAAGTTTCACATCATGGCTCCTCGTTTCAATTCCTCCCACTGATGTCGGCGCTGCATCCTAAAATCGCCTTAATCAGCGTTGGCGAAGGAAATAGTTATGGTCACCCGGCGGCAAACACATTGGCCGCGTTTAAATCTCTAGGTGCAAAAACCCTACGCACCGATCAAGATGGTGCCATCTCGGTTGACGGGGCCCTTAAGATCAGAACTAAGAGAAATGATTGGTGGAATATTTCGTGGGGATAACGTTATTGCAAGGCGGAGAGCCGCTCCTTGCCGACCGCGCAATTTCGGAAATTGTTACAAAAAATAAAGGCGCAACAGTAACCATTCTTGAAGCAAGTGAATTAGAACTCGGTGGAATAACTGATGCCCTTGCACCATCACTCTTTGGAGATTCTCGAATAATTGTTATTAAAGAGATTCAAGATTTGCCGGCCGAACTTGGCGAGGAGATTACTTCCTATCTAGAGGCGCAGGATGAGAACGTGGAATTAGTCTTGTGGCATAAAGGTGGCGTGAAAGGCAAAGCGCTCCTAGAGAAAATTAAGAAGCTAAAGCCAACTGTTGTTGCTTGTGATGTAATTAAAAAAGATGGCGAAAAATCTGATTTCATTCGTGGCGAATTCAAAAGACTTGGTCGCACAATTTCAACCGAAGCGGTCCAAGCGTTAATTGATGCACTCGGAAGTGATATTCGTGAATTAGGTGGTGCCTGTTCACAATTAGCATCAGATGTCACAGCTGGAAAAATGATTGATGAAACCGACGTTCAAAAATTCCAAAATGGCAGAATCGAAACAACTGGTTTTGATGTTGCCGATGCTGCGCTAGATGGCAGACGCGATGTTGCACTTATTGCACTTAGAAATGCACTTGCTACCGGAACTGATCCAGTTCTCATTACAAGTGCACTCGCTGGCTCGCTTCGCACTCTGGCAAAAGTCTCTGGTGCATCTCGTGGTGTTAAATCTTTTGATTTAGCTGGGCCACTTGGACTTGCGCCTTGGCAGATTGATAAAGCTCGCAGACAACTTTCAAAATGGACACCTGCAACCTTGGCTGGGGCAGTTGTAGCGGTGGCTCAAGCAGATGCCGATATCAAGGGCGCTGCGGTCGATCCAATCCACTCGTTAGAGCGTGCGATTATTGCCATCACATCTCGGGTTTGAGTAGTAGGCCCCTTCGCTGGTAATCTGCGCGTCTGCCTGGCAGAAGCCAAGGCTTAGATTTCAAGAGATTAGAAGGTAGTTCGAAGTGGCAAATATCAAGTCGCAGATCAAGAGAATTCGCACAAACGAAAAGGCTCAACTACGTAACAAGTCTGCTCGTTCAGCGATCAAGACCGCGATCCGTCGCTTCCGTGACGCAGTTACAGCAGGAGACAGCAAGGTTATTGCTGAAGAACTTCGCCTAGCTTCAAAGACACTTGATGTTGCAGTAAGCAGCGGCGTTTTGCATGCAAACGCAGCAGCAAACAGAAAGTCAGCGATGGCTAAGCAAGCTAATAAAGCTGGCGCTAAGTAATTCTTGTTTTACCAGAAGCAAATTTCAACTAAGTTTCGGCAATTAATCTCGGGGGATAAATGCCTGCCATTGATTTAGCCAAAGCGCCACAACCGGCTTCAACTAATCCCGCGCAGATTCGTAATTTCTGCATCATTGCCCACATTGATCACGGCAAATCAACTCTTGCCGACCGCATGCTCGGAATCACTGAAGTTGTCGAACTTCGAAATATGCGTGCTCAATATCTAGATCGCATGGATATCGAACGCGAACGTGGAATCACAATTAAGAGCCAGGCTGTACGCCTGCCTTGGCGTTCTGGAATTGATGGCCAGGAATACATCCTGAACATGATCGATACCCCAGGACACGTTGACTTTACCTACGAAGTATCAAGATCACTTGCTGCCTGCGAAGGCGCAGTTCTTTTAGTTGATTGTGCACAAGGAATCGAAGCCCAAACTCTTGCAAACCTTTATCTTGCAATGGAGAACAACTTAACAATTATTCCAGTGCTAAATAAAATTGATTTACCCGCTGCACAACCTGAAAAATTTGCCGAAGAGCTAGCAAAATTAATTGGTTGCCAACCAGAAGATTGCTTACGCGTTTCTGGAAAAACTGGCGAAGGCGTTACTGAACTTTTAGACCAAATTGTTAAGCAAATTCCAGCACCAGTTGGCGATGCAAATGCACCAGCCCGCGCACTTATCTTTGACTCGGTTTACGATACCTATCGCGGCGTTGTTACTTATGTTCGTGTTGTCGATGGTCATCTTTCAACACGCGATCAAATCCAAATGTTCTCAACTGGCGTTCGCCACGAAATGCTTGAAGTTGGCGTTATCTCACCAGAACCTGTTGTCAGCAAAGGACTTGGTGTTGGCGAAGTAGGTTATGTAATTACTGGTGTAAAAGATGTTCGTCAATCTCGTGTTGGTGACACGATTACGACTTATCACAACCCAACTACTAAAGCCCTTGCAGGATATAAAGATCCAAAGCCGATGGTTTTCTCTGGCCTATTCCCATTAGATGGCGCGGAATATCCAATGCTCCGTGAAGCACTCGATAAGTTGCAACTAAATGATGCTGCTCTTGTCTATGAACCAGAAACTTCTGCTGCACTTGGTTTCGGATTCCGTTGTGGCTTTCTAGGTTTGCTACACATGGAAATCGTTCGCGAACGTTTAGAACGCGAAGCCGGTTTATCGCTAATCTCAACTGCCCCAAGCGTGGTCTATCGCGTTGTTAAAGGCGATGGCAAAGAAATGATTGTTACAAACCCATCTGAATTCCCTAATGAGAAAATTGAAGCTGTGTTTGAACCAATTGTTCGCGCAACAGTTCTAGCACCATCAGAATTTATTGGCGCAATTATGGAACTTTGCCAAGAACGTCGTGGCGCCCTGCTTGGTATGGATTATCTTTCTGAAGATCGTGTAGAGATTCGTTACACCCTTCCACTTGCGGAAATTGTCTTCGATTTCTTCGACCAACTTAAATCAAAGACTCGTGGTTACGCATCTCTTGATTATGAACCAATTGGTGAAGCTGAAGGCGACTTAGTAAAGGTTGATATTTTGCTACAGAGCGAGGGCGTAGATGCATTTAGCGCAATCGTGCATAAAGATAAGGCTTACGCATATGGCGTAATGATGACAACAAAACTTCGTGAATTAATCCCAAGACAACAATTCGAAGTTCCAATTCAAGCCGCAATCGGTTCAAGAATTATTGCCCGCGAAAGCATTCGTGCTATTCGCAAAGACGTTCTTGCAAAGTGTTACGGTGGCGATATCTCACGTAAGCGCAAACTCCTCGAGAAGCAGAAAGAGGGTAAGAAGCGCATGAAGATGGTTGGTCGTGTTGAAGTTCCACAAGAAGCATTCATCGCAGCGCTTACAACCGATGCTGATGTTGATAAGGCGAAGGCGAAGGCCAAGGGTTAATTCCCATGAGTCAGCCACTCTCGTTCTATATTCATATTCCGTACTGCGTAAAGCGTTGTGGTTATTGTGATTTTAACACTTACACCCCTGGTGAATTAAAAGAGGGCAGCGATATTGCCCAAGTTTCCAATGGTTACATCGATCTTTTGATTCAAGAAGCGAAAGTTGCTCGCTTAGAAGTAAAAACTGCCAAACCAATCCCGACAATCTTTTTTGGTGGCGGAACGCCAACACTTATGGAACCTGCAGACCTAGGTAGAGTTCTTAAATCACTTGAGGCAGACTTTGGTTTTGCTAAAGATATCGAGATAACTATTGAAGCTAATCCAGATACGGTTTCGAAGGAGAAATTAGCTGCGTTGCGCGAGGTTGGAATAAATCGAATTTCTTTTGGAATGCAATCTGCTGCGCCACATGTTTTGGCAGTGCTAGATCGAACCCATAATCCAGAGAATGTTGTTAAAGCAACAGCGTGGGCTAGGGAAGTGGGCTTTGACCAAGTAAGCGTTGATTTAATTTATGGAACACCCGGTGAAAGCGCTGCAGATTGGGAAGCAACAATTGATTCGGCGCTAGCGCTGCCAATTAACCATATTTCTGCTTATGCGTTAATTGTGGAGAGTGGAACAAAACTTGCGGCACAGGTAAAACGTGGCGAGATAATAATTCCTGATGATGATCAAACTGCAGACAAGTATTTGTTGGCTGATGAAAAATTTAGTAAGGCTGGATTTACTTGGTATGAACTTTCTAATTGGGCAAAGCCTGGTGGGGAATGTCGCCACAATATTGCTTATTGGGAAGGTGCGAATTGGTGGGGTTTAGGGCCCGGTGCACATTCACACACTGATGGAAAGCGTTTTTGGAATGTTAAGCATCCAAATGCATATCGCGAACGACTTGAGTTAAAGCAATCTCCAGTAATGGAAAGTGAAGTTTTAAAACCTGAAGAGAAAGAGAGCGAGCGAATCATGCTGCAAATTCGAATGCCAGATGGAATTGAAAAGAATTCGCTAACCGCTCCATCGCTTCTCAAATTAGAGAGTTTTCTCACTGGTGGCCAGATCTCGCAGAAAGATTGGGAGCACGGGCGCATATCGCTGACACTTTCCGGGCGGTTAATGGCGGATCGAATCGTTCGAGAAATATTGATGTAGTAGCGTTAACTCATGCATCTAGCCCATAACATCATGCTCGGTTTATTAGCCGTTGTTTTCCTGGTTTCTGGTGCCATGAAGTTGAGTGGAAATCCAAAGGGTCTGCAGGGAACGCGCGATGTGAACATTGGTGATCGAATCGCTCGATTAATTGGGTTGGTGGAAGTTGTTGCTGCAATTGGTTTGATTTATGCGATTAGATATCCAGAAGAGTTACTAGGTTGGCTTTCGATTCTTGTTCTCTGGGTTGCAATGGGCGTTGCGGTTTATTCGCACTCAAGGGCAAACAAGATGAAGACTTCTATTCCTGCGGTTGTTCTACTGCTTCTGCTTTCCGTAGTACTTGTTATCAACTAAATCGGAATTTATATGGAAATGACAATGCAAGATCGCCAACTCGAAATCCTTCGGGCTATCGTCGATGAATATGTTGCTACAGAAGAGCCAGTTGGTTCGAAAGTAATTGCTGAAAAACACGGGCTTGGGGTTTCACCCGCAACGATTAGAAACGATATGGCAGTCCTTGAAGATGCCGGGCTTATTAAACAACCTCATACGAGTGCTGGACGGATTCCAACAAATAGTGGCTATCGCTTATTCGTAGATAAAATCGCGGAGATCAAACCGCTATCTACTGGAGAGCGTCGGGCAATTGAGGGCTTTTTGGATGGCGCAGTTGATTTAGATGATGTTTTCACAAGAACTGCAAAGTTGCTTGCGCAGATTACAAAGCAGGTTGCTGTTATTCAATATCCCGATGAAGATAAAGTTGTTCTGGCTGGAACTGCGAATTTAGCAAGGTCTACCCAGGAAGTTTCGATTGCGATTCACCCAATTCTTGAAGCACTTGAAGAGCAAGTAGTTCTGCTTCGTTTGCTATCTGATGCTGGAACTTCGTTGCAGGTAAAGATTGGCGATGAGCAAGGTGAAAGTTCACTTCGTACAACTAGTTTGGTTTCAATGACTTACGGAAGTGGCGCACAAAGTCATGGCGCGCTAGGAATTTTGGGACCAACACGTATGGATTACGCAAGTTCAATGGCAGCGGTAAATACTGTCGCAAGATATATCGGTCGCTTCTTAGGGGATAAGGCATAGATGGCTGATTATTACGCAACCCTTGGCGTGAATCGCGATACTTCTTTTGATGAAATAAAGAAGGTTTATCGCAAACTAGCCCGGGAATACCATCCTGATGTAAATCCAGATCCAAGTGCATCGGAGAAATTTAAAGAGATTACAACTGCTTACGAAATATTAAGTGATCCAGAGAAACGTCAGCGCTATGACATGGGCGGCGATCCGTTTTCACAATTTGGTGGCGGACAAAACTTTGGCTTCGGCGACATTATGGATGCCTTCTTCGGTGGCGGAGGTTCAAATCGTGGACCACGTGCACGTATGCGTGCCGGACAAGATGCACTTATTCGAGTCGAGCTAGATTTAGCAGAAGCATGTTTTGGAACTGACCGGGAATTGAATTTAGAAACTGCAGCAACATGTGAGAAATGTTCTGGTTCTGGATGCGCGACTGGTTCAAAGCCAAGTGTCTGTGGAATTTGCAAGGGGCGCGGTGAAACGCAGCAAGTTACGCGTTCAATAATCGGACAAGTTATGACAAGTCGGCCATGTGCAGCATGTCAGGGTTACGGAAGTGTTATTTCAGATCCATGCGGTGAGTGCGCAGGAGATGGTCGAGTGCGTTCCCGAAAAGTTATTCCAGTAAAGATTCCCGCAGGTGTCGAAACCGGAAACCGAATTCAGATGTCTGGTGCTGGTGAAGTTGGACCAGGTGGTGGACCAGCAGGCGATCTTTATGTGGAGATAGTTGAAGCACCACATGATTTCTTGGTGCGCGAGGGAAATAACCTACATATTTCAATTGTTATCCCAATGACTTCTGCCGCACTTGGCACAAAAGTTAAGGTTGAAACCCTGGATGGGCCACAAGAAGTCACTATTAAATCTGGCTTTGTTAGTGGAAACACCGTCATCTTAAAAGATTTAGGAATGAGTAAATTACGTGGAAATGGTCGCGGAGATCTGATTGTTCACGTCGAAGTTACAACGCCAGGTAAGTTAAATAAAGAACAAGAAGAGCTACTTAAGTCATTAGCTAAATCTCGTGGCGAAAAGGGCGAGGATGTTGAAATTCATCGCCGTGGCAGCACACATTCAGCAGGCTTCTTCGGACGATTTAGAGATGCGTTTAACCGTTAAATGTTGACGCTCTTTTTAGTAGATAAGTTAGATAGTTCGCAGATAATTGAAGTTACTGGGGATGAAGCCCACCATGCAATAAAGGTGCTGCGGATTAATCTTGGTGAAGAGATATTGATATCCGATGGCAATGGCAATTGGGTTAGAGCAGCAGTCGAGAAAATTGAGAAGAAAAGTTTTTTGGCAAAAGTTTTAGAGCGTGGAATTCAGGAGCAAAGGTCTCCAAAAATAATTGTTGTTCAGGGGATACCGAAATCTGATCGCATTAAAGAGGCGATAGAAATCTTGGTTGAATCTGGCGTTGATTTAATTATTCCGTGGCAAGCAGAGCGCAGCATTTCTAAGTGGCAGAAGGATTCGCTTCGTAAATGGCAGGTAGTAGCTTCGGCGGCTACAAAGCAATCACGCAGATTTAGAACCACTGAAATTATTGAGGAACTTTCAATCTCACAATTATTGGAAGTGGAGAGTGATCGAAGCGTGATCCTAGTTATGCACGAATCTGCCACTAAGAAACTTTCGACCATAGTTTCGAGCAAGTTTGCCGACCTAGATGAAATTATTGTTGTCATAGGCCCAGAGGGTGGCGTGAGTGAAAACGAATTGGCGCAGTTCGAAGCCGCTGGCGCTCATGTGGTTGCCTTAGGTCCAGAAGTCTTTCGAAGCGCGCACGCCGGTGGGGCTGCAATTAGTGCAATCTCTGCTTTGATTGGGCGATGGTGATTTCAAGATGAGTTGTTTATTCTGCAAAATGGCGGCTGGTGAAATCCCAGTGGATTTTCTCTTCGAAACTGACAACGTCTTTGCAATTAAAGATATTTCACCACAGGCACCGACTCATATTTTGATAATTCCAAAATCTCATCATGAAAATGCTGGTGAACTGGCATCAAAGGATCCTGCGGTTCTTTCGCAGATGCATGCTGCTGCGGCCCAAATTGCTGAAGATCTTGGTTTAGATGGCTTCCGAAGTGTTTTTAATACCGGTGCCAGCGCTGGGCAGAGTGTTTTCCACGCTCACCTGCACCTTCTTGGCGGGCGTCCGTTCGCCTGGCCGCCCGGTTAAAAGTAAGATTTCCCTTAATGGACCCAGTTAAAACCGCGTTGATTACAGTCCCGACCGCAATTCCTATGGTCGCACTTACTGGACCACAAGATTCACATCTTCGAATCTTTGAAAAAACTTTTCCTAATATTTCCATAACTGTTCGTGGCAACGAAATATATGCTGGCGGGGATTTAGCGCAGATTGCTAAGTTTGAAGGCCTTGTTCGCGAGTTATTAGTTTTGCTTAGAGCCGGACAGAGCTTGAATGCGGATGCAGTTCTTCGTTCAATTGAAATGTTTAATCACGAACCAGCAGATCATCCGGCTGAAGTTCTCTCCTTAAATATTCTGAGCAATCGTGGCAAAACAATTCGGCCAAAGACCGCAAATCAGAAGCGCTATGTTGAAGCGATAGATGAGAACACAATTACTTTTGGCGTTGGCCCAGCAGGAACTGGTAAAACGTATTTAGCAATGGCAAAAGCCATTCAAGCTCTTCAGTCAAAGCAAGTGAATCGCATAATTTTAACTAGACCTGCAGTTGAAGCAGGGGAGCGTCTGGGATTCTTGCCCGGAACCCTGCAAGAAAAGATCGATCCATATTTGCGTCCACTCTTTGATGCGCTACACGACATGATTGATCAAGAGTCGATCCCAAGACTTATGCAATCTGGAATTATTGAGATTGCACCTCTTGCTTATATGCGCGGCCGCACGCTAAATGATGCTTTTATTATCTTGGATGAAGCCCAAAATACTTCTGCCGAACAGATGAAGATGTTTCTAACTCGCCTTGGCTTCGGTTCAAAAATGGTAATCACTGGGGATACAACGCAAATTGATTTACCTCATGGCGCCCAATCTGGTTTGAAGATTGTTCACGAAATTCTCGAAGGTGTAGATGACATTACATTTATAAAGTTAGATTCTGAGGATGTTGTTCGTAACCGACTTGTCGGCGATATTGTGAACGCGTACGGCCGACATGATGAAAACAAAGTTGTTCCACCGAATATCACAAGATCAATTCGATCTGGAAGCGGTGATCGCTAATTCCCATGGGAATAGAAATTGCTAATAACAGCGGTATAGCTTGCGATGAAGATGAGATTGTTGATGTAGCAGCATTTGCGCTGGATAAAATGGGAATTCATCCAGATTCAGATTTAAGTATCACTCTGGTAGATGAAGATGAAATTACTAAACTGCATATTCAGTGGATGGATTTACCTGGACCTACCGATGTGCTCTCATTTCCGATGGATGAAATGAAACCTTTCTCTGCAAGCAAAGGCCCAGGAATTATCGGTGACATCGTAATTTGCCCACAATTTGCAGCTAAGCAAGCAGTTAGCCATTCAGCGGAAGAAGAGATTTCATTACTTACCGTTCATGGTGTTCTACACTTATTGGGCTTTGATCACGCCGAGGAAGAGGAACACAAAGTTATGTTCGGACTTCAGGAGAAAACCCTAGCGGAATGGCGAAAAGGTAAATGAAAACCCTCAAGTTTATATTTGATGCAGTTGTATGGCTGGTTATTGGTTTCTACATCGGCCGCACATTTGGTAAGTCACATAATCTCAATTTCGCAAAGCTGGTATCAGTTCTTCCTAATTCCATTGTTTCTAGCCTACGTAAAGCGGGATTTAAATTACGTGCCGGGCAATTTTCTAATGAAGAAGAGTTACGAGATGCGCTAGATAATGCCAGCCAACATGGACTAGTTGAAGAATCAGAACGTGAAATGATTCAATCTGTTTTCGATTTGGGAGATACCTTAGTTCGCGAATTAATGGTGCCAAGAACTGACATGGTTTGGATTGAAGGAAATAAATCATTGCGCCAAGGTCTTTCACTTGCGCTGCGTTCAGGATTTACTCGAATTCCGGTAATCGACGAGAACTTAGATAAGATTATTGGAATTGCTTACGTTAAAGATTTAGCGAGACGCACACACGAACACCGTGAATCTGAATTGATTGAGATGGTTTCAGCCCATATTCGCCCAGCAACTTTCGTGCCCGAGACTAAGACCGCTGCAGAATTATTGAAAGAGATGCAACGCGATCAAATTCATATGGCAGTCGTGGTAGATGAATATGGCGGCACTGCTGGTTTGATTACTATTGAAGATATTTTGGAAGAGATTGTTGGCGAGATAGCCGATGAATATGATGATGATGATTTAGAAATTGAATGGCTTAGTGAAACTAGCGCCAGATTGTCTGCAAGGTTGCATATCGAGGATTTCGCAACAAGTTTCAAGATTGAAATTGCAGAAACTGAGCGCGAAGATGTGGATAGCATCGGTGGTTTACTTGCTAAAACTTTAGGTAGGGTGCCAATTCCAGGCAGCACAATTTCTATTGCCGGAGTTAAGTTGACTGCAGAACGTCCGGTTGGACGACGTCACAGAATTGCAACTGTCTTAGCTGAACGAATTGTTGATGATCAGGAGACGATTCTTGAGCAATAATCCCGAAGATTTAAAGTTGTTGACTCTTGCTAAAGCAACGCAAGCGCGAAGCAATTCAATTTCTGCTGCTGCGCTCCGAGATAACACCGGACGCACATATGTTGCAGTCCCGGTGAAAAGTGGAGATTTTCAAATTGATTCATTGCTTGCGGTATTAGTTGTGGCTAAGGCCAGTGGAATAACCGGAATCGAAGCCATTGTTATCGCGGGTGAAGTGGCACCTGCTTCAAGTATCGCGATTGTTCGTAAGGAAGATTTGGCCGTGAAACTATTTGCAGTTACAGATGCGGATGACTTAGCAGCAATTGAATAGATAGAATCAGCCACATGCGGATAGTTAGATTCTCCCCAAATGCGAAAGCTAATCTCGGAAGTGACC
>CAXNFK010000009.1:0-19819 GCA_964201775.1 Candidatus Nanopelagicaceae bacterium
GGCGATTAACAACCGAGTTACTCTGATAGTCAGAACGAATTGAAGGTGCTGAAGGAACAACGAAAGTTGAAGAAGATCTTTTCGCAACTTTCTTTGCGCTCTTCTTCGCTGTTTTCTTAGCGGAAGTTTTCTTCGCTGCTTTCTTTACGGTTCTTTTAGCGACGCTCTTCTTCGCTGTTTTCTTAGCGGAAGTTTTCTTCGCTGCTTTTTTAACAGGTCTTTTTGTTGTCTTCTTTGCTGATTTCTTAACTGCCACGGTTGTGCTCCTTGGTTTGAGATTGAAATCCAGATTTAAAACTTAATAGCGAAAGGATACCTTAGGGTCGAACAAAACTTAGATTTTTAGAGCAAATCTAAAATACGCGGTGCGATGGCCCGCATTGCAATTCCGCGATGGCTGATTTTGTCCTTCTCGCCATGCGTGAATTCCCCTAGTGTTAAAGCTTCTCCCGCTGGTTGAAAAATTGGGTCATACCCAAAGCCCGCTGTTCCGCGGGGTGAGAGGGTGATAGACCCAAGTAACTTTCCACTCTCAATTACCTCGCGTCCTTGATGTTTGTGCCCTTGCGGAAACACTAAAGCAACTTCACAAATGAAATACGCACTTCGATCTTCCATATCAACGCCATCTAATTGCGACAAAACCTTGGCGATATTAGCTCTGTCATCACCATGAATTCCCGACCATCTTGCCGAATAAATTCCAGGATCGCCATTTAGATAATCAATGCAAAGACCGCTGTCATCCGCCAGAGTTGGAAGGCCTGTGAATGCACAGATTCCTCGTGCCTTCAATAAAGAATTTTCGATAAATGAAGTGCCAGTCTCAGCGATATCTGGCATATCGGGGAAATCCCTAAGTCCTAAAACTTGAACATCACTTACGAATTCGGCAAGTAATCTTTCAAATTCCACAATTTTTCCGCTGTTCTGTGTTGCTAAAACTATCTTGCGCATTATGAACTAGTTAAGCGCAATCTGTTGCAATTTTGAAAGTTGATTACAACCAGAAACACCAAGGTCCAAAAGGCTATTTAGAAGTTCGCGGTCAAAGGGTTTTCCTTCTGCAGTTCCCTGAACTTCAACAAAATTTCCATCTGCAGTGCAAACGATATTCATATCTGTATCAGCAGTGACATCTTCTTCATAACAAAGATCTAGCATTGGTACTCCACCAATAATTCCAACACTTACCGCAGAGACTCCTTGCGTAATTGGATTGCGAGATGCCGGAATATGGCCCTTACCTTTTGCCCAGGTAATTGCATCTTGTAGCGCAACATATGCCCCAGTGATTGCAGCAGTTCTTGTTCCGCCATCTGCCTGCAGAACATCGCAATCGATAACAATAGTATTTTCGCCAAGTGCAGCAGTATCAACAACTGCGCGAAGTGAACGCCCAACAAGTCGAGAAATTTCTTGTGTGCGGCCACCAAGTTTTCCTTTAACGCTTTCACGATCAGATCTTGTGTGAGTAGCTCGCGGCAACATCGCATATTCACTTGTTACCCAACCGCCACCTTTACCAACCAACCAACGTGGAACTCCTGGTGTAAACGATGCAACACAGAGAACGCGAGTGTTTCCAAATTCAACTAATACTGAACCTTCAGCATTGTTCAACCAGTTACGAGTGAATTTAATAGCACGTAAATTTTCTGGATTTCTACCATCAATTCTGGAGCCGCTCGCCTTGTTTTGGTTGTTATCTGCTGACATTTAGATCCTCGATTCGACTCTTGTTACTTCTGGCCCAAGGAATCGTCTAGCAAGTCTGCTAAACATTTCACTTTCGCCAGTTGAAACAAATTTATGGGAAGGTTTCCCAGAACTATTTAACATATTTTTTTCAACAAGTATTCGGTATAAATCCTTGGCAGTTTCTTCAGCGCTTGAAACAAGTGTGACTTCATTGCCCATTACATAGGAAATTACACCAGTCAATAATGGATAGTGGGTGCAGCCCAAAACCAGGGTGTCGATATCTTTTTCAATTAGAGATTTCAAATAATCATTAGCCACTTTGGTAATTGCGCTGCCCGAAGTTTCGCCGCGTTCAACATATTCAACAAATAATGGGCAAGCCACTGATGTAATTTCTAATTGTGGCGCTGCTGCAAAGGCATCCAGATATGCACCTGATTCAATAGTTGCATTCGTTCCAATTACTCCGATACGACCACTTCTAGTCGCTGAAACCGCACGACGCACAGCAGGTTGGATAACTTCTATTACTGGAACTGAATAACGTTCACGCGCATCTCGCAACATTGCCGCACTTGCAGTGTTGCAAGCAATAACAATTGCCTTTACTCCTGCTTCAACTAATTCATCAAGAATTTCTAGAGCGAAAGTTCGAACTTCAGCAAGCGGTCTTGGGCCATATGGACCACGAGCAGTATCGCCAACATAAAGAATTGATTCACCGGGAAGCTGATCAATAATGGATCTGGCAACTGTTAAACCACCAACACCTGAATCGAATATTCCGATTGGTGAGTTTTCAGATGACTTTGCGGCCGACATATAGCCAAGCCTACCTTTAGTAAAGAATTAAGCCCAAAGTTGGCCGTCGAGAACTTCTGAGTCGCTATCTTTTCCATATACGCCAGTGGATAAATACTTCCATCCCGCATCGCAGACAATGAACGCAATATCTGCGCCTACTCCAGCATCAATGCATTCCTTGGCGATACCAAGGGCTGCGTGAAGAATTGCACCAGTCGAGATTCCAGCGAAGATGCCTTCAACTTCAAGTAATTCACGCACTCTGCGAACTGAATCTTCGGCACCTACAGAGAATCGGCGCGTAATAATTGATGCATCGTAAAGTTCTGGAACAAATCCTGCATCTAAATTTCGCAAACCATAAACAACTTCGCCATATCTTGGTTCAGCGGCAATGATTGCAATGTTTGGATTCTTTTCGCGTAGATATTTTCCGGCTCCCATAAGTGTGCCAGTTGTTCCTAGCCCTGCAACAAAGTGCGTAACAGTTGGTAAATCTTTGAAAACTTCGGGTCCGGTTGTTTGGTAATGGGCCAATGTATTTGCTGGATTTCCATATTGATATAGAAAAACCCATTCTGGATTCTGTTCTGCTATCTCTTTAGCGACTCGGACCGCTTCGTTAGAGCCACCAGCAGCGGGTGAATAAATAATTTTTGCGCCCCACATCTCCAAAATTTGAGTACGCTCAATACTTGTATTTTCTGGCATCACACAAATCAAGTTATAGCCCCGAACTTTTGCAACCATGGCAAGTGAAATTCCAGTATTACCGCTTGTTGGTTCAAGAATTGTTGCACCAGGTTTTAATTTTCCGGTTTTTTCTGCATCATCAATCATTGCCATTGCTGTGCGATCTTTAATCGAACCAGTTGGATTGCGATCTTCCATCTTTGCCCAGAGACGAACTGCAGGTTTTCCAGGTTCAGACTTTGGTGAAAGTTTTGGTAAACCAATTAATGGCGTGTGACCGAGTGATGCTTCGAGCGATTCGTATCTTGTCACTAGCAACCACCAGCGACGGCAGGCAAGATTGTTACAGAATCACCAGCTTTAAGTGTTGCAGCAAGTGAACCCATAAAGCGAACATCTTCATCATTAACATAAATATTTATAAACCTGCGAAGTTCATTATTTTCAAGCAAACGTTCGCCAAGACCTGCGTATTTAACATTTAGAGCGGTAATTAATTCGCCCAAATTATTTGCTTCCGCTGTTACAACTTTTTCGCTATTTGTGTAGGGGCGAAGAATCGTTGGGATGCGGACTTGAATCTCTGGAGATGACATGCCCTAAGTATCCTAGAAGTGCCCGTTACTTACCAATCGAGGACTAAGCCGAAAGAATCTCAACAGGCTCTTCGGTAACTATGCCGTCAATAATTCGATACGAACGAAATTCACTCTCAGGTGCAATCTCTTTGCGGGTAGAAACTAAAACATAGTGTGCATTTGGTTCAGAGGCGTAGGCAATATCTGTGCGAGATGGATAAGCCTCGGTCTCGGTGTGCGAGTGATAAACAACGACGATCTCTTGCGAATTGTCATCTAATTCGCGATAGAGAGCGAGTAAATCTTTAGAATCAAATTCGTAAAAGGTTGGCGAATGCGCAGCATTGATCATTGGTTTTAGTGCGACAGCTTTATCGCTTCCCTCTGGCCCAAGAATTACGCCACAACATTCATCTGGGTATTCCTCGCGTGATTGCTCGAGAATTTTAGCGACATGCTCTGCGCTAATTCGAAGTGTCATAGGAGCAACCCTAACAAATTTTCCTGCAACCAACCTAACCAGAAATAAACGGCATAAACCGACTTCTGCGGATCTTCATCTGGCAATAGTTCAAAAGTCTCAAAACTATCCTCGGTTATCTCAAGTCTTATAGAGAGTGCAATTCGTAAATCATTTATCGCCTTCAGCCAAATATCTGCATCTAGCTCTTCAATTACTCCGCCATGATTTTCATCTACCAAAACTGTAAGTTGTTCTCTAACTAATCTTAAGTTCCGCTGCTTAGAACCACGCAATTGTGGTTCGGTATATCTGCGAAAATCTGAAGCAGCTTCTGGATCTGCATATGCATTTGGCAATAACCTAAGTAAAACCGGATCATCTGGCGTGACAATTTCAGATGGCATCGCCAGTAGCTGCGCAAGTGGATCACTGGAATCGTAATGATGGAAGAAATCACCTTCGCCGAGTAATTCCAGTAACTGTTCGACCAAATTAATTAAGATTTGTGCTTCATCAAGCGTTAGGTCTAGCGAATATCCAGAGCCTACTTTTTCGAAGTTAGACATTAGATTTTGTCGTCACGTTGAAGAGTTGCCCAAAGTCCATGCTCATGTAATCGTTGAACATCACGCTCCATTTCTTCGCGAGTTCCCGTTGAAACCACTGCCCGACCCTCGTTATGAACTTGCATCATCAACTCATGAGCTTTTTCTTTTGAAAATCCAAAGAGCTTTATGAAAACATGAGTTACATAATTCATAAGATTTACCGGATCATCCCAGACAATTGTTATCCATGGTCTATCAATGAGTTCACTAATATTTACTTCTTCTTTAGAAAGAGTTTTTACCATTCCACTACCTAACCAAAACTGATGTGAATGCGCTCTTGGAACCGATAAAGCCTGCCTCTGACTCAGTAACTATTCTAAATTGTCTGACCCCAATTTTTGAAAGTGTAACTTCAAATTCAAATTTACCATCAGCCAGCGAAGTGGTTGACAGTTGAACCTTGCCATCATCCAAAAGCACTTTGATTCCAGATGTTCTTGGCTGCAACTGACCGCTAATTTTGTAAGTGACGCCGCGTTTCATTGAGGCTGGAATATTCCAAGAAACCAACCTTGATATTCCAATGGTTCGCTCTGGAGTAATGCCAGAGGTGCGCTCCAAAGTTTCATCTGTTGTGAAAGAGATGTTGGAAGATTCACCGAGCAATATTTTGGTCTGAAATGTTCCATCGAGAGCCGTTTGAGTTATTGGTTTGCGGACAGTTCCAGATGCCCGTTTAATCTCGATGAAAACTGGAACATTCTCCAAAGGTCGACCATCTGCTAATTTGAAAGATCCACTAAACGAAATACCTTCACCATAGTTTCCAATTTCTGAGCTCGCTTCAGAAACTCCAACTACTTTGTCTTGCCCCATCGCGATTGCAACTTTCTTAACTTCCGCTATCGCTAAATTATCACCGTAACCGATTTCCCATTCTGAAATTCCACCAAGTTTATATTTTTCAACAAGTTTGGCTCTAGCAAAATAACCGCGGGCATCCACATACCAGGCAGAATGGTTTACCTTGCAACTTGTTGGTGCACCGCTTGCATTTACGCCATTGAATTCAGCGGTATAAAGCACATTAGTTTCACCAAACTTTTCATTATATGTAGCAACAGCTCCAGGCTTATCTAAAATTGCCTGTGCTTTAAGTTGGTGAATAATTGCGGCATTTGAAGATGTTTTTTCTGATGCTGGAGTATTAGTTGGACAAACTCCGGTTACCTTTGTAACCCAGTTATAGCCATAATTTGGCGTACCTAAATAAATTTTGTAAGGTGCCACGGTTTTCAGTGCATAAATTAAGGATGGCTCGAACCAACTAATTGGTCCGATCGGACCAGGCTTAGTGTCATATTTGTGATAATCATAAAACATAATATTTAAGCGATCGATGTAACTTGAAATTTCAGGCCACGCATAATGGTAATAACCTTTTTTCCCAGTCACTGGATCCAATAGATATGGCGTAGTTACTGACAATAATTTGTTTTGCGCATGCAACGCGGCAGAAAGTTCTGAGACGAACTTCACCCATCTAGGTTTAATCGTTGGCCAGGTTGCAATCTTGTCCACGTAGGCAAATCCTTCAAAATTTAAATCAATCCCATCAAATTTATTCACTAAAACTAAATCAGTAATTGTTTTTATCAGGCTAGCTCTATTGGCGTCGTTACCCAATATTTTTGAGAGTTCGCCCTCTTTGGTGCTATCTGTGATTGTCGGCAATACTTTGATTCCAAGGCTTTGAAGGGTGGCAACTGGAATTGCTTTATCAATAGAATTTTGTGTTACATATTTGTCTTTGATTTTCGTTGCACTTGTTATCGTGTACCAGAATGGCAAAATTTGACCGAACATTTCGGAATTCGCTACAACATAATCCATCGCCTGAATTTGGCCCTTTGTTGTATCCCCGTAAGTGCTGTAATCAGTCATCCAACCGGAAAATATTTTACGAAGTTGGCGGTCCTCTGCTGTCGCATTTGTTGTTATTCCAACGCTAGCAAGAAGTGAAATTAGCAGGCCGAATATGAAAAGCCTAGAACGTGGTTTCTTCATTCCTTCTTCAGGCCATCATAAATTTTCTTACACATTGGACAAATCGGAAATTTTTCAGGATCGCGACTTGGGACCCATTTTTTCCCGCAGAGCGCGCGAACTGCTTTGCCAGTTACGGCTGATTCCACAATCTTTTCTTTGCGAACATAATGCGCAAATTTTTCATGATCGCCATCATCATTTGTTAGTCGAGTGTCTTCTTTCTCCAACACATCAGTAAATGGCTGCAGATCACTCAAGCCTGGCATCGTTTTCGGTGTTCGGGTGAAGATTCCCATGCTGCAAATTCTACCGAGGCGAGCAGCTTTATTGGGTATTATTCAGTGATGAAAGACTTATTGCGCACCGAACATCTATCTCGAGAAGATGTAGAACTGATTCTTGATACTGGCGCGCAATTTGCAAGTAAACCTCTTCGGTCTAAAGATGCACTAGCAAATCAAACGGTTGCTATTTATATGACCAAATCATCAACTCGTACGAGACTTGCATCAGAAACGGCTGTGGCTCACCTTGGTGGCACGCCAATGTTCTTACGTGGCGATGACTTACAAATTGGGCGAGGCGAAACGATTTCTGATACGGCAAAAATCATAAGTGGATTTGCGAGCGCCTTAATTGTTCGCACATTTGCACAATCGGATGTAGATGAACTTGGTGCACATGCATCTATTCCAGTTCTAAATGGTCTGACCGATACCGACCATCCAACGCAGTTGCTTGCAGACTGGCTTACAATTCGTGAAGTTTTTGGTTCTGATGTTTCTGGTCGTAAATTTACTTATGTTGGCGACGGAAACAATATGTCTCATGCCTGGTTAACAATGGGTGCAATCATGGGCGCGCACGTTGTCGTAGCCACACCACCAGGAAAATGGGCGCCATCGGATTCCGCAATTCAAAGTGCCAGAAACATTGCAAGTAAAACTGGCGCAAAACTTGAAGTTCTTACTGACCCAAGTGCTGCGGTAAAAGATGCAAGCGTTGTGTATACGGATGTGTGGATGTCTATGGGAGACCCCGAGGATGTTAGAAGTGAAAAGTTAAAAGCCTTGGCACCATTTGCAGTAACTAAAGATTTAATGTCAAAGACAGCATCAGATTCGATATTTATGCATTGCTTACCTGCTCATCGTGGCGAGGAAGTTGCGGCCGAAGTTATCGATGGTCCGAAGTCGGTCATTTGGCGTGAGGCTTATCACCGCCGCACAACAATTCAAGCGATTCTTTATCACTTGGTTCGCGGTGAATTAATGGGTAATCCCTAAAAATAATAGGACACACCACGCTCGAGGCACTAATCTTTGGGCATGCAAATAGCCGTAGCAAAAGAGATCCGGTCTGGTGAAGCTCGCGTAGCACTCGTCCCAGACATCATTTCCAAATTAACCAAGGCTGGCCTTGATGTTGTTATTGAAGCTGGGGCAGGTATCGCCGCTGGCTTTCAAGATAGCGAATTCACTGCAGCTGGCGCCACAGTTAAGAGTGGCAATGTAATAAGCAGTGCTGATGTAGTTGCCTCAGTTACTGCACTTACGCCTGATCAGATGAAATCACTCAAAAAAGGCGCACTCACAATTTCATTTCTTTCGCCAACAACTTCCGTTGATTCAATTGAAGCCGCTGCTGCAGCCGGCGTAACCGCACTCTCTTTGGAACTTGTTCCTCGTATTTCACGCGCCCAATCAATGGATGCCCTAACTTCGCAAGCACTTTGCGCTGGATATCGTGCTTCATTAGTAGCGGCAGAACTTTCACCAAGATTCTTTCCATTGCTTATGACAGCAGCAGGAACTGTAACTCCAGCACAAGTTGTTGTTTTGGGAGCCGGTGTTGCCGGCCTTCAGGCAATTGCAACCGCAAAACGACTTGGCGCCGTTGTAAGTGCTTACGATGTTCGTCCATCTTCAGCAGATGAAGTTAAATCAATGGGCGCAAAATTTATAACACTAGAACTTGAAG
Organism: Candidatus Nanopelagicaceae bacterium; assembly: GCA_964201775.1. Taxonomy (GTDB): domain Bacteria; phylum Actinomycetota; class Actinomycetes; order Nanopelagicales; family Nanopelagicaceae; genus AAA044-D11. Next base: position 8,823 of record CAXNFK010000009.1, read on the forward strand.
CACTTGAAGGTGCCGGCGGTTACGCCCGTGAAATGACCGAAGAGCGTGCCGCTAAGCAACGTGAACTTCTAACTCCTTACTTGGCTGCAGCAGATGTAGTTATCACAACAGCAGCAGTTCCTGGTCGACCAGCGCCAAGACTTGTAACAGGTCAGATGGTTTCTGCAATGAAATCAGGTGCAGTAATTGTTGATCTCGCTGCTGAAACCGGCGGAAACGTTGAAGGAAGCAAGCCAGGAGAAACAATTACAACAGATAACGGCGTAGTTATTTGGGGCGGAAAAGATGTTCCAAGCCAATTGCCTTATCACGCATCAATGTTGTTCTCACGTAACGTGGTAAATCTTCTTCTGCTCATGACAAAGAGCGTTGATGGAAAACCAACTGGTGACGTGATCCCAGATTTCTCTGATGAAATTATTGACTCAGCAACACTTACTCATGGCGGCTCTCGTCGCACTCCGGAGGTAAAGAAATGATAGATATGGATCCAATGGTCATTCTGACAATCTTTATTCTCTCGGTCTTCATTGGCTTTGAAGTTGTATCTAAAGTTTCAACAACCCTTCACACCCCTTTGATGTCTGGCGCAAATGCTATTCACGGAATTATTTTAGTTGGCGCAATTCTTGTTGCTGCCGAAGCCAAAACTACTTTGGAAATTACGCTGGCAATTCTTGCAGTTGTATTAGCAACGATAAATATGGTGGGCGGCTTTGTGGTTACAGACCGCATGCTGGAAATGTTTAAGGGAAAGGGCGGTAAGAAGTAATGAATTCAAATCTTTATGCCCTCTTAGGACTTGGTGTTGCAGTTTCATTCATCATGGCACTTAAGGGACTTTCAGCCCCTAAAACTGCCCGTCGTGGAAATTTAATCGGTGCCTTTGGTGCCACTGTTGCAACAGTAATTGTTTTCTTTGATCCCGCTATCGAAGAGGGACACAACACACTTTTAATTATTGGTGCAATCGCCTTTGGTGTAGTTGTTGGCGTTCCAGCAGCTCGCAAGATTCAGATGACTCAGATGCCACAACTAGTAGCACTATTCAATGGTGTTGGTGGCGGCGCAGCAGCGCTTGTTGCGATTGTTGAATATTTAAATCTTGGAGATAACGCAAGTTTCGGTGAAGTTCTGGCGACAGTATTCACAGTTCTTGTAGGAAGCGTTTCCTTCTCTGGTTCAATCATTACCTTCTTGAAGTTGCAAGAAATTATGACTACACGCCCTGTTGTATTTCCTGGCGGTCGCTTCGTAATTGCAGCAACTCTTGCCGGCGCTTTAGGAACTTCTGGTTGGGTAATCGCAAGTGGTGGAACAACTCCACTTCTCGTTCTTGCTGGCCTCTCTCTTCTATTTGGTGTTCTCTTCGTTCTTCCAGTTGGTGGCGCAGATGTTCCAATTGTTATCTCACTACTTAACGCATTCACCGGTTTAACCGTTGCGGCTAGCGGATATGTTCTGCAATCAACGCTTCTCATCGTTGCAGGAACACTTGTTGGTGCATCCGGAACAATTCTGACTCGCAAGATGGCAGAAGCGATGGGACGTTCACTCTTTGGAACGCTCTTCGGTGCTTTCACTGCAAAACCACAAGCAGCTACAGAAGCCGGCGAAGCACGTCCAGTTAAATCTGGATCACCTGATGATGTTGCAATTCTTCTTAACTATGCCCAGCGCGTTGTAATCGTTCCTGGTTTCGGATTAGCAGTTGCCCAAGCGCAACACACAGTTCGCGAACTTGCAGATTTGTTGGCAGAAAAAGGCGTAGAAGTTGCATATGGAATTCATCCTGTTGCCGGTCGTATGCCTGGTCATATGAACGTTCTTCTTGCAGAAGCAAATGTTCCATACGAGCAATTGGTTGAGATGGAAGAAATTAACCCAACTTTCCCACAAACAGATGTTGTTCTAGTTGTAGGCGCTAACGATGTTGTGAATCCAGCGGCTAAAACCACACCTGGTTGCCCAATCTATGGAATGCCAATTCTTGATGTTGCGAGTGCCGGAAACGTTATTTTCTTAAAGCGTTCAATGCGCCCTGGTTTTGCTGGTATTGAAAATGATCTTCTCTACGATGCAAAAACAACCTTGCTCTTTGGTGATGCGAAAGAATCGCTAACTAAAGTTGTAAGCGCGCTTAAGAGCCTTTAATTAATTACCTTCAACTACCTCGGTTGGCGCGCCATGAACCCCAGTGATATCCGTTGCTGGAACGGTTCCTAGCAAGCCTTTTTGGAAATCTTCAAAAGCTTTTAGAACTTCGGCTTTTGTGTTCATTACAAATGGCCCCATCCAAGCAACAGGTTCTTTAATTGCTTGACCGCCAAGAATTAAAACATCCATCTCTGGTGATCTAGATTCTTGAGTTGGGTCTGCTTGAATTACCAAAGTATCGCCATCGCCCATAACTGCAAGTTGTCCCATGTGAACTGGTTGTTTTGCTTCGCCAACAGTTCCGTGACCATTGAGAGTATAAATAAGTGCGTTGTAATTCTTATTCCAAGGTAGCTCTAATTTCGCACCTGGAGCAAGCGTTGCATGAACAATTGAAATCGGTGTCTGTGTTGAACCAGGGCCAACATGTCCAGCAACTTCGCCGGCAATTATTCGAATCAAAGTTCCACCATCACTCGATGCAAGTAATTTCACATCTGATGCGCGCAAATCTTGGTAGGCAGGCTTTGACCATTTTTTCTCTGCTGGCAAATTTACCCAGAGTTGGAAACCATGAAATAGTCCGCCACTCATAACTAAATGTTCTGGTGGAGTTTCGATATGCAAAATTCCTGCACCAGCTGTCATCCACTGGGTATCACCATTTGTGATTGTTCCGCCGCCTCCGTGATTATCTTTGTGATCAAAAATTCCATCAATAATGTATGTAACCGTTTCAAAACCGCGATGTGGATGCCAAGGAGTTCCTTTTGGTTCACCTGGTGCGTATTCAACTTCGCCCATTTGATCAAGGTGAATAAATGGATCAAGCTCTGCTAAATCCACTCCGGCAAATGCGCGACGAACTGGGAAACCTTCGCCTTCGTAACCTTGTGGCGCAGTCGTAACACTTTTGACCCCACGAGCTCGTGCATTTGGTTCTGCGATAACTCTAGGCAGAATAGTTATTTCAGCGACTGTTACAGCAGGCAATTATTTTCTCCTTCATTTCTTAAATAAACTCTAATTGCATATCCTAACTTAAGATTGAACAAATTCAATTTGAATTTTATTCCAACTAAATTAGAACTTACGAATTACGAATGGGTTGCAGGTGCGAAACGCTCTGGATTCGCTTGGAAGGTATCTCGGCACCCCGGCATGCAGAAATAATAGGTTTTGCCATTTAATTCATATTGTGCAGGAGCATCAGAGATTCGAACCTGCATGCCACACACCAAGTCCTTTGCAAACTCTTGATCGACAGCATCGGTTACTTGGGTTCGATACATCCAATAGATCCAAGAGATAAGCGCCAATGCAATTAGATTAAGGATTGTCGTATAGTTCCAGCCAATCTGATAGGAATGAGACATATTGTGGTCCATAGCAGGAATTAGATTTAGGAAATCAAAGATAATTTCCGTGATCAATCCACTAAGACTCATAACCAACCAGAAAACTAGGGTCAATCTAATGGCTAGTTTCGTTCCATAATATTTGCGATAAATGAGCACCAGTGGAAGTGCAATTAAGTCAGCGAAAATAAAGGCAATAGTTCCACCAAATGAAATACCGCCATGCCAAAGTGTTGCTGCTAGCGGAATGTTTCCTACAGAACAGACAAAACTAATGAAGGCAATTACTGGCCCAATGATTACATTTTGGATGGTTGTGATAATCCCGTTACCAGACAAGAAAATCGCACTCCAAAAAGATGCTGGAACAAGTTTTGCAGCCAGCCCAGCCACGAGAAAACCAATTACTAGTTCATATCGCAACATTCTGAAATCGCCTATGGTGTAACCGGCAGCATCATGCCAGTTAGCTTTTCTTGTTGAATTAGCCTCTTTAGAACTCTCATAACTTTCTCGTGAGCGCTCGATTAATTCTGCAGGTATCAGCCTTGGAATCAACAACTTCAAAAGAATAATCATGATTGCACCACCAAAGAATTCTGCGACTGCAAACTGCCAACCCATCATAATCCAGAGAACTAATCCGAGCTCCAACACGAGATTTGTACTGGCAAACATAAAGACCATTGAGGAAGTGAAATTCGCACCCTTAGAAAATAAACTTTTCGCTAAAGCACTCGCTGAATATGAACAAGAAGAGCTAATCATTCCAAATAGCGTTGCTTTAAAGACACTCTTGAAACTGTCATCGCCAAGCTGCTCTCTCATTTTTTTGCGCGAAGCAAATGCCTGCACTGCGCCAGATAAAGTGAATCCTAAAATAAGCGCCCAGAAGGTGTGGAATAACATCCACCAAGCTTCGACAAATCCTGCAACTATTATTTTGGCTTCCTCAAACTTTCATGGCTTATATCTTTCGATTTTTCATGAATTTTTCGTAACTGTAATTCAAGTGCGGTTACCGCTTTATCAAATGCGGCAAGATCATTAAATCCCACGCCCTCGGCTCGCATAAACGGTCCACTTCCGCTCGTTGTTAAGTGAACTTCATGAGAAGACTTACCGAAACGAGGATTCTGTTCGTGCACAATTTCTACTTTAATGCTTGTAATTTTCACACTGAATCGATCAAGTGATTTTAGTTTCTCGGTAGCAATAGTTCTGAAATCTTCAGCCAAGTTTGCATTTCTGGCATGTATAACGATTTCCATAAAGCCTCCCACTAAAGTCTTAATCGCCGGCAAAGCCATAATAGAACTTTAAAGCGGCAATAGATAGATAATCAAGGTAATTGTTAGTGCTAACGCTAATGCTTGAACCAGGATTGAGATTGCAGTCTTGCGATCTGCTTTACGGTCTTCTGGTGCGGCAACTCTAGAAAGTTTTCCAAGCGAACCAAAGTTAAAAGTTCCGAGTAATCCAAAGGCTAAACAGAATTTACGTCGGGATTGAATAAAGCCAACTGAGAAAACTAAGGCTGGAACAAAGACAGCAAATCTTGCACTCTTCGCGCTATCTGATCCAATTAGCCCTGCAGTTGTGGAGATAACTAAAATTAACCCGATAAGTGCAACGATTTGTCTACGGCGAATTTCGCCCTTTCCAATATTGCAACTGCCGGCTATGTATTCCATGTTTATGATTTAAGAAATTTAAACGGTCTCGCGGTCTTCATCCACAAATACTTCGTGGTCATCGTCGCCACTTTGCGCGACCCACTCAAATGCGGTCTTAAGTGCAGCAGCTATTACAGCAAGAAAAGTAATTGCAGCTAATAACCGGCGGATGGCTTTGAACATGAGACAAATCTACCTTATGAGTTACAACCCGCGCGCTTCGAGAACTGCTGCAGCGGCGTTGTGTCCTGGTATCCCACTAACTCCTCCGCCCCGAATTGCGCCCGCCCCGCATAAAAATAAGTTGGCCACATCAGTTTCAACACCCCAACTTGGGGCTGAAGCATCTTCGCGGAATGGCATTGAGAGATCTTTATGAAAAATATTGCCCCGAGGCAAGCCAATTTCCGCTTCAAGATCCAGCGGACTTTTTATCTCTATGCAGAGTGAGCCATCTGAATTCTTAGCTAAACAGCTTTCAATCGGATCAACTAGATATTGGTTTAGCTGATTAAGTAACCGCTCCAAAATAATTGCTTTACTTCCCGAATTATCTTTCTCAAATAAACTCGCTGGCGTATGCATTCCAAAGAGGGTCAAGGTTTGGAAGCCTTTGGCCACTAGATCAGCACCTAATATCGAGGTATCTGAAAGTGTGTGGCAATACATTTCAGCCGGAATGATGTCTGGAATATTGCCTGCAGCTGCCTGCTCATACGCGAGTTGGAAATCTGAGTATCGCTCATCGAAATGAAAGGTCCCGGCAAATGCCAATTTGGGTTCTGTTCCTGATTTAAGTCTAGGTAACTTTGTAAGCAGCATATTAACTTTTACTTGGCTGCCATCAAGGCTCGTCGGAGCTGGCTTAGCTAAAATCTTCGCTAATTTTTGTGGTGCGAAATTCGCTAGAACATAATTACTTTCATAACTCTTTCCAGAGGCAGTAGTAACAAATTTGCCAGCTACTTGAGTTATGGAATCAACTTCACTCTCCAAGACAAAAGTAACGCCGAGTTTTCTCGCTGTTTCAACTAACTCAGCAACAAGCGCCCCCATGCCACCGACTGGAACTTTCCAGTCGCCAGTGCCGTTGCCGATCAAGTGATAGAGAAAACAAATATTTGCAATCAAGTCTTTGCCATCTGAAAATGTTCCAATTAAGCCATCTGTAAAGACGATTCCACGAACTACATCACTTTTAAATCTGCTTTCCAATACAGCCTCTAGCGGGATCTCAATTATTTCATCCCAAATTTTATTGCCAACTTTTTCCTTAAGTTGAGAACGTGTTGGAAGTTTTTGTAGCATCGTTGGCGCAATTGCATCAGCCAACTTCTGCACGTCAGCATAGAAACTCTCCCATGCCGCAATTTCATCACTACTTCCAGTCATTGCAAGAAAATCATCGGATGTCTGGCCGACGAGTCCACGATTAATCAATAGTCCTAAGTCTTTTCCATCTACGCTCTCTGGGGTAAATGAGGAAACTTCGCGCTCTATAGTTTTGAACTTCAAATCTAGGTCTTTAACAATTTGATCTGGCAGTAGCGAGACTAGGTAAGAATAACGAGATAACCGTGCTTCGTATTCTGGAAAAACTTTCTGACTTACAGTTGCGCCACCTAGGGAATCGTTCTTCTCCAAAATTACAACTTTCAAACCTGCTTTAGCTAAATAGCAAGATGCAACTAAGCCATTATGCCCACCGCCAACAATTACAACATCAAAAGAATTTACCTCGTTATTTGACACAGGAAACCATTCTTGTAATTGCTTCACTTAGTATCTCTTCACTTGTTGCAAAATTTAAGCGAACAAAATTTCCAGATTCTGGACCGAAGGTAATTCCAGCATTTAGCGCTAGCTTCCCGCGTTCCAAAAGAGCCTCAGAAGGATCAGCGCCCAACTTAAGTTCTGCAAGATCTAGCCAAGCCAAATAAGAGAAATCTGGGATTCGATAACCAACTGTTGGCAATTTTTCTCTTAATAACTTTGCGAGAAATTTTCTATTGCTATCCATAGTTTCTAGCGCGCTATCAAGCCATTCAAAACATTCATAAGCAGTTGCCGAGGCTACGGCTCCGAATAGTGAAGCGCGATAATGAACTGCCATTGGCATGGATTTTGCCCGCTCTGATTGCTTTGGGTGCGCAGTAATTATGGTTGCGCACTTTAGGCCTGCAAGATTCCAACTCTTGCTTGCAGCTGTTACACAAATTCCCACTTCGCGTGCGCTCTCACTAACTGATAGAAATGGGTGAAATTCAGCGTCAAGATAAGTTAATGGGCCATGTATTTCATCGCTAAATATTGTTACGTCATATTTCTTTGCCAGTTCAGCAAGTTCGATTAGTTCGGCTTTTGAAAATACAGTTCCGACAGGATTATGTGGACTGCAGAAGAAATGTGCTTTAACGCCACTTTTATAACCAATCTCAATTGCAGCAAAATCTAGGGTGTAATGAAGTCCATCCTTACGCAATGGAGCGTCGTATGAAACGCATTTTAATTCGGTGATCCAATTATTCATATTGTGATAAACCGGAGAGTTAATCATGATTGAATCTCCTGGCTTTACAACTGTGCGCGCAATTTCAACCATGCCGACGCCTACATCAGTTGCAATAAAGACTTGTTCTGGGTCAATCTCCCAATTCCATCTTTTACTTGCAAACTTTGCCAAGTTAATACCGAGCTCTGGAATTGGTCCTAAATAACCAGTATCAGAACCTTTAATCATCTCTTCTAATACATCACGAATTGGTTTAGCTATCTCAAAGTCCATCTCAGCTACTGGCAGTGGAAGAATTTCATTTGGAAATTGTCGCCACTTAGCACTCCTGCGCTTCTGCAGTTGAGCCAGTGGCAGCGCCGTAAGTTTTGTCATGCGTTGAGAATAACTTACTTTTTGCTTGTTTTGTCCCTAGTCTTATACAAACTAAGAATTGAAGTTACAGCAAGGGTTGCGATAATCGTTCCTAAACTAAACATAAGTGAAATGTGTGGAATTTTTATCGGGCCAAAATGATCCCATCCTTGTGAATGCATCGCTTCGAAGAACAACTTCACTCCGATGAAAGCCAGAATAAAAGATAGTCCTTGTGTTAGATAAATCAGCTTCTTCATTAGCCCACCGATGAGGAAGTAAAGCTGGCGAAGTCCCATTAGTGCAAAAATATTTGCCGTAACGATTATGTATGGATCTTTAGTAAGTCCAAAAATTGCTGGGATTGAGTCAAACGCAAAGAGAACATCTGTCATTGCAATTGCAACAAGAGCCAAGGTAAATGTTGATGCACCCTTTTTGCGCAAATAACGTATAACTCTTCCCTCTTCCCACTCTTCTTCGCTTGACTCCTTAATTAAGGTGTAAGCGGTATAAATCAGGAAGGCTCCGAAAAAGAAGAATACCCAGGAGAATTTGCTGACAATTACTGATCCAAGAGCAATAAATCCGCCGCGCATAATCAAAGCCATTGCAATACCAATTAGCAGAATTAATTGTTCTTTTTCTTTTGCAACTTTCAATCGTGCCAAGATAAGTACGAATACAAATAGATTATCGAAAGAGAGCGAATATTCAGTTAGCCAACCTGCAAAGAATTCATTCTGCGCTTGTGTATCAGCCCACTGGCCAAGAGAAATTCCGAACACAACTGCGGCAGCTACATAAAACAACGTCCAACTTACAGCGGTGGTCAGTGAGGTCTCAACGTTGCGTTGCTTGTAAGCCATTGCGAAGTCGAAGGCCAAGACCAATAAAAGTACTGCAAGAGTTATTTCCCATACATGTGCGCTCATGGCACGTAAAATACATTACTTTTATGGAAATAGCACTCCGGTGCTTGAATGACAGTCATATCCATTTGGATTCTTCGCTAAGTATTTTTGATGGTAATCCTCAGCAAGCCAATAAGGGTGAGATTTTGCACTTTCTATCTGTGTAACGATTTCACCGATCCCATCAGCCGTTAATAAAGCCTGGTAAATATCTTTAGTTGCGAGCGCTTCATTCAATTGTGCTTCTGATGTCGTAAATATCGCACTTCGATATTGAGTTCCGATATCGCCGCCCTGCCTATTAAGAGAAGTTGGATCATGCATTACCCAGAATTCTTCAAGCAACCTGCGATAAGAAATTAAATTTGAATCAAAAGTTATAGCGACGATCTCTGCGTGATTTGTTACCCCTGCACAAACTTGTTCGTAACTTGGATTCGGACGATTACCGCCCATGTAGCCAACGCTAGTTTCAAGGACTCCAGAAAGTTGCCAAAATCTACGTTCCGCGCCCCAGAAGCAACCTGTTGCAAAATAGGCAAGTTCCATCTGACACCTTCATCCTAAGTTCTCGTAAATTCTTATGAATCAATGGCGTAATCATTACAGATTTCTCGTGGTTTTAAGTAGGTAGAGTGCGAGCATTAAAAAACACACTACAATTACGCAATAAATTGCCCCCGTAGCTCAGTGGATAGAGCACCGCCCTCCGGAGGCGGGAGCGCAGGTTCGATTCCCGCCGGGGGCACTCAATCAGATAAATCACACAAATCACATAATCAATTAGTGAATGTCCTTGTGAAGTGCTGTCATACACGCGATAATTCATCTTGTGTGAATGGCAGTAAATGCCCTTTGCTTCCCCCGATTTAATAATAAAATTTTCTAAGGAGCCCACTAATCATGGACTGGCGCCATCAATCTGCTTGCCGCGATGAAGATCCGGAACTTTTCTTTCCGGTCGGCAACACTGGCCCTGCCCTAGCTCAAATAGAAGAGGCAAAGAAAGTTTGCAACCGCTGCATTGTTAAAGAACCATGTCTGGCTTGGGCACTTGAGAGCGGACAGGACGCTGGAGTGTGGGGTGGACTTTCAGAAGATGAGCGTCGCGCACTTAAACGACGTGCCGCACGAAACCGTGCTCGTCAGTTAGAAAACCAAAACAGCTTCTAGCCTATTAAAGCTAAATCTTTATTAGAACTTCAGAACAGCCTGGGTTTCACTTGCCACACGAACTAACTCAATACTTCCCTTTAACTCATTCTCGGTAAGAGTCTTCACTATCTGCAGTCCGAGGTTTGAAGATTGATCCCATTTGAAATCTGGTGGAAGCCCGATGCCGTCATCAATAATCTTTACCTCGCAGTTGTTTGAACGTCTAGAAACTTCAACCCGTAAGTTCTCACCAGAATTAGCGAGACCATGCTCTAAGGCGTTGTGAATTAGCTCTGTTATCACCAGTGCCAGCGGGGTTGCTATTTGTGAGTCAAAAGTTCCAAAAAAGCCAACTTTTTTAACATGAATTTTATGGGTGCTCAGTTCAATAGCATTGTGAACGATACGGTCGTAAACCTCGTCAAAGGCGACTGATTCGGTAGAGCTATTGGAAAGTGTTTCGTGAACAATAGCGATTGATGCAACGCGACGAACTGCTTCTTCAAGTGCGGTTTTTGCAGTTTCATCATCAACTCGTCTTGATTGCAATCTTAAAAGTGCAGAAACGGTCTGCAAATTATTCTTAACTCGGTGGTGGATTTCGCGGATTGTTACATCCTTTGTCACAAGTGCGCGATCTCTTCTACGCAATTCAGTAACGTTGTGCAATAAAACAATGGCGCCAATATGGTCGCTTCCCGCAACAAGGGGCATCACTAATAAATCAAAGATTCCGCTCTCATTTTCAAATTCTTCCCGGCGCAAATTCTTGCCTATTAATATGCTGCGCCAAGATTCATCTCTCGGAATACTTGAATTGGGTTTAACACTTTCCACAACATCGCCTAATAAATGACCTTCAAGTTCCCCA
>CAXNFK010000010.1:0-19051 GCA_964201775.1 Candidatus Nanopelagicaceae bacterium
CATCCTTATCTAAGATACCCACATGAGTTCCCCCGAGAAGAGCAGCCTCTACAACCTAAGTAATAGGTCCTTTCGCCTACGCGGAACTCGAATTACTGAAGCCCAAGCAAAGGCAACTGCTCTATTCTGGGATGAATTTGGAATTCTTCCTGACCACCCAATTATTCCTACCGAGATAATTCCAACGAGCAAGCAATTAATAATGGAGATGGGAACTGGCATGGGCGAGGCCACTGCCGAGATCGCTCGCAATTTTCCAGACACTGGTTTCTTTGCCCTTGAAGTTCATCGCCCTGGCATCGGTTCATTATTAGCCCGAATAAACGAAATCGAATTAACTAACGTGCGATTGATAAATGAAGACGCTCGAAAAGTTCTCGAAGAAAATATGCCAGATCAATGCCTAGATGCCGTGCATCTTTATTTTCCGGATCCTTGGCATAAGAAAAAACATTGGAAGCGCCGAATCGTTCAAGAAGATTTTGTGGATTTAATTCATAGAAAACTAAAGCCTGGTGGCCACATTCATATCGCAACTGATTGGGTGGCTTATGCTGAATGGAGCCAAGGAAAATTTGGTTCTGATTCCAGATTTACTGGGGGAGTAATTCCCAAACCTGATTTTCGCCCACTAACAAGATTTGAGGGCAAAGGCTTAGGCAAGGGCCATATTGTTACTGATTTGAAATACGTTAAATCTTAAATCTTTCCAGTCTCTTCATATTTAGCCATCAAATTAATTCTGCGAACATGTCGCTCATCACCTGGAAATGGTGTGGCAATAAATTTATCAACTAGTTCTAGGCAGAATTCTTCGGAGTGCATTCGGCCACCAATTGAAATCACATTTGCGTTGTTATGTTCGCGGGCAAGAACTGCAGTTTCAAGCGACCAGACCAATGCGGCACGTATTCCTTTAACTTTATTTGCGGCCATCTGTTCGCCATTTCCAGAACCACCAAGAACGATTCCAAGCGAGCCCGGATCATTTGCAACACCTTGCGCTGCGGGAATACAGAAAACTGGATAATCATCGAGAGCGTCATATTCAATGGGACCGTGATCGATAACTTCGTGGCCATTTGCCTGCAGGTGTTTAACAATTACACCTTTAAATTCCAGACCAGCATGATCGCTTCCAATATGAATTCTCATTTCGCAATAATGGCAGAAAAGCCAAACGGCCCCCGCTATTTCTAGCGAGAGCCGCGTGGTTTACGTAGAGAGTTTGGAGATTAGCCTTGCATTCTCTTTCCTTTACCCATTCCGTCTTTATCCATTTTGCCCATCTTTGAACCAGGAACAGCTTCAACCATCGCTGTTACACGAGTAGTTAAACCAGCCTTTGCGGTTGTTGCTTGCGCAGCAGTCAAAGTTCCTGCTGTTACAGCGGCATCAATCTGAGTCGACTTTAAATTAACAAGTGCTGTGATTAGTGCAGCTTTCTTATCGCCAGCAAGTGTTGCAAGTGATTTACCAGCAGCACGGGCTGCTTTTATATCAGCTTCAGTGATTCCGAGAGTCGTTGCAATAACTGCATGAGTTGCATCATGGTCCTTAGCGATATTTGGTCTTACTGGTGCAGCTGCAGTTAACGCTGCAGTAATTGCATCCGCTTGTACTTGTGTGAGAGTTCCCTTTGTAACTAATCCTGAAAGGACTGTTGCAACTTGTGATGGAACACCTTTTACGCGTCCATTGTCAGCTTGTGCAGTCGATACTGATGCAAGAGTTCCGATTGAAAGTGCTGCTGCAATTGCAGCAGCGGCTATTTTCTTATTCATAACTTCTTTACTCCTTTTATGTCGTCGCTACTTTCGTAGCTTTCGATCTGTCCCAGAACCTGAAGTGGTTACTTCCGGATACCCGTAGATAACATCCCTAGGCTGGGGAGAATAATGAATTAACCTGAATTTGAACTGTGAGTATTAAGCCTATGTAAATACAAATATGCAGAGATGAGAGGCTGCTCTCATCAATCTCCTTGTAATGAAAGTAAATTGCGCGCATTCTTTATATTACAACGCCCCTAAACAAGTGGAAAATAGATAGCGAGAAGCGCCCCAAAATGTTCCCTTTCAAATCCCCAAAGGCCTTTGTATTACTCACAATCTCAGCTCTCATATTTGGAAATTTAATTTCTACATCCGCACAAGCCAGCACAATAAAAAAAGTTTCAATATCTAAGGCTGGCCGCGTCGTATCACCGGCAATAAATACTTTATTAAGCGGTAAAGGTGCACCAAAATCAAAGATAGGAATCGATGGTGACTTTTACATCGACACCAATAACATGAATATGTATGGCCCCAAAACAAAAGGAAAATGGCCAGCAGCGGTTTCACTAAAAGGCACAGCAGGATCTAATGGAACCAACGGATCTAATGGAACCAACGGATCTGCTGGCGCAACAGGAGCCAAAAGTGCTTCAACAAATGGAAACGACGGTGCAACCGGTGCAACTGGCGCAGCAGGACCAGCCGGAGCACCAGGATCTACTGGAGCAACTGGTCCTGCAGGTTCCAGTTCGCCTGGCGCAACCGGTCCAGCAGGAACTAATGGAACAAGTGGAAGTAACGGCACTAACGGAACTAATGGAGCACCCGGATCAATTGGCGAGACCGGACCAAAAGGTGACACGGGTTCAAAAGGAGACACTGGAAGTGTGGGACTTACTGGGCCAGCAGGATCTAGCAACGTAACTGTTATCGGGTTAACTGGAGTTGGTGGCGGAATTGACTGGGGATTGTCTTCAGCCACTGCTACGGAAACACTTAGTAGTCCATTTGGAAATTTACAACCCAATACAAAATATAGATTTACAATTATTGTTACTGGTTCAGCAAATAAACTTGGGTTTGCAACTTACCCAGTTGGCTCGATAGTAACTCTTGCCGGTTTAGGGGCAACTTTGAATTATTCAACCCATTATGGAATTGGAACAGTCTCCGATGCCACGTATACGAAAACCTTCAATTTTTCTTTTATACATGAAGGTACTGTTACGGTCACTGATGCAGTCTCATCGTTAACGGTTTCGATAATTGATGGAAGCGGATGGTCTGCCGTTATGAGTGCAAACGCTTTTCAAATAACTGCAAAAGCATTTATTCAGGTCGCCTGAAGAGTTCTCCTCAGCAATATATGGAGCGGGTGACCGGGATCGAACCGGCATGGCCAGCTTGGAAGGCTGGGGCTCTACCATTGAGCTACACCCGCAGATTTCGTGCGATAAGCATGAATTGAGCGTGAACCAGGCGTTATGTTACACCGCAACGGGGATTGGGATTGCCCACCTTTAAAAATAACCCCAAACACGCAGGAACTTTCTGGGGAAGTTGCTGTGTGGTTTCGAGACCTACTTAGAGGTAGCGGCTAATGTCGGCTTTATCTTCCTCCGGCTTGTGCGCCGTGATTGCACACGGGGTCGCAAACACCCCCGATACCAAAATCAGAAGGGCACAACCATGCTAGATAGTTACTTCAAAATATCTGAACGTGGCTCAACCGTAGGTCGCGAAGTACGTGGTGGTTTCGTCACGTTCTTCACAATGGCTTACATCGTGGCACTTAACCCGTTAATCATCGGTCTTTCAAAAGATGCTGACGGAAAGTTCCTCGGAGGTGGCGACGCTCCAAACCTTGCAGCAATTGCTGCAGCAACTGCGTTAATCGCAGGTGTACTAACAATCCTGATGGGTGTTGCTGGAAACTTTCCACTGGCGCTCGCAACAGGTCTTGGCCTGAACACTTTCGTTGCAGTAAGTATTGCATCGCAGATGTCATGGGCAGATGCAATGGGACTCGTTGTTTTAGAGGGAATCATAATTACCATTCTTGTATTGACTGGTTTTAGAAAAGCGGTATTCAGTGCGGTTCCTGCGCAACTTAAGATCGCAATCTCAGTAGGTATCGGTCTTTTCATTGCACTGATTGGTCTGGTTGATGCGGGCTTCGTACGTCGCCCACTAGCTGGCCCAGTACCCGTAATGCTTGGCGATAGCGGAACACTTGTTGGTTGGCCAATCGTTGTATTTTGCTTTGGACTTCTATTGATGATCGGACTCATGGTCAAGAAGGTAAAGGGCGCAATTCTTATTGCAATCATTATCTCTACCGCAGTTGCGATTGCAATTGAATCAGCATTTAAAATTGGACCACTATTTGATGGTGCAACCGGAAAGACAAATCCAAAGGGTTGGAATCTAAACGTTCCTGCAATGCCTTCTGATGTGGTTGCAACACCTGACTTTGGTCTTCTCGGACAATTTAGCCTCTTCGGATCTTTCGAAAGAATCTCACTTGTCGCTGCAATCCTCTTCGTGTTCACACTTTTGCTATCTGACTTCTTCGACACTGTCGGAACAGTTACAGCAATCGGTCACGAATCAGGATTGATTGACAGCAAGGGCGATGTCCCAAATAACAACAAGATTCTCTTTGTTGACTCAGTGGCCGCAATGGCCGGTGGAGCTGGAAGCATCTCTTCAAATACCAGCTACATCGAATCAGCAGCAGGTGTTGGTGAAGGTGCGCGAACAGGTTTGTCATCAGTAGTAACTGGTGTTCTATTCCTGTTGACCACATTCCTTGCACCACTTGTTGCAGTTATTCCTTACGAAGCAGCAACTCCTGCACTTGTAGTCGTCGGATTCTTGATGATGTCACAGATCAAGGGCTTGGATTGGGCTGACTACGGAATTGGAATTCCTGCATTCCTAACAATTATCTTGATGCCATTTACTTACAATATTTCTGTAGGTATCGGCGCAGGATTCGTTTCACATGTTGTGATCCGTATTGTCCAAGGCCGTCGTAGCGAAGTTCATCCGCTGCTTCTCTTGGTGTCAGGTCTCTTCATGGTCTACTTCTTAAGCTCTCCAATTAATACCTGGATCGGCTAATAAAGTAGTAATTAAGTAATAGAAGTAAAAAAGAAAGGGCTCGGGGGAAACCTCGAGTCCTTTTTACTTTCTTGAGGGTATTCCCGTTGGTTTTGGGAAGGGAATTTAGGGCTTAGAATTCGGACTTACGCCGCGGGGCGTAGCGTAGTGGCTAGCGCGCCTGCTTTGGGAGCAGGAGACCGGAGGTTCGAATCCTCTCGCCCCGACAAGAACTATCAATTCTTAAAAATATAACTCAAGGAGCAAAGTGAAAAGCGCAGTCGAAACTCTTTCCCCAACTCGTGTAAAACTTTCGGTTGAAGTTTCCTTTGAAGAATTAGAACCACATATTTCAGGTGCCTACAAAGCTCTTGGCGAACGAATCAATATCCCAGGATTCCGTAAAGGCAAAGTGCCACAAGCGATGATCGAACAACGCGTTGGTCGCCCAGCAATTTTGGATGAAGCAATCAATTCATCAATATCACCTTTTTATGCCGCAGCCCTAAAAGAGCAGAATGTTTTTGTAATTGGCCGCCCGAATATCGAAGTTACTGAACTCGTTGATCGTGAGAAGTTTTCATTCACGGCTGAAGTAGATGTTCGCCCAGAATTAAAGCTCCCTGATTTTTCAAAGATAACTCTTACCGTTGAAGATGTAGTTGTCTCTGATTCAGAAGTGGCTGAACAAGTAGATGCACTTCGTGCTCGCTTTGGAACTTTAACAACCGTTGAAAAAGCTGTCGAGAATGGTGACTTTGTATCACTGGATTTAATGGCAACAATTAATGGCGAAGCAGTAGAGGGTGGAACTGCAAATGATCTCTCATATGAAGTTGGCACAAACCGCATGGTTGATGGCCTAGATGAAGCACTTATTGGTTTAAAGGCAGGGGAGTCAAAGCGATTTGATACCAAACTTGTTGGCCAGAAGGATGATGAAAAGGGTGCGGTTGATGCAACTGTTAAAGCAGTTAAGCACCGCGACCTTCCAGAATTAAATGATGATTTTGCAAAGCTTGGATCTGAGTTCGAAACTTTGGCCGAACTTCGCGCAGATATCCAAACCCGCCTAGAGCGCGTTAAGCACTTAGAACAAGGCGCCCATGCCCGAGATCTTCTAGTTGAAAAACTAATTGCGGATGTCGAAATTCCACTCCCGACGAACATCATTGAAGACGAAGTTAATAGTCACCTTGAAAAAGAGGGTCGCCTTGAGGATGCCGAGCATCGCAAGGAAGTTACTGAAGAAGTGACGAAGTCATTGACCCAAGAAATCCTCTTCGACAATATCGTTTCTGCCGAAAGCGTTTCAGTTAATGAGAATGAATTAACCGAATATTTGATCCGTGCTTCCCAGCGCTATGGAATGACTCCAGATCAATTCATAAAAGAAGTTTCTGAGGCTGGCCAAATCACAACAATGGTTGCCGAAGTATCCAGAGCCAAGGCTCTTGCTGGTGTCCTATCTCGCGTAAAGGTTGTAACTACTTCTGGCAAAGAAGTAAATCTTGAAGAGTTGGCGCCAAAGCAAGAAGCTCCAGCCGCCGAATAACTCGCCTTTCTCTCTAGGCGAACACTCAAACCAAGGTTTTTGCCAATTTGCGGAAGCATTTGGCCGTAAACATTGTTAGTGTCATTGCTAGGTAAATTAGTAAAAAGATTTAATAAACAATCAGGAGGAAGTTGTGGAACTCAATACACCGCGTCTTGCGGGTTCAGCACCAAGTGGTGGATTAGATGACCAGGTTTATAACCGTCTTCTAAAAGAGCGCATCATCTTCTTAGGTTCAGTAGTTGAAGATTCAATGGCAAATGCCATCTCTGCGCAGCTGCTTCTACTTGCAGCCGAAGATCCAGATAAAGATATTTTCCTTTACATAAATTCACCAGGCGGATCTATCTCTGCGGGTATGGCAATTTATGACACCATGCAATACATCAAGAATGATGTTGCAACAGTTGCAATGGGACTTGCGGCATCTATGGGCCAGTTCTTGTTGTGCGCAGGTGCACCAGGAAAGCGCTACGCACTTCCACACGCAAGAATTATGATGCACCAACCATCAGGCGGTATTGGTGGAACTGCATCAGATATCAAAATTCAAGCAGAACAAATGTCATTTACGAAGAAGAAGATGGCAGAACTAATTTCTTTCCACACTGGACAGAAGCCTGAAACTATTGAAGCTGATTCTGATCGCGATCGTTGGTTTACCGCGGATGACGCTAAAGAATATGGTTTCGTTGATCACGTTGTTCGCTCAGCCGGACAAGTTGCAGGAAGCGGAGGAACAGCCAAATGATAAACAGCCGTTACGTACTTCCTACTATTGAAGAGAAGACCGCTTATGGTTACAAGCGTCTTGATCCATACACAAAACTCTTCGAAGAACGCATTATTTTCTTGGGCCAAGCGATTGATGACACCGTTGCAAACGATGTTATGGCACAACTTTTAACCCTGGAATCTATGGATCCAGATCGCGACATCATGATGTACATCAACTCACCTGGTGGTTCTTTCACTGCGTTGACTGCAATTTATGACACGATGCAATTTGTTCGCCCAGATGTAATGACAATTTGTTTAGGTCAGGCCGCATCTGCAGCAGCAATTTTGCTTGCTGGTGGTGCAAAGGGAAAGCGTTACGCCCTTGAACATGCTCGCATCTTGATTCACCAGCCATATAGCGAAGGCGGCGGACAAGGTTCTGATATCGAAATCCAAGCTCGCGAAATTATGCGCATGCGCACCTTGCTTGAAGAGATGTTAGTGAAGCACACCGTTAAGAGTGCGGAAGAAATTACAAAAGATATCGAACGCGACAAGATTCTTACTGCAGCAGAGGCTGTTGAATACGGTCTTATCGATCAAGTTATGGTGAGCCGTAAGGCATCAGCTAAGTAATAAATAAAAATTCGCCTATAAGCGAACAGAGTTAGGCTGGGATTTACCCGCAAGAATCGGGGCAAAGTCCTAGCCTTCTCTTATGAATACGCGCATTGGTGAATCTGGCGATCTCTTGAAATGTTCCTTCTGTGGCAAAACCCAGAAGCAGGTTAAGAAGTTAATCGCTGGTCCTGGAGTTTATATTTGCGATGAATGTATCGAACTCTGTAATGAAATCATTATTGAAGAACTTGAAGAGACAAGTTCCCTTGGGCTGGCCGAACTTCCAAAGCCACAAGAAATTTATGAATTCTTAGATCAGTATGTTGTAGGTCAAGATCGTGCAAAGAAATCGTTATCAGTTGCGGTATACAACCATTACAAGCGCGTGCAGTCAGGTGAATCAAAGCGTGAAGAATCTATCGAGTTATCTAAATCAAATATTTTAATTCTTGGCCCAACTGGCTGTGGCAAAACTTTGTTAGCCCAAACTTTGGCCCGCATGCTTAATGTGCCATTTGCAATCGCAGATGCAACCGCTTTAACTGAAGCAGGTTACGTCGGCGAAGATGTTGAAAATATTCTTCTCAAGTTAATTCAAGCCGCTGATTACGATGTTAAGAAGGCCGAAACCGGAATCATCTATATCGATGAAATTGATAAAGTCGCACGTAAGAGTGAGAATCCATCAATTACTCGAGATGTTTCAGGCGAAGGCGTGCAGCAAGCACTTCTTAAGATATTAGAAGGAACAACTGCCGCGGTTCCACCACAAGGTGGCCGCAAGCACCCACATCAAGAATTTTTACAGATTGATACAACCAACATTCTATTTATTGTTGGTGGCGCATTCGCCGGTTTAGAAAAAATCATTGAAGGCCGAAAGGGCAAGGCTGGTGTTGGATTCAACGCGACACTTCAAAGCGCAGAAGAGAATGCAGCGAAAGATTTCTTTAGTGATGTAATGCCAGAAGATTTGTTGAAGTTTGGAATGATTCCGGAGTTCATCGGCCGCCTTCCAATTCTTACAAGCGTTGAGAATCTAGATCGCCCAGCACTAATGGAAATTCTCACTGAACCAAAGAATGCATTAGTGAAGCAATATCAAAAACTATTTGAATTAGATGATGTAGAACTTGAATTTTCACCAGATGCACTTGAAGTTGTTGCAGATCTTGCAATTAAGCGCGGCACTGGTGCTCGTGGACTTCGTGCGATTATGGAAGAAACTTTGCTTGGCGTTATGTATGAAATTCCATCAAAGCCAGATGTCGCAAAGGTGATAATTACGCCACAAGCAGTTCTTAAAGAAGCGGCTCCAACATTGGTCAATCGCCCTGCTGGCGGCCCAAAGCGTCTAAGTAAGGCTGAGAAAGGCGATAAGTCAGTGAAGAGTTCAGATGAGAAGAGCGCTTAATCTAGACTGAACTCCTATGAGCGAGGGCAATAAATCTAATAAGAAAGAGTTAGCGGCAACTTTCACGCCCGCTGATATTGAAGCGCCGCTCTATCAAAAATGGTTATTAGCTGGTTACTTCACTGCAGATGCAAAATCTACAAAACCGCCATTCACAATTGTTATTCCACCACCAAACGTCACTGGAAGTTTGCACATTGGTCACGCACTAGATCACACACTTCAAGATGTATTGATTCGTATGAAACGCATGAAGGGTTTCGAAGCGTTATGGCTTCCTGGAATGGACCATGCAGGAATTGCAACGCAGAATGTTGTAGAGAAGCAACTGGCTGTTGATGGTTTATCAAGACATGACCTTGGTCGCGAAGCATTCGTTGCAAAAGTTTGGGAGTGGAAAGAAGAATCTGGTGGCTTAATTCTTGACCAGATGAAACGGTTGGGTGACTCTGTCGATTGGTCACGTGAGCGATTCACAATGGATGCCGGACTTTCAAAGGCAGTCCTTGAAATATTTAAGCGGTTATATGATGCGGAATTAATTTATCGTGCAGAACGCATTATCAATTGGTGTCCAAGATGTTTGACTGCGCTTTCAGATATTGAAGTAGAGCACAGTGATGATTCTGGCGAATTTGTTCAAGTTCGATATGGCGACGACGATGTTTCTATCGTAGTTGCGACAACTCGTGCCGAAACGATGATGGGCGATGGCGCTGTTGCAGTTCACCCAGATGATCCAAGATATAAAGATTTAATTGGCAAGCTGGTTTTATTGCCGTTAGTTAACCGGATGATTCCAATTATTGCCGATGAATTAGTTGATCCAGATTTCGGAACTGGTGCGGTAAAAGTAACTGGTGCGCATGATCCAAATGACTTTGAAATGGCGATGCGCCACAACATCGAAATGCCAATAATTATGAATGAGCATGGAGTTATGGCTAATTCTGGAACTCGATTTGATGGCATGGATCGATTTGAAGCACGCAAGGAAGTAGTAGAAGAACTGCGTAAGTTGGGTCGAATAGTTTCAGAGAAGCGACCATATGTTCATGCAGTTGGACATTGCCAACGTTGTGACACAACCATTGAACCAAGACTTTCAAAGCAATGGTTTGTAAAAGTCGCACCACTTGCTAAAGCTGCAGGAGATGCAGTGCGAGATGGCCGAATTAAAATTGAACCAGAAGAATTAGCACCACGATATTTTGAGTGGATAGATAATATGCACGATTGGTGCATCTCTCGCCAACTTTGGTGGGGACATCAGATTCCGGTTTATTACGGTCCTAATGGCGAAGTAGTTGTTTGTGGTCCCGACGAAGTTCCGCCAGCAGGTTACATTCAAGACCCAGATGTTTTGGATACTTGGTTCTCATCTGGATTATGGCCATTTTCAACTTTAGGTTGGCCAGATAAAACTGATGATTTAGCAAAGTTTTTCCCAACCAGTGTTCTCGTAACTGGATATGACATTCTGTTTTTCTGGGTTGCGCGCATGGTTCTTTTGGGACTTTTTGTTACTGATGGCGTTGCTCCGTTTCACACAATTGCACTTCACGGTTTAGTCCGAGATCGCTTCGGAAAGAAGATGAGTAAATCTCGCGGAAACACTGTCGACCCAATTGAATTCATGGATAAATACGGATCTGATGCCCTGCGTTTTACCCTCGCTCGCGGTGCTAATCCTGGAACAGACCAAGCTATCGCAGAAGAATGGATTGGTGGTTCTAGAAACTTCGCTACCAAACTTTGGAACGCATCACGTTTCGCAATTATCAATGGGGCAAATATTGATGGTGAATTACCAGAATTTAATTCATTAAATGCAATTGACCAATGGATATTGACGCGTTTGGATGAAACAGTTGAGTCGGTCGATCAGCTATTAGAACAATTTGAGTTTGCTAAAGCCTGCGAAATTATTTATCACTTCGCTTGGGATGATTTATGCGATTGGTATCTAGAACTCTCAAAGGCAACTTTCGCTGCTGGGGGAGATGAGGCAGCCAATTCCAAGCGCGTTCTAGGCCATGTCTTAGATCAACTTTTACGTTTAATGCATCCGATGATGCCATTTATTACTGAAGAGCTCTGGTGTTCATTTACTGGTGGCGAAACTTTGGTTACAGCAGCCTGGCCAAAATCCAATACCGATAATAGAAGTGAAGCTTCGAAAACGATAGTTGTACAATTGCAGGATTTAACAACAGAGATTCGTAGATTTAGAAATGATCAAGGCATTAAAACATCAGCAAAAATTGGCGCCAATTTCATTGGACTAGATTCACTTTCAAAATATGAAGCAGCAATCCGTTTTGTCTGCCGGATTGAAACCATTACTGGAAGCGCAAGTGCTGCAATAGAAGTTGGAAAAGTAAAGGTTGAATTCGATTTAACCGGTGCTATCGATGTCGTTGCCGAGCGCGCTCGGCTTACTAAAGATTTAGCAACAGCCGAGAAAGATCGTGCGACCGCGAAAATTAAATTAGAGAACGATGGTTTTATGGCGAAGGCGCCAATCGAGGTTGTTCAAGAGATTAGAGAACGACTTGCCCAAACGAGTGCTGATATTGAAAGTATCACTGCTCAGCTATCTGCACTTCCTACTAAGTGATGACATCACCGGAAGATTTAGAAGTAATAAAAATAATCGAAGCTGCGCTTATGAAGCGTTGGCCAGAGAGCAAAATTGAACCTTCGTTGGATCGTATTTCCGCACTTGTCGATGCCTTAGGTGCGCCGCAGCTTTCTTATCCAACAGTTCATATTGGTGGAACAAATGGAAAAACCAGCACCTCACGTATGGTTGATGCGTTATTTTCGGAACTTGATTATCGAACTGGCAGATTCACGAGCCCGCACTTAGAAAGTTTCTTGGAACGAATTTCTATAAAAGGTGAAGCAATCGCACCAGCAGAGTTGATTGCGACTTACAACGATATTGCGCTGTATTTAGATTTGATTGATAGTCGAAGTGATATTCCAATTTCCTACTTTGAAGCGCTCACAGCAATGGCCTTTGTTGCATTTGCTGAGCACCCGGTTGATATCGGAATTATTGAAGTTGGTATGGGCGGTGATTGGGATGCAACAAACATTGTGCAGAGCGCAGTTTCGGTGCTTATGCCAATTGGCTTAGATCACATGGAATATCTCGGCGAAACAATTGAAGAGATTGCACGAACCAAGGCTGGGATAATTAAGCCAGAATCACATGTTGTTTTGGCAGCTCAAGAGCCAGAAGTTGCCCGGATTCTTTTAGAAAAAGTTGTTGAAAAATCTGCAATCCCTTATCGCGAAGGTCTGGAATTTGCTCTAATAAAACGAGACATCGCTGTTGGCGGGCAGTTAATTTCAGTCCGTGGCGTACATAGTGAATACACTGATATTTATTTACCACTTCATGGGGCGCATCAGGCGGCAAATGCCGCAGTTGCAATTGCAACAGTTGAAGCATTTGTCGGAGTTGCGTTAGATGAAGAACTGGTCCGTGCCGCATTCGCAAGAGTTTCATCTCCGGGTCGACTCGAAATTCTGCACCGGGATCCAACCGTAATTATTGATGCGGCTCATAATCCTCATGGCGCAACTGCGTTAGCCGACACCATCCGCAATGAATTCGATTTTGAATCAATATTCTGCGTTTTAGGAATACTCGGTGAGAAAGATGTCAAAGGAGTTTTGAAGGCGCTTGAACCTGTCGTCGATCGGTTAATTGTTACTAAATCTGATTCACCCAGGGCGCTGCCAGTCGCAGAATTGTTTGCGGTAGCAGTCCAAGTTTTTGGTAATGATCGTGTTTTCAAGGAAGATGATTTAAACTCGGCAATTACTTATGCAATGGAACAGGCAACTTTAATTAATCAGGTCAGTGACGGAGTTAGCGCGGTTGTTATAACTGGCTCAGTTGTAACCGCAGGATCTGCCCGCGAAATTTTGCGAAAGATTGGAAGGTCGGAGGAGAAATGAGAGTTTTGGGTGCAGCCGTCTTAAGTATGGAAGCTTTTGTAATGGGCTTTGCAGTTTTACTCGCAATGGGCAATCACAGTGGAGGCGCACTCTCTCTGGGTGGGCTAATTGCGATTCTGCTATTACTTAATGCTGGCTTAATGAAGAAGAAAATAGGCTGGATTATTGGTTCAATTCTGCAGGTTGCAATGGTTGCATATGGTTACGTTGTAACTTCGATGTATTTCATGGGCGCACTTTTTGCTGGACTTTGGATTGCCGCCTTTATTGTGGGGCGCAAGGGTGAGGCAATAAGGGCCGAGCTCCTAAGGCAGAAACCCCTCAAATAACCACCCAAAATTCACGGATTAAGAACTTTTGGGCGCTCGCATTAGACTAACGCCCGTGAATTCCCAAAATTTAGAACGCACCCTAATCCTGGTAAAACCAGATGGCGTTGCTCGATCATTAGTCGGCGAAGTTGTTAGTCGCGTTGAAAATAAGGGATATCAAATAGTTGGTTTAAAAATGTTGACACCGACTCGTGAAATTTTAGCTAAACATTATGCCGAGCATGAAGGCAAGCCGTTCTATGAACCACTAATTGAATTTATGTTATCTGGTCCTATAGTTGCGATGATTGCGCAAGGCAATCGCGTGATTGAAGGATTTAGAAAACTAGCAGGAACTACCGATCCAACAACTGCTGAACCAGGAACGATTCGCGGCGATCTTGCTCGTGATCAAGGAACAAAAGTTGTGCAAAATATTGTTCACGGTTCAGATTCACCAGAATCTGCGGCTCGTGAAATCGCAATTTTCTTCCCCGAACTGAATTAATCGAGAGGCCCCAAATGAGCAAAAAGAATCCAAATCGCATGTCATTCATCGGAAGAGATATGGCAGTCGACTTAGGAACCGCAAACACTCTTGTATATGTTCGTGGTCGCGGAATTGTTCTTAATGAGCCAAGCGTTGTTGCTGTAAACCAAGATACTGGTGGAATTCTTGCAGTCGGACTTGAAGCCAAGCGAATGATTGGCCGCACACCAGGAAATATTGTTGCGATTCGCCCACTTAAAGATGGCGTGATTGCAGACTTCGATACAACAGAGCGCATGCTCCGTTACTTTATTCAAAAGGTGCACCGTCGTCGTTATTTAGCGAAGCCAAGAATTGTCGTATGCGTTCCATCTGGAATCACAGGTGTTGAACAGCGTGCAGTTAAAGATGCCGGCTACGCAGCTGGTGCTCGCAAGGTTTACATTATTGAAGAGCCAATGGCTGCGGCTATTGGTGCCGGACTTCCAATTCACGAACCAACTGGAAATATGGTTGTTGATATTGGTGGCGGAACAACTGAAGTTGCAGTTATTTCACTAGGTGGAATTGTTACCGCCCTATCAATTCGTGTTGGTGGCGATGAACTAGACCAATCAATTATCGATTGGGTTAAGCGCGAATACTCACTTCTATTGGGTGAGCGCACAGCTGAAGAAATTAAAATGGCAATCGGTTCGGCCTACCAACTTCCTGGTGAGCCAGATGCCGAAATCCGCGGTCGCGATCTTGCAACTGGATTACCAAAAACAATTCGAGTTTCAGCAGAAGATATTCGCAAAGCCATGGAAGATCCTGTAAACCAGATTGTTAACGCAGTTAAGAGCACGCTTGATAAAACTCCACCAGACCTAGCAAGTGATCTTATGGATCGCGGAATTGTTCTAACTGGCGGCGGCGCACTTCTTCGCGGTTTAGATGAAAGACTTCGCCATGAAACTGGAATGCCAGTTCATATCAGCGAACGTCCATTACAAGCGGTTGCTGAAGGTTCAGGCAAGTGTGTTGAAGAATTCGAAGCCTTAGAAAAGGTTTTGATTTCTGAACCTCGCCGTTAAGGAGAAAACAAAGTGGCAGCTGGTGGCAACAATCGTTCGCGCCTTCTGCTCGTAATCCTCCTTGTTACTTCGCTCTTCTTAATTACGTTAGATCTTCGTGGCGTGAGCATCACGAGTAATTCCAGAACAGCTACTCAATCTTTTCTTGCCCCAATTCAACGAGGCGTATCTGACTTATTCTCGCCCGTCGGCAATTTCTTCTCGGATGTAAAGAATTTTGGAAAGACAAAGGCTGAGCTAAAAGATTTGAAGAAGGAGAATGCGAAGTTACGTGAGAAAGTCATATTCAATAAGGACACTCTCGGAGAACTTAAGAAGTTAAAGGGAGTATTGGATCTTGCCGGACGCGGTAGTTATAAAGTTGTCTCAGCTCGAGTAATTGGTAAGGGCAGTGCGTCAACTTTCAGCCAGACAATCACAATCGATGCTGGATCAAATGACGGTATCAAGAAAGATATGACAGTAATTGGGGAATTTGGATTAGTAGGCGTCGTGAAGAGCGCGACATCAACATCAGCAATTGTTCTACTTATGAATGATCCTACGTTTCGAATCGGAGTTCGGATCGCGCGAAGTCAGAGCATTGGCGTATTGATGGGCGAAGGCGACAATAGTTATACCTTGCAGTTACTGGATCCATCCGGGAGTATTGAAAAAGATGACGTTCTACTCTCACTTGGAAGCGATAACAACAAACCATTTGTTCCTGGTGTGCCGGTTGGATATGTAAAGTCAGTTAAGAATACGAGCGCAACTTTGACGCAAGAAGCAATTGTTGGAAGTTACTCAAATCTTGGAAGCCTTGGCGTTGTATCTGTGATTATTTCTAGCGCTAATGGTGGACCCAAGGATGCATTGATTCCAAGACCAATGCCAACACCAACTACAACTATTTACGTAACGCAGCCACCAGAGCCTGCAACGGCAACGCCTTCAGCAACTCCTTCTTCAACGACAACACCACAAAAGGCTAAGAATTGAATTGGTCTCGCGCTGGATTTAGCGCGCTAATTTTGCTCTTCTTCTTTATTGTTCAGGAATCTGCGGTTTCCAAAATTAATTTCCCAATGTCGGGCTTCTCGCTCTACTTATGTGCGGTCCTTGGATTAATGTCCCTAGAAGATAGATTCGGAGCGATTGCACTTGGATTTATCGGAGGAATAATTCTAGATTTATCGCCGTCATCAGATTCAGCTTTTGGAAAATGGGCTTTCATTCTGACAATTGTGGGTTATTTATTCTCTCGAAATCGCGAGAGTATCGGCGACTTCACGGAACGACCATTGGCTTTTGTTTTATTTGTTACTGCTGGAGCAACAATTACCCTGACGATTTTCTTACTGGGTGGGGTTATTCTCGGGGAGAATAATGGTGCGTTTTTCATCAATATTAGAACCATTTTTGGAAACGCAATTTGGACTTTGCTCTTCTCATCGATTCTTCTTCCGGGATTAATTAAATTGCGTAGATTCACCTTAACTTCAAGAGAGCGAATATGAGTCTTCGTTCCAGATTAAATCTCGTCATTGTCCAGGCTCTAATAATTTCATTAATGCTTGCACTTACTGGCCGGCTTTTTTATCTGCAAGTTGCTGCGGGATTCAAATATCAGGATGCTGCGCTAAGTATTCAAAGTCGGGATGTAGTGAATCCAGCCATTCGTGGCGCAATCGTTGATAGTTCTGGAATTCCACTTGTAATGGATCGTCCAGGAATGGTTATTTCAGCCGACCGTAGCGTTATAGATAAATTACCCGATAAAGGTGTTGTAGTAATCGCTCGCGTTGCAAAATTAGTAGGAAAAACTGCGGCAAATGTTTATAGAACAACCAGACTATGTGGCGAACTTCCAGCAGGACAGAACGCGGGTTGTTGGAAGGGGACTAGGTTTCAACCAATTCCAATTACTAGGACTGCAACAAAAGAGGAAGCGCTAAAGGTTTTAGAGAACTCTGAATTGTTCCCAGGGATTAATGCGCAATCAGTTCCGGTTCGCAGTTATCCATCGATGGCTGGTGAGAACGGAGTACACGTTCTTGGATACGTATCATCGGTAAATGAAAGTGACTTGGCAGATACCTCAAAGAATTACTACCGCGAAGAAACTATTGGTAAAGATGGTTTAGAGCTGCAATATGATCAGTATTTACGTGGCAAGGCTGGCATAAAAACTGTAATCGTTGATCGTAAAGAATCTGTTACCAAGCAGGCGGTTAGCACTCAGCCAATTTCTGGATTCAATCTCGTAACTAATTTAGATGCTCGCTTGCAGGCTGCAACAGAAAAAGCACTGCAGTCCTCAGTATTAAGAGCGAAGTCTCTAGGTGGGCGTGCAGACGGTGGCGCCGCAATAGTTATGGAAGTTAATAGCGGAAAGATTTTGGCTCTAGCTTCATACCCAACTTATGATCCAAACATCTGGCAAGTCGGTTTAACGCAGAAACAGGCAACCAACTTATTTAGTGAAAGTTCTGGTGTTCCGGCACTCAACAGACCACTTCAAGGAATGTATGCGCCAGCATCTACTTTTAAATCTATTTCGGCGGTCGCCGCAATCAATGCGGGTTACAACATGAACAGTAGTTACAAATGCCCAGCTAAGGTTCTGATTGGTAATCGCGAGTTCGCAAACTTCGAAACTAAATCCCAAGGAACTATTAATATGAAGCGTGCAATCGCTGTTTCTTGCGACACAATTTGGTATCAAATTGCATATGACGAATGGGTTCGAGATGGTGGATTATTTCCAAAATCAGGGCTACATGATTATTTCTTCACGGCAGCACGCGGTTTTGGCTTAGGAAAAACCACGGGCATAGATCTTCCAAGCGAGGCATCAGGTCGACTTCCTGATCGGGCATGGAAAGAAGCCGTTTATAAAGAGAATAAAGATTTTTATTGTAACTTTAAAACTCGTGCGAAGAAATCAGATCTAACTCCATTTTTGATTGAAGTAGCCCGCGAGAATTGCTTAGATGGAAATATTCTCCGTGCTGGAGATGCGGTCAACTTCTCAATTGGGCAGGGCGATACTTTGATGACACCAATACAAATGGCACAGGTCTATGCAGCAATTGCAAATGGCGGCACCATGTATAAACCGCAAGTTGCGCGCGCAATAATTAAGTCGAACGGCCAGGTAGTAAAAGAATTTCAGCCTGAAGTAATAGCAACTCAGACTCTGTCAAAAAAAGCCACTAAATTTTTGCACGAAGCACTTCGCGCTGTTACGACTGAAGGAACTGCCGCTGGCGCTTTCTCTGGTTTTCCAGTCGCGGTATCAGGCAAGACTGGAACTGCTGAAGATAAAGGCAGAAACAAAGATGGCTCCGCAAAGGCAGATACCGCTTGGTTCGCTTCATTTGCACCAGCAGAAAATCCGAAATATGCAGTAGTTATGGTTGTGAGCCAGGGTGGTTTTGGTTCATCAATTTCCGCTGTTGGTGCGCGCGATATTTATGCCGCCCTGTATGGCGTTAGTGGTGGAAAGGTTGATCCCGCAAAGGAAATTTTTCCTAATGGCGTTCCAACTAAATTACCAAAAGTGGATCCAAAGAACGCTAAATTGGTCAAACCATGAGCATTTATTCAAACCGTAAAAACCGGGATCGATTCCGAGAAAATTTCAGTCAATTTGATCGCGTCTTAACTTTTTCGGTTGCTTCGCTATTAATTATTGGAACGCTATTGGTTTATGCGGCAACACGGAATTGGTTTGCATCCCAAGGCTTGGATCCTGAATATTATTTAAAGCGCCACGTTGTAAATATCTTACTTGGTGGCCTGCTTGCGTATGGCACAACTCTTATTGACTACCGATTGCTTCGGGCATACACCCCAATTGTTTGGGGACTCGCAGTTATTGGTTTAATAATTGTTATGATTCCTGGTTTAGGTAGTGAAATCAATGGCGCAAAAGCATGGATTTCTTTTCCTGGCGGATTCCAGATTCAACCTGCAGAGTTGGCAAAGATTGCAATTATTGTCGGAATTTCTATGATCTTGG
>CAXNFK010000011.1:0-18829 GCA_964201775.1 Candidatus Nanopelagicaceae bacterium
CAAAGAAATGTCTGAATGGCTTGCAACTCGCAAACTGCCTTACCGCGATAGCGTTGAAAAGGCCTACTCGACTGATGCAAATATTTTAGGTGCCACGCATGAAGCGAAAACTCTTGAGAATTTGGATACTTCACTTGAAATAGTGGATCCAATTATGGGCGTTGCGTTCTGGAAAGAATCCGTAAAAGTTGCAACCGAAGATGTCAAAATAGAATTTTCTCAAGGTCGTCCAGTTGCAATTAACGGCGAAAAACTTGGCGCCGTTGCACTTATGCAAAAGGCAAATGAAATCGGTGGCCGTCATGGCCTTGGAATGTCGGATCAAATTGAAAATAGAATTATTGAAGCAAAGAGTCGTGGTATTTATGAAGCCCCAGGAATGGCGCTTCTACATATTGCTTACGAACGTTTGATAAGTGCGATTCACAATGAAGACACAATTGCGAATTATCACGCCGAAGGTCGTCGCTTAGGCCGCTTGCTATATGAAGGCCGCTGGCTAGACCCACAATCGTTGATGTTGCGTGAATCCCTTATGCGTTGGGTGGCTTCTGCTGTAACAGGTGAAGTAACTATTCGTTTGCGTCGCGGCGATGATTTTTCAATAATTAATTCAACTGGCCCTGGATTTAGCTATCACCCAGATAAGTTATCCATGGAGCGCACCGAAGATGCGGCTTTTGGCCCATCGGATCGTATTGGCCAATTAACAATGAGAAATCTGGACATTGAAGACACAAGAGCAAAGTTAGAAATGTATGCAAACCAAGGTCAACTTGGCGATGGCCAATTTAAGTTGATCAAAGAGATAGACAACAAGAAAAAATAGAGGAAAAAATGAGTAGTTCAAATGTTTCATACGAAGGCGCATCAAACCAAGTCGAAACATCAATTGAAATTCAACTTACAAATCGCGATCGTAAAACCGTATTCTTTCGTGGCCTATTAGTTTTCCCAGCAGTTGTCTATATCGCTTCATTTACCCAATCATTCGAAGTCGGCGCATCCTTTGGTGGTTTACTTTTTGCCCCTGCGTTACTTGCATTATTGGTTCGTGGTGTTTATCCAAGTTATGTTCTAAGTTTTAATAAATCAATGTTGGAGTTAAATGCTCGAATTTCGGCATATGCACTTCTATTAACAGACGAATATCCTTCAATTGAGGCAAATCCAAATATTAAAGTTGAACTTCCAGAGATCGATGGCGGCGCAAAGCTTTCTCGCGTATTGCCATTAGTTAAGTGGCTCTTTGCAATCCCGCTTTATATTGTCGGAATTGTCTATGTTGTAATTGCTTTTGTTCTTACCTTTTTCGCTTGGATCATTACAAGTGCAACTGGAAACTATCCAGAGAGCATTGCCAACTTTGTATTAGGCACTATTGAATTTTGGAATCGAATTTATGGATACGCAGGTATCTTGGTAACTGACGATTACCCTTCTTTCACACTTTAACAACCAGAATCTAATTAAATCCTGCGGCTTTACGCTTAGCTCACCCCAAAATACCCCTGAAACTCGCGTGTAGTTACATCGCTACTACCGCGTAACGACTTACCCTTTTTCACAACCTTCCCTGTTCGTAGATAGATATAGAACTCTCTATGTCTATTTCAAACGCAGTATCCAAACGCAGTATCCAAACGCAAGGGAAGGAAAGTGAATGTCACTTTTATCTTGGAAGCTTCATGGAAATGGTAAAACAGTTAAAGATGGCGATGTAGTAAAGCCTGGCGAACGTCTTGCTTGGCCGCTAACAATCGGTGTTGGAGTTCAACACATCGCAGCAATGTTTGGTGCAACTTTCTTAGTACCAATCATTACTGGCTTTCCACCAAGCACAACTCTATTTTTCTCCGGCGTTGGAACGTTAATTTTCCTTGCCCTAACCAAGAATAAAGTGCCTAGCTATTTAGGCTCATCTTTTGCATTCCTTGCACCTATTGCAGCAGCAATGTCCAATGGTGGAATGGCAGTAGCACTTGGTGGCGTTGTCGCAACCGGTGTGATCCTTGCCGTTGTCGGTTTAGTTGTTAACGCAGTTGGAATTGGTTGGATTAACTGGCTCTTGCCTCCGATTGTTACAGGTTCGATCGTATTAATCATCGGATTAAACCTTGCTGGTGCTGCAAACAATAACTTTAAGCAAGCACCTATAACTGCAATCATTACTCTTGCCGCAATTGCACTAATCGGCGCAGTTGCTAAGGGCTTCCTTGGTCGCATCAGCATCTTTGCTGGAATTGTTGTTGGTTATGCCTACGCAGCATTCATTGGCGATATCAACTTTGATGGCGTAAAGGCTGCAAAGTGGGTTGCAATGCCAACATTCACAACACCAACATTCGAGACAAATGCAATCTTGCTATTCATTCCTGTTGTTCTTGTTTTGATTGCTGAAAACGTTGGACACGTTAAAGCAGTTGCCGCGATGACTGGAAAAGATCTTGATAAGCAGATGGGAAATGCACTATTTGCTGACGGTGTTGCAACAACACTTGCTGGCGCTGGCGGCGGTTCCGGAACAACTACTTACGCAGAAAACATCGGCGTAATGGCTGCTACTCGTATCTACTCAACAGCCGCTTATTGGGTTGCTGGCGTTGGTGCAATCTTGCTATCCCTCTCACCTAAGTTCGGTGCAATCCTTAGTGCAACACCAGCCGGAGTTCTTGGCGGCGTTGGAGTTGCTCTTTACGGAATGATCGGTGTTCTCGGTGCAAAGATTTGGATCGAAAACAAGGTTGACTTCGGAAATTCAACTAACTTGTTTATCGCTGCGACAACGCTGATTATCGGTATCGCAGATATGACTTGGAAGCGCGGAGATTATTCCTTCGGTGGAATCATCAACGGAACTTTGGTTGCAGTAATTGGCTACCAAGTTCTACGGTCACTAAATAAGGCTGCAGGAAAAGCTGAATAGCCTCATTCGTAAGTAATAGAAAAGAGCCCTGCTTCTTTGCGGGGCTCTTTTTTGCTTCTAATTTGCTTTTAATTTGCTTTTAACTCCGAAGAACTCCTATTAGACTCAATCAAGATTTAACTAGCTTCAACTAGACTTAACTAGTAACGGGGGAGTCAAATGTCTGTAACACCATTTCGTTGGGGAATTCTTGGAGCCGGTGGAATAGCGGAACAATTTACTCGCGATGTATTGCGGCTAGAAGACCACCGAGTAGTTGCAGTTGGATCTAGAACTCAAATTAAAGCCGATGCCTTTGCCGATAAATTCGTAATTGGTCATCGCCACGATTCATACCAAAAATTAGTTAATGATCCAGATGTTGACGGAGTTTATGTTGCAACTCATCACCCAATGCATATGCGCGATACTTTGCTGGCGCTAAATGCTGGTAAGCCAGTGCTCTGCGAGAAGCCATTTGCAATGAGTTATGACGAAACAAAAACTATGATTGATACTGCAAGATCAAAGAATTTACTATTGATGGAAGCGATGTGGGCGCGCTATTTGCCACATATGATTCAAATTCGCGAAATCATCAAGTCTGGAATTCTTGGTGAAATTATTTCAGTGCGCGCTGATCACGGACAATGGTTTGTTAAAGATCCAAAGTTCCGTCTCTTTGATCCTGAATTTGGCGGCGGCGCCCTATTTGATTTAGGAATCTATCCAGTTTCGTTTGCTTCAATGGTTCTTGGAACTCCTTCTCGAATTACGGCTCGAAGCACAAAGGCATTTACCGGTGTAGATGGCCAAACTTCAATAATTTTGGAATACCCAAGTGGCGCACAAGCGCTGTTGAATACAACAAATTTAGCTGCCACACCAAACCGGGCACTAATTGTTGGAAGTGATGCCAGAATTGAAATAGATCGCACTTTCTATAATCCAACAACCTGGCGTGTAATTAATTACAAAGATGAAGTCATAGCAGGATCAGATAAGAGATATGTTGGCCATGGCTTACGTGAAGAAGCGATTGAATTCGCGCGCTGCTTCCGAGCCGGCGAGAAAGAATCTCCAATGTTGCCACTTGATGAAACTCTTTCAATCATGGGAACAATTACTGAAATTGCCAATCAGATTGGCCTTAAATTCGAAAAATTTGCGCAGTAAATATGGCTGGTAGAAGTGCAATTCTCTTGGTGGGTGGCCGTGGCACCAGGCTGGCGCCACTAACAAATAACACTCCTAAACCAATGTTGCAGGTTGCTGGCGTTCCATTTACTGAGCACCAAATTAATAAAGCACGAAGCGCTGGAATCACCGAAATAGTTTTAGCGACATCATTTAAAGCAGAACTTTTTGAGCCTTATTTTGGTGATGGCAAGAACTTTGGAATTTCAATTAAGTATGCGGTTGAAGAAGTAGCGCTGGGAACTGGCGGCGCAATAAGCAACGCTGCTGCGATGCTAGAAGGTAGCGGCCCGGTTGCGATTTTTAACGGGGATGTGTTGAGTAAACATGATCTTGATAGTCAGTTTAAATTTCATGAATCTAAGGGCGCAGATGTAACGCTGTATTTAACCGAAGTGGAAGATGCCCGTGCATATGGCGCAGTTGAATTAGATCAATCAGCCCGAGTTCTTGCTTTCAACGAGAAGATGGAGAACCCACCAACAAATATCATTAATGCTGGTTGTTATGTTTTCAACCGCGAAGTTATTGCGGCAATCCCTTTTGGTAAAGTTGTTAGCGTTGAACGAGAGACGTTTCCACAATTACTTGCTGCTGGTGCAAAGGTATTCGGATTTATTGATAGGTCTTATTGGCTAGATATTGGAACACCCGATGCGCTGCTCAAAGCTTCTCGTGATTTAGTTTCTGAAATGAATAAAGAGTTTTTATCTTTGCCTGAATCTACGATTGCATCTGATGCAAAAGTTTCTGGTGGATCTGTAATTGGTCGGCGCTCAAAAATTGAAAATTTGGCCCAAGTAGAGGGCTCTGTAATCGGGGATAGCGCCGTCGTAGGGGCTGGGGCCAGGCTCAAGAATTGCTTCGTTGCTGATGGATTTGAAGTGCCGGCACATGTAATTGCAATCGATAACTATTTTGGGTTTTAGCCGAAACTGAAGAAATAAGCGTGAATTCTTTGAAATTTATGGAATTTGTGTGTAAATAATGTCCAATATAACTTGACTTAATCGAGTTACACGCGTGTAATTCTCTTAGTAACCCCGCCTGGTCCTAATAGATCTGGGCGGCCAAGAATCTAAAGGAGTACCCGTATGAGCGATCCACGCCCCTCTATAAAGCCTCAAGCAATTGAGATCCAAGGCGTAATCAACAGCGACGGCATCGAACTTTCCTGGCAAGAGCGTGCACTATGCGCTCAAACCGATCCAGAAGCATTCTTCCCTGAAAAGGGTGGTTCAACTCGTGAAGCTAAGCGCGTCTGCTTATCTTGCGATGTACGTGGTGAGTGTTTGGAATATGCACTCGCACATGATGAGCGTTTCGGTATTTGGGGAGGCCTCTCCGAACGTGAGCGCCGTCGCCTAAAGCGCCGCTCTGCTTAATTTAAAAGTCCATCGCTTTTTCAAGAATATTAGTCAAGGATTAACCTGTGGCTGACAATTTTTTCATCACTGCAATCTTAGTTTCACATGACGGTCAAACTTGGCTGCCAGAATCTATTGCGGCACTTTCTGCGCAAACTCGACGAATCGATCGAATCATTGCAGTAGACACTGGCTCGATTGATAATTCTCCAAAAATGCTGGCAAGTGCTGGGTTAACCGTTATTGAAACTGATCGCGATGCTGGATTTGGTGATGCAATTGCGCTCGCACTTGGTTCTGCTAAGAAATTAACATCAGGTGATCAAGAAGAATTAATTTGGATTCTTCACGATGATTGCGCACCAAGTCGATCAGCGTTACAGCTTTTAATTGAAGGGATAGCAGAGAAACCACAAGTTGCATTCGTTGGCCCCAAGTTACTTGGTTGGTATGACCGTAGACATTTACTAGAAGTTGGAATAAGTATTGCGGTCAATGGTGCACGTTGGACAGGTTTAGATCCCCGAGAGCATGATCAAGGACAACACGACCAACCAACTGAAGTTTTATCGGTAAGCACTGCGGCGATGTTGGCTCGCCGAAACGTATTCGAGGACCTAGGTGGATTTGATCCAAACCTTGCGTTATTTAGAGATGATGTTGATTTAGGTTGGCGTGCAAGAGTTGCTGGCTTCTCGGTTCTTACAGTGCCTCAAGCAATTGTCTATCACGTAGAAGCAGCAGCATCAGAACGTAGAACCGTTGATGTTGAAGAAGCTTTTTTGCATCGGCCACGTCTTCTAGATCGTAAGAATGCGGCATACGTTTTGCTGGCAAATGCTTCATGGTGGTTGTTGCCCTGGATTGCGATTCAAATTGTTGGAAGCGCAGCAATCCGAGCAGTTGGATATTTGATTGCAAAGCTTCCGGGATATGCGGCTGATGAAATTGCTGCAGTTGGACTTTTGATTATTAAACCCCAAGATTTATTGAAAGCACGAAAGTTACGCAAAGCAAAAAGATTGCTCTCACCAAGAATTGTCCGCCAATTTATTCCACCACCTGGAAGCCAGATTCGCTTAGCTACCGAAAAAGCAAACTACGCGCTAAGGAAATTTTTTAAGTCCGATCTTTCCGAAGCCGAAAATCGTGATGAGCCAATGTCATACGCAGATATTGGAATTATTGATGAAAATTTTGATGACCAAGATGCTATTTCTAAACCGCGTAAATCTAATTGGCAGACACTTCGCAATCGCCCACTGTTATTCGGATTGGCAGCCACATTCCTAATTTCACTTATTGCATCCAGAAATAGATTTGGCGGGATAAGCGGTGGCGCGCTGCCAATATCTCCAAGTGGCGCAATGGATTTATTCTCAAAATATATTGAATCCTGGCATCTAGTTGGAATGGGATCTGCTGCTTCCTCACCTCCGTGGCTAGTAATTCTGGCAATTGCATCAGCAATAACTTTTGGAAAGGTCTGGCTCTTCCTATCCGCGTTTTTCCTTTTGATGCCAACTCTTGCTTTCTTTGTTATGTATAGAAGTGCAAAACGCTTTGGATTATCAATTCAGTTCTCAGTAATTGGTGGCCTGCTTTATTCATTTTCCCCAGTTATTTGGAACAGCATCAACCAAGGTCGGCTAGGAACGCTGGCCGTAGCCCTTATCGCACCGATCTTCCTGAGTTTGTTCCCTAGAACGCTGAAGTTTGAAACTATCGGTTGGCGCAAAATTTATTCACTCACCTTATTGGCCGCGCTACTCGCCGCCTTTTCAGCCATCTTTTTAGCGCTCTGGACTGCAATCTTTATATTCCTCTTTTCAAAATCTATTTTTGATCGAAGAAGTGAGATTAAAAGTGTTGGCTTAGTTAAATTCTTTATGCGTGATGATTTAAATCTAATTACAAGAAACTTTGCGTTGATGCTTATTCCAGCGCTGTTAAATGCGCCATGGTCAGCATCGGTAATTCTGCACCCTACTCAAATTCTTTTAGACCCAGGTCTTCCACTATCTGGTGGTTCACTATTAAATATTCTTCTTTTAAACCCCGGTGGTACATCTGGAATACCAATTTGGATTTTGACGCCATTTGTTATTTTTCTAATTGCACTTATTTTTTCAAAGAGATTTACCTTTGAAACCACTGCAGCCATTGGGCTATTGGCTTTAGCGTCGCTCCTTTCACAAATTCATATTATTGGTCATGGCAGCAGTGGCCGGGTTTGGACCGGATCACTAATTATCTTTATTGAAATATTAATTCTGAGCCCAGCCCTTAGAATAGCTTCAGATTTGATTCCGAACTTACGGTTATCAAAACTTGGAATCGGACATTTTGTATCGGTATCCACAGTTTTAGTTTCAATACTTTCAGCTCTGGCCACCGGAGGATGGGCTATTTCTTCTGGCGCGAATTCACTTGTTACAGGCGGAAAGTCCGAGATTGTTCCTGCATTTATCTCCTCACTTAGTGACACACCAAGCCGACCAAAAACTCTGGTAATCGGGCGAGTAAATGAGCAACTTAATTACTTTATTACTAGAGGATCAGACTTAGAAATAGGCGACCCAGATGTCGCTATCACAACTCCAAACGAATTGCAGAAAGCAATAACTGAATTAATTAGTGGTGTCGGTATTTCATCAAGCAAGTTAATTGGTTCATACGGAATTCAATATTTATATTTAAGAAACCCAGTCGATGAGGCAATTGCCAGAACCATTGATGGCATAGGTGGATTTACCCGCAGTTCATCAACTAAATCAGGAGTTATTTGGCAAGTTGTTGGAAGCTATTCACGACTTTCCACGATGGATGCAACCAAGGCAATTACTGGATTAAATTCGACGCAAGTTGGTGGCGCAGATGAATTAAAGTCACCTGGAACAGTAATGCTTGCTGAAAAATTTGATACTGGTTGGAAATTAATCGTAAATAGTAAAGAAGTAGAGCTACTTAGGTCCCCAATTGGTTTGCCATATTTTGAAGTGGCCGAAGTAGGCACATTGACCTTGCTTCACGATGGCATAAGACATCGAGCATTTCTCTCACTCCAATTGATTTCATTGTTGACGGTTCTAGTCCTCTCATTGCCGGCTGGTCGTAGACGTCGGGAAGTTCCGTTGGAGGAGCTCTCATGATTAAGGATTATAAAATCATTGCAGCGTTAATGGTATTTGCAGTAACCATTGCTGGTGTCATTCTTTTTGACCCAAGTAAATCGGAGATATCAACAGTTAAGTCCTATCCAGCAACGGTCTGCCCTGGAAACCTAGGAAATGCATCTTCCACATCAGTTTTGCCATCTAGTAATACTCTAGTTAGAGAAATTCCAAGTACGAAAAATGTGTTGAAGAAAGCAAGAACAACCTTCTATCTATCTTCAAAACCGCTATTAGTAGATGGAAATAGTCAGACTTCGATAAATGTAACTCGAACCAAATCTAATTCTCTTGCGGCTGCAATATGTTCAATAAGTAGTGGCGAACAATGGTTTGTTGGAGGTTCAGGTTCAGTAAGTAGTAATTCATCGATTCAAATTATCAATAGCGGTCTGAGTACTTCGATAGTTGATCTTTATGTTCATACGGTCAAAGGTGTTTCACCTGTGTCTTCAGTGCGGATCTCAAAGAATTCAAGTAAGCGTATCTACCTAGATACATTGGCGCCGGGAGAAAATTCTGTAGTAATTCATTCAATTACTAGATCTGGCCGCGTAACTATGTTTATGCATGATCAGCGCCAGCTTGGCCTTCGAAATTTCGGTTCTGATTTTGTTTCACAAGGTGCGGGCCCAGAAAATCGAGTAGTAATTCCCGCAATTAACAATGTCATTTTGAGCGGTAAAGTCACTGAACAGTTACTTCGAATTTTGGCACCCGGAACCGTGAAAGCAAATGTTCGGGCTAAGTTGATTTCAAGCGATGGCACCTTTTCTCCGATTGAACTAGATGACATCAATATCGAAGGTGGAAAAGTAAAAGATATAAAATTTAAGCCGGTATTAGAATCTAAGAATTTTTCCTTAGTCCTAACTTCAGATCGGCCAATTGTCGCGGCCGTGAAAAGTACGGGCACATTTGCCGGAACTACCGAATTCACTTGGTCTACATCAGGCCACCAATTAGAGAATATGTCTTTGAATTTTGGCGGCCTGCAGCCACAAGTTGTTTTCCAAGGGAAAGATATTGAAGTTAGCGTGGTCTGGACAGCCAAGAATCGAAAGGAATATCGCAAGACTATTCGGGGCAGTAAAGAGAATGACATTGCAACATGGTCGCCAGCGAGCGGGGTGTTGACAGCAAGATTTAGCACTTCTAAGGACCAAATTTATGGCGGAATAATCTTTAAAGAGAACACCGGTTTAAGTTCGCTTCCACTCGTAGCAGGAGCGCAGTTAGAAAGTTCTGCAATACCGATTTCTGACGCGCGCATTATTGCGCACTAGTAAATCCCAAGTTTTACTCGCTTAACGCGATAACCTCTTAGGTATGAATCGCCCACTACCTCGTGCAGCTCGCCTCTGCTCTCGCGTTGGTTGTCGGCACTTAGCGACGCAAACATTGACTTACATTTATGCAGATTCAACTGCTGTGCTTGGACCACTTGCAACTTTTTCTGAACCACATGCATACGATCTATGCGATCAACATAGTTTGCGGATGAGTGCGCCTGTTGGCTGGACCGTAATTAAACATGAACCAGAAGCCGCACCTGCCGGACCTTCTAACGATGATTTGATGGCGATTGCTGATGCGATACGCGAAGCTGGTTCCAGAGAGAGTGCAAGCACCCAAGATTTAACTGGGATTGAGATTCCTCCGCTTGAGTTAGGCCGAAGGGGCCATCTCCGAGCTATTCCTAATTAATCCCAATTAATTATTAAGTAAGGTATCGCCATGTTCACCAGCGAATTCTTGGATTCAATAATCAAGGCTTACGACGAACGCGGCCTTGTCGATTCGCAAGTAACTCCTGATTTTGCTTTTTTACTTGGCGGGGCTTTTGCCCGATTTCTACAAGAGGAACGTGAACCCTCAACAATAATTATTGGTGAAGATATGCGTCCGTCATCGCCCAAACTTGCAGATGCTTTCTCTGATGGTGCCACTTCACAAGGAATGGATGTCATCAGAATTGGTTTGGCATCAACAGATATGTTGTATTTCGCAGCCGGTAAATTAAATATGCCCGGAGCCATGTTTACCGCAAGTCATAATCCTGCTGCATATAACGGTGTGAAGCTATGCAAAAGCGGTGCGGTTCCAGTCGGCGAAGATTCTGGATTGCGCAGAATCAAACAATTTATTATTGAAGGAATGCCAATTACTAATAGGCCAGTGGGGGTTGAAAGTAAACGCGATTTATTAGATGAGTACGTAGATTTCCTAATCGCCCTCTTTCCTGAAATTGAAGATCCAAAATCAACACAACGCAGGTTAAAAGTTGTCATTGATGCTGGCAATGGAATGGCTGGCCATACTGCGCCTGCAGTTATGTCGCGTTTAAATGTTGAAGTTATCCCGATGTATTTTGAATTAGATGGAAATTTTCCAAATCACGAAGCCAATCCAATTGATCCAAAGAATTTAGCAGATCTCCAGAAACGGGTCTTGAAAGAGAAAGCCGATATCGGACTCGCATTCGATGGCGATGCCGATCGCTGTTTCTTAATTGACGAGAAAGGCGCTCTGGTTAATCCATCAGCGCTAACCGGATTAATTGCAGTCCGTGAACTTAAGCGCAAACCTGGTTCAACAATTATTTATAACTTGATTTCTTCAAAAGCAGTTCCAGAAATAATCACTGAGAACGGTGGAACTCCACTTCGTTCAAGAGTTGGACATTCATTTATAAAGAAGATGATGGCAGATTCTGGCGCGGTTTTTGGTGGCGAACATTCGGGACATTTCTACTTTGCAGATTTTTGGCGGGCAGATTCCGGAATGCTTGCTGCGCTCTTTGCATTAACGCAATTGGCTGCCGGAAAGAGTTCATTATCTAATTTACTTAAACCATTTAATCGCTACGTTTCAAGTGGTGAAATTAATTCGCAAGTTCCAGATGTTCCTGCAGCCATAAAAGCCATCCTTTTGGAGTATGAAGGTTTTGAAGTAGATGAATTAGATGGCATAACCCTGACTGGTCCGAAGTATTGGTTTAACGTTCGTGCCTCTAATACCGAGCCTTTGCTTCGATTAAATGTGGAGGGCGAAACTGAGGCCCAAATGATCAAGGCACGCGATGCTCTGCTCGCAATCATCAGGGCTAAGCGATAACCTACGCTCCTACACATAAATAGGAGTTATTCGTGAACGTTCAAACCGCAGTAAAACATGACATTGCAAACCCTGCTCTAGCAGCAGAAGGTAAGAAGAAAATTGAATGGGCAGAACGCAATATGCCGGTATTGGCACAAATTCGGGAACGTTTCGAAAAGGAACAACCATTTAAGGGAATCCGCATTTCTGCATGTATGCACGTAACAACTGAGACCGCGAATTTAATGAGAGCGTTAAAAGCTGGCGGCGCAGAACTTGCCCTTTGTGCATCAAATCCACTTTCTACCCAAGATGACACAGCTGCAGCGCTAGTTCATGAATATGGCATCAGCGTTTATGCACGTAACGCAGTTGATCGTGACGGTTATTACTCACATATAAATGCATCACTAGATATTAAGCCGCACTTGGTTTTCGATGATGGTTGTGACTTGGTAAATACTCTTCACACAACACGTAAAGAATTGATTGACGGAATTATTGGTGGTTGCGAAGAGACAACAACAGGCGTAATTCGTCTGAGCCAGATGACTAAAGATGGCGCACTTAAATTCCCAATGATCGCTGTTAATGACACCGACACAAAGCACATGTTCGATAATCGTTTTGGAACTGGTCAATCAACACTCGATGCTATTTTCCGCTCAACAAATTCACTTGTTGCTGGAAAGACATTCGTTGTTGCTGGTTTTGGCTACTGCGGTAAAGGTGTTGCAGAACGCGCTAAAGGAATGGGCGCCGATGTAATCATTACTGAAATTGATCCAACTAAGGCACTAGATGCACTTATGCAGGGCTACCGCGTGATGCCAATGACCGAAGCGGCAAAGTATGGCGATATCTACGTAACCGTTACAGGTAACCGCGATGTTCTCCGTGAAGAGCACTTCAAGGTTATGAAAGATGGCGCAATACTTTCAAATGCCGGTCACTTCGATATTGAAATTGACGTTGCTTGGCTAGAACAAAACGCAAAGAGCAAGAATGCAAAGATGCGCCACCAAACAGATGAGTATGTAATGGCCGATGGCCGTCGCATTCTCCTTCTTGCTGAAGGTCGCTTAGTAAATCTAGGTGCCGCAGAAGGTCACCCAGCATCTGTAATGGATATGTCATTCTCTGACCAAGCACTAACTGCAGAATATTTGTTAAAGGCTGCAGCCGGTTTAGGTGCAGGATTACATAATGTTCCAATTGAGATTGATAAAGAAGTTGCTCGCTTGAAGTTGGAAAGCATGGGATCGACAATCGATACCTTAACTCCAGCCCAAGAGCTATACCTCAACTCTTGGGAGCACGGTAGCTAATGACATTGATCATGGTCGTCGATGACGATCAAGATCTAGCAGAGATGCTTGGCATCGTCTTGACCGGTGC
Source organism: Candidatus Nanopelagicaceae bacterium (assembly GCA_964201775.1). Lineage (GTDB taxonomy): Bacteria > Actinomycetota > Actinomycetes > Nanopelagicales > Nanopelagicaceae > AAA044-D11. The sequence continues at coordinate 13,140 of CAXNFK010000011.1, forward strand.
CGGTTATGAAGTTGATTTAGTAAGCCGCGGCGACGAGGTAATGCCACTCTTTGCCGCGCAAAATCCAGATTTAGTTTTATTAGATGTAATGCTTCCAGGATTAAACGGCGTTGAAGTATGTAAATTAATTCGAGAAAATTCGATGGTTCCAATAGTTATGTTGTCCGCAAAGGGCGACAAACAAGATGTTGTTGCCGGGCTTGAAGCCGGCGCAGATGATTACATGGTTAAACCCTTTGACCCAGCAGAACTTGTTGCACGCATGAAGGTTCGTTTGCGCCGAAGCATTACAGAAGTGAATTCTGAACTTGCTATTGGCAACTTGAAAATTGATCAGATTGAACATTCAATTATTAGAGATGGCCAAGTTATTGCGCTGACTCGCCTGGAGTTCGATTTACTTGTGGCACTAGCAAAAGAGCCGGGTCGCGTATTCACGCGCGAAGCGCTTCTAAGTGAAGTTTGGGGTTATCGCCCAGCAACAGATACCAGATTAGTTAATGTGCACATCCAAAGATTGAGATCAAAAATCGAAGTCAATCCTGAGGACCCAAAAGTTATTCTTACTGTGCGAGGAGTTGGATACAAGGCTGGTGTTCCTGGAAGTTCCCAATGAAATCACCATTTAGAATTTGGCGATCTTCACTCGTTTATCGTGTTACCGGAACGATAGTTGCATTATCTATTATTTTAATCGCACTTTTAGGGTCTGCTCTTTATAGCCGAGTATCTGCGGGAATTTTTGATGAAAAACTTAAATTATCAATCCTGGATGCACAATCAACTGCACGCAATACCCAAATCCAATTGAATTATTCAAGGTATCGAGATAAAGCAGCGCTAACTTTCGTATTTTCTGACATTCTTGCGCTGCCACCAAAGACTTACGAAAGTGCTGCAAAAGAGATTGCCGTCTTCGCTTTCGAAAATATAAATAAAGCATTTAGATTTGATGGTACTTCAAACAGCTTGGACCCCAAATCAATTTCTAAAAAGTTTCGGGAAGAGACCCGTAAAGACACTGCAACAAAGTGGGAGCGGACAAATTTAATATACTTGGACGGAAAGATTGAATCTGCATTTGTTGTTGGTAATGATTTAAAAATTTCTGGCGTCGGCAAGTATGAATTTTATGTGTTGTTTAGTCTGGCCCAGCAAGAAAGAACTATGGCGCTAATTCTAAATTACCTTTGGATTACAGGAATAGCGCTAATCCTTCTAATTGGACTTACCACTTTCTTTGTTATGCGTCGCTTAATTGCGCCAATTCAGGATGCTGCCAGAGTTGCAGAAGAATTAACAAAGGGAAATCTAGATCTTCGCATGGATATTCACGGTGAAGATGAAATAGCTAGTTTGGGCTATTCATTTAATGAAATGGCGGTCTCCTTACAGCAACAAATTTCAAGGTTGGAAAATTTATCTAAACTACAGCAGCGATTTGTCTCTGATGTTTCACATGAACTTCGAACTCCGTTGACAACGATTCGAATGGCATCCCAAGTTATTTTTGCTGCAAGAGAGAATTTTGAACCAACTGTTGCTCGAAGCGCTGAGTTATTAATCTCTCAGATAGAACGGTTTGAATCTTTACTTACCGACCTACTTGAAGTGAGCCGATTCGATGCCCAAGCGGCAATTCTTGAAATTGAAGCGATTGACATAGTTGCTTTGGTTAAAGAAACAATTGATTATGTACATCCAAGCCAGGATCGCATCATTCATTTAAATGCACCCAATTCACCAGTGATTGTTGATGTTGATCCGCGCAGAATTCAGCGAATTATCCGCAATCTTATTTCTAATGCGATAGATCATCGTGAAGGAAAAGATGTAGATGTTCAAATATCCGAGACCGAAAATGAAGTTTCGATCGGTGTTCGTGATTATGGGCACGGATTTAACTATTCAGATAAAAAATTACTCTTTGAACGTTTCTGGCGTGCCGATAGTTCCCGGGCGCGAACAACCGGTGGCACAGGCCTTGGATTATCTATTGCGCTAGAAGATGCAAAATTGCATCAGGGCGAAATAGAGGCTTGGGGCGAACGCGGTAAAGGTGCACACTTTGTCTTAACAATTCCTAAATTTGCTGGTGGATCTATTGAGAGTAAGCCGATAACTGCACAAATAAATTAAGAACACAAAACTTCTTTATCCAATTTCTTGGTTTCCACAGGAGCCACGGTTCAGGCGGCAAATTCGGCGTTATTGCGCCTTGGTGCGAGGGTCGATGGGGTATTGGCTTCGTGTGCAACTGATGGATTTACACATTAAGATAACCCCATGTCCGTAACAGGCGAATCAAATATCATGAAGATCATGAAGATTATGAAAGAGGATATGTGTCACCGCTATTAGACAAACTTTTACGTGCTGGAGAAGGTAGACATATCCGCCAGCTCGAAAAAATGGCGAAAGAAGTTCTAGCTTTCGAGCCAGAAATTTCTGCACTAAGTGATGCTGATCTTCGTTCGCAAACCACAAAACTTAAAGCGCTACATACAGCCGGAAAATCACTTGATGATTTATTGCCCGAAGCATTTGCAACCGTTCGCGAGGCTGCTAAGCGAACACTCGGTCAACGTCATTACGATGTTCAAATTATGGGTGGCGCCGCTCTTCATCAAGGAAATGTTGCAGAAATGCGCACCGGTGAAGGAAAGACTTTAGTTTCAACGCTACCTGCATATTTAAATGCGCTATCTGGCAAAGGTGTTCACGTTGTTACTGTTAACGATTATTTAGCTGAACGAGATAGTGAATGGATGGGTCGAATCCACCGCTTCCTTGGTCTTAAAGTCGGAGTAATTCTTTCAAATATGTCACCAGCAGAACGTCGTGAGGCATATGCCGCAGATATAACTTATGGAACGAATAACGAATTTGGCTTCGATTATCTGCGAGATAACATGGCATGGACTCTCGAAGATTGCGTGCAACGCGAACACAATTTTGCAATTATTGACGAAGCAGATTCAATTTTAATTGATGAAGCTCGAACCCCTTTAATTATTAGTGGTCCGGCCGATAAGCCAACAAAATGGTACGTTGAATTTGCAACAATTGCCCAAAAGTTAGATCGCGATTTACATTATGAAGTTGATGAGAAGAAGCGCACTGTCGGGGTTCTTGAACTTGGTGTTACGAAGGTAGAAGAGCTACTGGGTATCGAAAATCTCTATGAATCAGTAAATACTCCAATGATTGGCTACCTAAATAACGGTATCCGAGCAAAAGAGCTTTTCAAGCGCGATAAAGATTATGTAGTTATGAATGGCGAACTATTAATTGTTGATGAACACACTGGCCGCATGCTTGCTGGCCGTCGCTATAACGAAGGTTTGCATCAAGCTCTAGAAGCGAAAGAACGCCTTGAAATTCAAGACGAGAACCAGACGCTTGCAACAATTACGCTACAAAATTACTTCCGCCTCTACAAAAAACTTTCAGGTATGACCGGAACAGCAATGACTGAGGCATCTGAATTGATGCAGATTTATAAATTAGGCGTTACCCCGATTCCGACAAACCGCCCAATGCAACGACTGGATCAAGCAGATTTGATTTACAAAACAGAACTTGCCAAGTTTGTCGCTTCTGCTGAAGATATCGCTGCGCATCACAAAAAAGGTCAACCAGTTCTTGTTGGAACTGTTTCGGTTGAAAAATCTGAAGAACTTTCCTCATTACTGAAAAAGCGTGGAATTCCACACGAAGTTCTAAATGCAAAGCAACATGAACGCGAAGCAGCAATCATTGCGCGTGCTGGAACTGTTGGCGCAGTTACAGTTGCGACAAATATGGCCGGTCGTGGAACCGACATCATGCTCGGTGGTAATCCAGAATTTATGGCTGACTTTGAATTACAACGCCGAGGCTTAAGCCCAGTTGAGACTGCGGAAGAATACGAAGCAGCATGGCCAGATGAATTAGCAAAACAGAAAGCGGCAGTTACTAAAGAGCACGAAGTAGTTGTTGGTTTAGGTGGGCTTTATGTTCTTGGAACTGAACGCCATGAATCGAGACGTATCGATAACCAGCTTCGCGGTCGTTCTGGTCGCCAAGGCGATCCTGGCGAATCTCGTTTCTATCTCTCACTTCAAGATGATTTGATGCGCCGATTTAATTCGGGCATTGTTGAAAGATTTCTTGGGGCAGCAGGTATTGCGGATGATGTTCCAATTGAATCCAAAATGGTTTCAAATGCCATTAGATCAGCACAGACTCAAGTTGAATCTCTGAACTTTGAGATGCGTAAGAATGTATTGAAATATGACGATGTTATGAATCGCCAACGTCAAGTTGTTTATAGCGAACGCCGTGAAGTTCTAGAGGGCGCAGACATTCAAGATCAAGTGAAAACTTTTATTATTGACACAATTTCTGCATATGTTGAATCAGCCACGAGCGAGGGTTATGGCGAAGATTGGGATCTCGACACTCTTCACACCGCACTTAAAGCGCTCTATCCAATTTCATTTTCAATTGACGAATTAGTTTCTCAAGCAGGCGGCCGTTCTGGGCTTGATCAAGGTTTCATCCTGGATCGAGTGCTTGGTGATGTCGAAAATGCATATGAAAATCGCGAAGAAACACTTACCCCTGTTGTTACCCGCGAACTCGAGCGCAAGATTTTACTTTCAGTTCTAGATCGCAAATGGCGTGAACATCTCTATGAAATGGATTACCTACAAGAAGGTATCGGGCTCCGTGCAATGGCACAACGCGATCCTCTGGTTGAGTACCAAAAAGAAGGTTACGACTTATTCGCCGCGATGATGGATGCAATCAAAGAAGAACTAGTCGGATATCTATTCAATGTTGAAGTTAATGTTGAAGAAGAATCTGGTGGCGTTGAAGCTAAAGGATTAAGCCCAGCGATTAAACCAAAGAGTGAACTGCGATATTCAGCAGCCGATGAAGCTGGTGGCGTAGTTGCGTCTGGTGGAACTTCGCGTAACGCACCATGTCCTTGCGGTTCTGGTCGTAAATATAAGCGTTGCCACGGAGCGGCTTAACTTTATTTAATTCAATTTTAGGAGGCGAGAATCTTGTTTTCAATTGATGAAATGATCGCCTCTCAAACTGCACTTACCGATGATGATCGTGCGCGATTAATGGAACTCCTTGCAGAATGGCAATTACTTTCAGACCTTTCTTTTGCAGATTTAATTCTCTGGATTCCAAAGCGCAAGGACTATAAATCCTGGCCAGATGGACATTTAGCTATCGCACATATTCGCCCTACTACTGCAGCGACTGTTTTTGCGCATGATGTAATTGGCAACGTAATTAATTGGGGGAGTAATCCCAGAATTGATAGTTCTTTATCAACCGGCGAAATCGATCGCGATTCTGAAGCAGAACTAGTTGGTGAGATCTTAATCAAGGAAGAAACCGTTCCAGTTTTCTATGATGGTCGCGTTATCGCAGTTATTTCTAGACATCGAAATGCAGATTTGATGCGCTCACCATCTCGCTTAGAATTAAATTATCGCGAAATTGCTCACAAAATTTACCAAATGGTTGCTGAAGGAACCTTTCCGATTCAAAATAGTTTTTACCGTTCAGAATCTGCACCAAGAGTTGGCGACGGTTTAATCCGACTTGATGCTTCAGGACAAATAACTTATGCAAGTCCAAATGCAAGATCAGCATTCAATCGTGCTGGTTGGAGTGGGGAACTT
>CAXNFK010000012.1:0-18210 GCA_964201775.1 Candidatus Nanopelagicaceae bacterium
CAATTCGGCTTCGCATATCGGCATACCCATGAAATACAACTGCAGGGCCGGTGTGCGAAAGTAATTCCTTTGAAGCCGCTGAAACTTTAATAACCGCGCCATTAGGTGCAAGATTTCCTTTAACTACAGCGAAAGCGGCCGATGGATAAATCGGATCATCAAGTTTGCGGATAGTTTTATTTGTTGGTGATATTCCCTTTACAATTTCCCGCCAACTCTTTCCAATAAGTGTTCGCTCATCCAATTCGAAGTTTTCGCCGCAATTTGCAATCAATGCGGGTAGGCCACCGGCCTGATTAAAATCTTGAATTAACTTGGCGCCAGATGGTTCAACATCCGCGATTACTGACAGACCTACTCCAAGTTCATTTATGGCTCCAAGTGTCAATCCGCCGTCGATACGACCGGAGATGGCAAGAAGATGGATGATGGCATTTGTAGATCCACCACATGCATGCAATACACGCATCGCATTTCTAAAAGCAGCAGGGGTTAATATTTTAGATGGAATAACTTGGTTGTTAACCATTTTTACAATTTCGCGCCCAGAATTAAATGCCGCAACTTTTCGCTCTGGATTATTCTCGGGAATTACTGAAGTCCCAGGAAGTGTTAAACCAAGTGCTTCAACCATCATCGCAACTGAAGATGCAGTTCCCATTGTGTTGCAAGAACCCAATCCGCAATTCAAGCAACCTTCAAACTCTTTCCAAGTCTCTTCGCTAATTTTCTTTGCTCGGTAATCCGACCACATTCGCCAGAGATCTGTACCAGTTCCAATTGGTTTTCCGCGGAACTCGGCAACTGGCCTAGCACCTGCAGTAAACATTATTGTTGGTAAGTCGGTGCTAATTGCACCCATTAATGATCCGGGAACACTTTTATCGCAGTTTGCAAGAAGAACTACGCCATCAATTGGATAAGAACGTAAATACTCTTCAACTTCCATCGACAACATATTGCGATAGAGCATTGCACTTGGCTTCATTAAATCTTCGCCGAGAGACATAACAGGAAATACCACTGGGATTCCCCCAGCTTCAATAATTCCCCGCTGAATTTCTGGAATGAAGTTTCGAAGTGGCAGGTTGCAGGGATTTAAGTCGCTCGATGAGTCTGCAATTCCAATAATCGGCTTCGTATTGTTTACATCAATCTCGTAGCCTATCGAGGCCATAACGACGCGGTGCGAGAGTGCTACTTCATCATCACCAGAAAACCACTCGCTACTCCGCAAGTTAGACATGCAATGAGTCTACTCACAGTATTTACTTCAATATGGATGGGAAATACGATTTAATTATTGAAGCAGCAGGTGCGCCTGCGCCGCGTGGAAAGATTGCCTTAACAATTAATTAAGCGAATCTTCCTGATAGTCCGCCGTCGATAATCCAGTCAGCGCCATTAACAAATGACGCATCATCGGTTAGCAAGAAAGTAATAACTTTTGCAATTTCAATTGGCTCGGCCATGCGTCCCAATGGTTGAACAGCAAGTGCTTCAGAACGCTTCTCTGGATTCCTTGCGAAATAATCTTCGATCAATGGAGTCAACGTAAATCCAGGTAGAACCGCGTTGACGCGAATGCCATTTTTGCCTTCATCTAACGCAAGGTTGCGAGTTAGTCCAAGAATTCCAGATTTTGCTGCAGCATATGGAAAGTAATTTGGATAAGACATTCGCGCATGGATTGATGAGATATTTACAATCGCACCTTTTTTAGCTTTGCGCATTGCAGGTAAACATAGCTTTGCGGTGACCCAAATACTTTTGAAATCTACATTCATAAAATCATCCCACTGGGCTTCAGTCATTTCGACTGGATCGTAATAAGCGTTGCGTCCTGCATTGTTTACCAAACCATTTACTTCACCGAACTCTTTGGTGATTGCTGCATGAACTTCCTGCATTTGCGCAACTACGCCAACATTTCCTTGGACAAAGAAAGCTTGGTGCCCGGCAGCTTTTAGCTCGGCTTCGTAGGCCTTACCTTTTTCAACATTTAAATCGCAGAATGAAACTTTGGCACCAGCATCCGCGGCATCTTGCACAACTGCGCGACCAATTCCATCAGCACCACCAGTTACAAATATATGTTGATTCTTTAACTTCACTTTTAACTACTTTCCTCTCGCTGCTGCTATCGCTGCTTTAAATTCAGCAACCCGGTTAGGAATTTCACTAACTCCCCCTGATGTTAACTTGCCACCAACACCAAAACCACTAACTCCGGCCGCGATCCAATCCGGAATCGTTTCAACACTTATGCCTCCGGTGGCCAGCCAATCTAAACCAGGAAATGGCTCGCACACAGCCTTCAAATAATTTGGTCCGAGGGCTGATGCTGGAAAAAACTTTAAAATGTCTGCGCCATAACGAAGTGCATCTGCAACTTCAGTTGGTGATGCAACACCGGGAATTGAAATCAAACCAGCCTGCTTGGTAGCTTCAATAACTTCCTGTGACACGTGTGGTGAAATCACAAACTTGGCACCAGCATCTTTGCCAGCTAAAACATGGTTGCGATTCATTGCAGTTCCTAGGCCAACATGAACGCCACTGTTTGAGGTATTCGATGCGAACTCTTCAATCAAATCAAAGACCGCAGGTGTTGTTGTAGTAAATTCAATTACATCTACTCCTGCAGCAATAAGTGCACTTGCTGCGGCACGCGCTTCATCAGCGGTCTTGGTTCGGATGATGGCAACTAGCCCTGAAGCAAATGAAAGTTCGTTAGCCATTGTTTCCTCCGTAATTTAAAATTCCTTTTTCACCAGTAATCATAAGGGCCCAATCGCCTCTAGTTGCCGCGACTGCAGCGCCACATTTACTTCCCTGGGCGACTGCATCTTCAATCGAGAGCCCGCCAATCAATCCGGAAATAGTGCCGGAAATAAATGCATCACCAGAACCAACTGGGTCAACTAGTTTTACCTTCACCGGTGTGTAATTAAATCTCTTGCCTTCATGCAAGATACGCATCTCATCAGGCCCTGCAGTCATAATTACTGTTTTAACTCCAAGGGCAGCCACAGTCGCCAAGTTTTCTTCTGGATCTTTAGAGCCGAAAATAACTTCGTATTCATCCACACCACCGCTTACAACATCGATGTCTTTAATGATTGATTTCAGGGCTTTGCTAGCTTCCTCTTCACTCCATAACTTTTTGCGGAAATTCAAATCAAAACTTATGCCAACGTTATTTTTACGGGCGATTTCTATCGAATGAATTACCGCTTCTTTACTGCTTTCAGAGATGGCAACACTTATGCCAGTTACATGCAGCCACTTGGATTTCGCCAAAATAGCTTCATCTAAATCAGCTGGTGAGAATGTGGAACCAGCGCTACTTCTGCGCAAATAGGTATTCACGAATGGTTGGGTGCCGCCATGATTTCTGACCAACGCCCCGGTGTAATTATCGCAACGCAGAAAATGATCGGTCTTTAATCCCACTTCGGTGAACTTATCTTTAACGGCATCGCCTAATTGATCAGGTCCGATTTTGGTTTGAAAAAATATATCGAGCCCTAATTGATGCGCGCAAACTGCAACATTAGCTTCGGTTCCGGCTGCTGAAAATGCGTAGTTGTTTGCAGTTAAAACTGAATCGGTATCTACTGTCATAAAGAGAGCGAGTGATTCACCAAAGGTGTAAAGATCGGTCATTAGTAAGTTGCCCGACCGCCTGAAACATCGAAGGTAAATCCAGTTGTAAAGGAGCAAGCTTTTGATGCTGCGAATGCAATTACTTCAGCAACTTCATTTGGTTCACCCAAACGGCCAACCGGAATCTTTGAAACCATATATGCCTGAACATCGGGCGCAACTGTTTCATTAATTGGTGTTCGAATTACCGCAGGTGCAACAGCATTTATCGTTATGCCAAAAGTTGCACACTCTTTTGCAACTCCTTTGACAAATCCAATTACTCCGGCCTTTGAAGAGTTGTATGCCGACATGCCAGGATTTCCTTCTTTGCCCGCGATTGAAGCTAGATGCACAATGCGACCATATTTGTTTGCCTTCATCGATGGCATTAACTCTTGAGTTAACCAGACAGTTCCGTACAAATTGATCTCAATAGTTTTTTGGAATGCTGCCCATTCAACTTCTTCGACTGGTTTCCCAGTTGGACCAGATATTCCTGCAGAATTTGCGAGCGCATGAATCTGACCATGCTCGGCCAATATTTCAGCAATAACTTTCTTGACGCCAGATTGTGATGACACATCTAAAACCTTGTAACTTGCCTTGCCACCTGCCGCGGAAATTTCGGAGACTGTTGTTTTAAGTCCAGCCTCATTTAGATCGAGACAGACCACATGCCCACCGCGTTCTGCGATTAATTCCGCTGAAGCCTTGCCAATTCCACTCGCGGCGCCAGTCACTAAAACAACTTGTCCGACAAAACTTGTTAAGTTCGATGTGGCCATGAGTTCTCGTTCTCCATCTCATATTTCAAATTATTCTCAAAACTGATAGTAGTCCACTCGCCCCATCGTTTATAGTGCCCGTATGAGTTATGACATTAATCTTGAAATTTGGGACGAACGCGCCTGCCACGTTGGCGAAGGCCCAGTAGCTATTGGCCCAAATAATTCAGAAGTTTTATGGGTCGATATTTATGGAAAAAAAGTTCACCGCAGAAATCTTGAGACTGGTAAGACAAGTTCTTACGAGATGCCAGAGGAAGTTTCTTTCGTAATTCCTGCTGTTGATGGATCTGAACTTCTGGGAACTGCAAATGGTCCAGTTCGTAGATTGCCTGATGGTTCAATTTTAAAATTACCAACTCGCTTTGATGCTGATGGCGTTAATGCATCTTTTCCTAATCGTTGGAACGATGCGAAAGTTGCACCAGATGGCCATTTATTTTTGGGAAGCATGCCATTTGATTGGGCACAAAGTCCCAATGCATGTGGGTTGTATCGGTTAGACAAAACTGGAAAAACATTAACTCGTGTTCTAGATGGCGTCTGGCTAAGTAATGGTCTTGCTTGGTCGAAAGATGGCAAGACCATGTTTTATATCGACACCATGGCTAAGTCGATTGATACTTTTGATTATGCGGATGGCCAACTTTCAAATCGTAAGGTGCGTTGGCGCATAACAGATGATTCGCAAGGTTTGCCAGATGGCATGTGCATCGATGCCGAAGATGGAATTTGGGTCGCGTTCTGGAGCGGTTCTTGCCTACGTCGCTTCGATAAAGATTTCAACATTACAGATGTAATCCAGATGCCAGTTCCAATGGTCACAAGTTGCGCCTTTGTTGGACCAAACTTTGAACAAATGGTTATTACATCAGCACATGATGGCGTTGCTGATGCTGGCAAGGATTGGGGCAAGACTTATATCTGCACTCCAAAAGTTCCTGGCGTTGCACCAACTCTCTTTCCAAATTAACTAATCACTAATAAATAAGTAAGGAATGAAATGACTGAATCAAGCACCTGGCCATCATCTCGCGATCCCCAAGGCCCAATGAAGAAATCAATTTCACTTCTTGCTAAGCAGAAGATTCAAAGTGGAGATGCGGATGGCCTTCTGGAATCAACAAAGCGTTTTGCTGATGGTTCGCGCTGGAAGATTGAAATTCCATCTGTTGAAGGCCCAGCTGCATTTAAAGTTGTTTTAGAAGAGGCCAAGAAGCATAAGTTGCCAGTAGCCCGTATTTCACAAGGCTCTGGAATCATGATGCTCACCGATATTGAAATTAAAGAGATGGTTGCAATTGGAAAGAGTGAGAACATTGAAGTCTGTTTGTTCGTAGGCCCACGTGCTTCATGGGATATCGGAAAGCAAGTTCTATCTTCTGCTGGCGGTGTTGCAAATCCAACACTTCGCGGCGGAGATCAACTTCGTTTTGCAGTTGAAGATGTTCTACATGGCGCAGACCTTGGTCTTCGCTCAATCTTGGTTGGCGATATGGGCTTACTAAATGTTTTAGGAGAAGCAAAACGCAATGGCGATCTGCCAAGTGATTTCATTCTCAAAACTTCAGTTGCAATGCCTTGTAATAATCCAGCAACTGCCGCACTAATGGTTTCAATGGGTGCATCAACTTTGAACCTTGCTACCGATTTATCACTGCAACAAATCGCAGCAATTCGCGCCCAAGTAGATGTGCCAGTGGATGTTTATGTTGAAGGTCCAGATGATTTCGGTGGCCCAGTTCGACACTACGAAGTTCCAGATTTAGTTCGGGTTGCGGCGCCTATTTATTTGAAGTTCACAGTGCGAAATTCTCCAGGACTTTATCCATCCGGAACCCATATTCAAGGAGTTGTTGAATCAACTGCTCGCGAACGTGTGCGTCGTGCAGCAATCGGTTATTCAATGCTTACTCGCTATGGTTTCGAAAAATAAGCGATGCCGAATCTTTTAATCTTCGGATCAACCGGAGCTCTTGGCAGTGCAATTCTTGAAAAGTATCGTGCTGAAAAGTGGGATGTCACATGCGCGGTTCGCAAAGTTGTTAACGATTGCGATATTCAATTGCCGCTAACTTCTGATGCGCTCGGTAGCAAGAAGTTTGATGCTGTTGTATTTGCCCAAGGTGCAAATGTGAATGGTTCGGCTATGCAGACCGGAACCAAAGAGTTAAACGAGTTATTTGAAGCGAATGTAACTGTTATCGCTGAAAGCGTTTCAACACTTATGGGTGCGAATGCAATCAATGAAGGCGGCCGAGTGGTTATCTTGAGCTCGATTTGGGAGCAGTTTACTCGTCAAGAAAAGTTTGCTTATTCAGTTACCAAGGCTGCGGTTGGTGGCTTAGTTCGCTCGTTAGCAGTTGATCTTGGTCGCCAGAAGAAGATTCTAGTTAACGGAATTCTTCCAGGAATCGTAAATAGCCCAATGGTTGCGCGCACACTTTCACCAGAGCAGATTGCAAATGTTTTGAGTCAAACCCCAATTGGCGAACTTGCAACTCCGGCCGATGTTGCAAACAGTGTTTACATGTTTGGTTCTGCGCTAAATACCGGAATCTCGGGACAGAGCATCTTTGTTGACCGCGGATTTTCGGTCGCCAGAACTATTTAATCTTCATGACGAAAGATCTTCTTGATGAAACAACGGTTGTCGCATATTTAACTAACCGTGGAATCATCAGTGGCCCGGCGGAAGTTGAAGAGTTAACTGGTGGAGTTTCCAATGTGGTTCTTGGTGTCAAGGCTGGCGGAAGTGATTTGGTTTTAAAGCAGGCACTGCCCCAACTAAAAGTTGCAGCAGTTTGGAAGGCAGATCAACGGCGGGCAATTGTTGAAGCTAATGGCATGAAACTTCTCCATTCAATTACCCCAGATAGCGTTCCAGATTTAGTTGATTTTGATCCTGAAGAATTTACGCTAACCATGGAGCGCTTACCTCGCGAGTGCACAGTCTGGAAGAGCGATTTACTTGAAGGTGTAATCAAACCAAGTATCGGTGGCGATTTAGGGCGCATCCTTGCAACCTGGCACAACTTTGGCGCAACATCCAAAGAGTCACGCGATGCTTACATGGAAGATTCGCTCTTCGATCAATTGCGTGTGACACCTTTTTATCGTGCGGTCGCGAAAGTAAATCCTTCGCTTGATGCTCGCATTCAAGAGCTAATAAGTGAGATCACAACAATAAAAATAACTTTGGTTCATGGAGATTTCTCGCCAAAGAACATCATGATTTCTGGCAGCGATAAACCAATAGTTCTTGATTTTGAAGTTATGCATACCGGCAATCCAGTCTTTGATCTCGGCTTTGTAAGTGCCCATCTGCTCTGCAAATACCTGCGCACCGAGGACACAAAGCAACGCGCTCTGCTCCGTGAAACTGCAATTTCATTTATAAATTCCTATGCCCAGACTTGCAATATTGAAGTTGCTAAGTCACTTCCGCATCACGTCGCAGTGATAGCACTTGCCAGAGTCGAAGGAGTTTCACCAGTTAACTATCTAGAGACGGCCGGAAAGGCTAGAGTTCAAAGCGTGACCAAGACTGCTCTGGCTAATCCGCAAATAAGTTTCGAAGGTTTATTCGCATGAGCATTAAGAATCTAATTGGCTATCAAGTTCTCGATTCCAGAGGGCGTCCAACCGTTGCAGTAACTCTGACGATGTCAGATGGTTCTATTCATACTGCCCGAGTTCCATCAGGTGCATCTACCGGTGCCCACGAAGCTAAAGAACTCCGTGACACTGATAGCAAGATGGCCGAGAAGTTCTATGGCGGAAAATCTGTTTACCAAGCCGTTGAAAATATTAATTCAATAATCGCTCCACGACTTAAAGGCCATCGCCCAATTCCACTTGCAACAGATGGCATCTTGGTCGAACTTGATCACACACCCGATCACCATCTCCTTGGTGCGAATGCACTTCTTGCAGTTTCTCTTGCAGTAGCAAAGGCCGCGGCACATACTGCAGAACTTTCACTTGCCAGATATTTCCAGCCAGAAGGCAAGTTACTTATTCCAATGCCGATGGTAAATATTCTCTCTGGTGGCGCCCATGCAAATCGCACAATGGATATTCAAGATGTTCTAGTTCTACCAAATGGCGCAACTTCATTTGCCGAAGCACTCTCCTGGATTGTTGCAATCCGCGAACTTGCCGCAAGCAAAGGTGCGAAATCTGGCGCAATCACACATTTAATTGCTGATGAAGGTGGTCTAGGTATCGCTTTCCCAACTATCGATAACGCACTTGAATTCGTTACAAATTGCATTACCGAAGTTGGATTGAAGCCCGAGAAAGATGTAAGTCTGGCTATCGATGTAGCTTCAACACAGTTCTTCGACGGCACTAATTACAATTTAACTGCACTGGGCAAAGAATTTAGCCGCGATGAGTTCGTAGCCTTTATTGCAAAGATGGTCAGCGATCATCCAATTCTTTCAATCGAAGACCCATTCGCGGAAGATGATTGGAAATCTTGGACCCAGTTCATGGAAATCGCGCCATCGAAACTACAAGTACTTGGCGATGATTTATTCACAACAAATCTTGGTCGCCTGCAACGAGGCATTGATGAAAAAAGTGCCAACGCAATTCTTATCAAAGCCAATCAAAATGGGCTAGTTACTTCAACCCAGAAAGTTTTAACTACGGCACAAGCGAATAATTTCAAGACTGTCGTATCGGCTCGCAGCGGTGAGACTGAAGATTCTTGGCTTGCAGATCTTGCGACTGGTTGGCGTGCCTCACAAATTAAAGTTGGTTCAACACATGGCGCAGATCGCACCGCAAAATGGAATCGCTTACTTGAACTTGAAGCAACCGAGAATTGCGAGTTCGCTAAGCCCTTTTAATGCGAGTGGCGAGCAACATCGCTTCCGGATGAGCCATTTAGGAAATCAAGATCGGCACCAAGGTGTGCTTGTTGCACAGTTTCGTAATAAAGCTTTGACCAACCACGTGTGTGCTTAGGTGCAGGTGCAACCCAAGCCGCTTTGCGTTTTGCCATCTCTTCTTCGGAGACAAGTAAATTAATTGAACGATTTGGAACGTTAAGTTCAATCTTGTCGCCACTCTTAACAAGTGCAAGTGGGCCACCGACAGCAGCTTCTGGAGATGTATGAAGTAGGACTGTTCCGTATGCAGTTCCTGACATGCGTGCATCAGAAATACGAATCATGTCAGTGATTCCTTTTTCCAGAAGTTTTCTTGGAATTGGCATGTTGCCAACTTCAGGGAAACCTGGGAATCCGCGTGGTCCAGCATGTTTCAAAACAAGAATGGTGTCTTTTGTTACGGCAAGATTCATATCTTCAGATGCGATTAAATAATCTTCAATCTGTTCAAATACAAGTGCTTCACCGGTGTGAACCAAAAGTTCTGGTGTTGCTGCTGAAACTTTTAGTACGCAACCATCTGGTGCAAGTGAACCCTTTAGAACAACAATGCCAGATCCTGCTTTTTGGAAAGGCTTAGATGCTGGAGTAATCACATCAGCGTTCCAAGATTCAGCGGTTGCAATGTTCTCTTTAACGCTCTTGCCTGAAACCGTGATGTGTTCGGTATGCAACATACCTTCAATTTCCTTCATTACTGCAGGAAGTCCGCCGGCATCAAAGAACTCTTCCATCAAATATTTACCTGATGGCATCAAATTCACAAGGACTGGAACTTCGCGAGCAAGTGAATCGAAATCGTCGAGTTCAAGTTTTACGCCGATACGTCCAGCGATTGCAAGCAAGTGAACTACAGCGTTGGTTGAACCACCGATTGCAGCATTGACTTTGATTGCATTTTCGAAAGCCTCACGGGTTAATACCTTTGAAAGAACTTGATCGTCATAAACCATTTGCACAATTCGGCGACCAGCTTCTTGTGATGTTGAGAAGCGACGGGCATCTACTGCAGGAATTGCTGCGCTGCCTGGAAGTTGAACACCAAGTGCTTCAGTAACGCAAGCCATCGTTGACGCAGTTCCCATTGTCATGCAAGAGCCGTTAGAACGTGCAGAGCAAGATTCCATTGCGAAAAATTCTTCAATACTTAATTTACCTGCGCGAATTTGTTCGGAGTATTTCCAAACCGCAGTTCCAGACCCCAGAGTTTCACCTTTATAGCGACCATTTAACATCGGCCCACCAGTAATCATTAAAGTTGGAAGATTAACTGAAGCTGCGCCCATCAACATTCCTGGTGGTGTCTTATCGCAACCAGCAAGCAAGACAACGCCATCTAATGGATTTGCACGAATTAACTCTTCAGTCTCCATTGCAAGCAAGTTGCGCCATAACATTGTTGTGGGACGCATAACTGGTTCACCAAGTGACATTGTTGGAAACTCGAGTGGAAAACCACCGGCCTCCCAGACTCCGCGCTTTACTGCTTCAGCGACGCGATCAAGGTGAGCATTGCAAGGATTTAGTTCAGACCATGTTGTAGCAATTCCAATTACTGGTTTATCGGAAAACACCTCGGAGCCGAATCCCATATTGCGGAATCGCTCACGATAGATATATCCGTGCTTGCCTTCGGCCTTGAACCAATTCTCACTACGTCTCTTAAATACCTCTTCGCTCATGCGAGGACTCTACTCCTCGGAGAACTTCTGCGTCTACTACAACAACTCCTACTAGTCCTACAAGTCGATTCATCTCATATTTTGGCCATTTTGTATTATTTAATTAAGGGGCTAAATTTCAATTACTCAACACCTCAATACATCTCAATGAAAAAGGGGATCAAATGCGCATTGCACGCCTTGGCGAATTCAATAAAGAAAAACCTGCCGTTGTTTTAAATGACACCGAAGCAGTGTTTGTCGATGATGTAATTGCGGATTGGAATCGTGTTGAACTTGAGAATGGTGCGCTAGAGAAAGTTAAGAAGCTAGATCTCACATCTCGCCCAAAAGTAAAGATTTCTGATTACCGTTTAGGTTCGCCAGTTGCTCGTCCAACTAAAGCAATATGTATTGGTTTGAACTATAAGCAGCATGCACTTGAGACTGGCGCTACCCCACCAGTTGAACCAATTATTTTTATGAAGGCACCTGACACTGTTATCGGTGGTAATGACGATGTCATTATCCCGCCAAACTCAGTAAAGACAGATTATGAAGTTGAAATCTGCGTCGTAATAAAGAAGCGCGCACTTTATTTGAAATCACCAGAAGAAGCAGCCGATTACATTCTTGGTTACACAGTTTCGCAAGATGTTTCAGAGCGCTACTGGCAGGTTGAACGTTCAGGCCAGTGGGTTAAAGGAAAATCAGTCCCAACATTTAATCCAGTTGGACCATGGATTGTCACTACAGATGAATTAAAGAATCCACAAAATTTACGCCTCTGGTGCACTGTTGATGGCGAATCTCGTCAAGATTCAAATACCAGTGACATGATTTTCGATATTAATTACTGCGTCTGGTATTTGTCACAAGTTATGGAACTACATGCTGGCGACATCATTAACTCTGGAACACCACAAGGTGTTGGCATGGGCTTCAAGCCCGAGAAGTATTTAAAGGGTGGCGAAGTAGTTAAGACTGGTATTGAGGGAATTGGTTCTATTACGAACCACTTCAAAAACTACAAAGCTTAATGATTTTATGAAATAAAATAGAATCATGCCATTGCATCCGCAAGCTAAAGCGTTTTTAAAGGCGCAAGAAAGTTTAGATGCGCCTGACATCACTACCAATCTTGTTGAATATCGTGCGATGTCACATCTTGATGATGATTTAGCGGGGCCATTAACTCCGGGCGTTCGCATTGAGCATCGATACTTAACATCCCCCACCGCGGACTTGCCTGTAAACCTTTATATTCCCAAAGGGAATGGCCCTTTTAATGGTCTCGTTTACTTTCATGGTGGTGGCTGGGTTGCCTATGACATTAACCGTTATAGCCCACAACTATCTGCTATTGCAGAAAGTACTAATTCGGTTGTAATCGCCGTTAACTATCAGAAAGCGCCAGAACATAAATTTCCGATTCCTTTTGATGATTGTTATTCGGCTCTTGAATGGACCTTTGCTAAAGCGGCAGAACTTTTAATTGACAGCAAAAAAATAGGTATAGGTGGAGATAGTGCCGGCGGAAATCTTGCATCCGGTGTGGCAATAAAAGCAAGAGATCAAGGAAAGTTCGATGTTGCATATCAATTGTTAATCTATCCAGCCAATAGTCCTAGTTATGTTGCGACTCCTGATGTTCCAAATGCCACAGGATTCGGTTCTACCCAGGCAGGCATTAAATGGGCTTGGGAGCAATATTTAAGTAGCAAATCAGATTTGGTCAATCCCTACGCAGTACCGCACTCAGCAGAGAACTTAAGTAAGTTACCGCCAACTATTCTCATAACTGCTGAATTTGATGTTCTGCGGGAAGATGGAAGCGAATATGCACGTAAATTAGAACAATCTGGAAATCACGTTGTTTATAAAGATTTTCCTGGAATGATTCATGGATTTTTCAATTATAAAAAGTATATTGATGATGCTACTACTCTTAGGAAATATATTTCTGATAACATTTTAAAGATTCTTAAAGAATTTAAGTCTTAGCTTTTTTCACTTTCAATACGGTCAAGCAATCTAAACTGGTCTGTGCAAATATGGTGTTCTAGGGCCGGAAAAACTATCTTAGAATTTTTTGAACGAAGTGCATCTAACAGTTTGTCATGTTCAGCTGTTATCTCCTGAAAATCATTGTGTCGGAGTCCGAGGCGATAAAATCCAACTCGAATTCTAGGCTGGATGTTATTCCACAATTGAATTGCATGATACTGCTCACTTAAATTCATTATGTATTGGTGATACTGAACATCAAGTTCTACTAACTTTACAAGAGTGTCGAGATCTTTCTTCTTTGCAACCACTCTCATTTCATCGACTATTCCCGCTAAAAATTGAAAATTCGCTTCTGTCATATTCGGAAGCGCTACTGCACACGCTTGTTGCTCCAAAATTAGGCGGATAGGTATCAGAGTTTTACGTAGTTCTGTAGTTGAAATCTCATTAACAAAAGTGCCTCTGTATGGAAGCACAATAAGAAGTCCTTCGTTTTCCAATTCGCGAATTGATTCGCGAACTGGGCCTCTACTTACGCCCATTTCACGCGCGACCCAATCTTCAGAAATTCTTATCCCAGGGGAAAATGTTCCGTCGATAATACGCAGACGAAGTGCTTCTGTGATTCCAGATCGCATGGTGGACTGACTTCTATTAAGAACGGGCAACTCACCGCCATCGGATTCAACTAATTTTATTTTTAGCTTTTTTATGGCAACAGCCTCGAATCTCCGGTATGGGGCCAATCGTGCATCAATTTAAAACCTTCCGCATATTCGCATCCTGCTTGTGCGCCTCTAAATCTTCCTTGTATCAACATATTATCTGTAATTTGTGTGCCATAAACATGTTGTAACCATGCTGCCTGACTGTCATGACAGAGAAGCATCTTCTTCTTGGTTTCAATCACGGGCGAGACATTAACATAAATCTCGGGCTCAAAACTATTTCCTAAAAGTGTGTCCATTGCAAATACAGTAGGGATTGGCGTCTCGGGAAATTTTGTCTTAACAAGAGGAACGCTTGCAGGGATACGACAATCTCGCGCAATTTCTCCTGCAATACGATGGTCTGGATGATAGTCATTTGCATCATGAATAATCATTACATCTGGCCTTGCTTCTCGAATAGCATCGATGAAACGCGTTCTAGTTTCTAAATTGTTAAACAGCCACTCGTCATCAAATCCCATCCAAATCACAGTTGCACCAATAGTTGCAACTGATTTTTTAGCTTCTGCATGTCTGATTGCAGCTATTTGCTCTCGAGTGATGGCAGGATCTCCTGTGCCAACTTCTCCATTTGTTGCAATTGCTATAAATACTTGATCGCCTCGCTCGGCACAGAGCGCCAAAGTCCCGCTGCAGAGAATTTCAACATCGTCTGGATGTGCTCCTATTGCTAGTACTCTCATTTCATATTCCTTTCGCTTATTTGCACGGACAGTTCACTAGATAAACTTTCCCCGGGATTAAGAACGCGAGCTGTCTTCGCTGCAACTGCATCGGATAGTCCAGTACCAGGCGCGCTTGTCCAAGGTTCTAGGCCAACTAAATACTCCATGCCCCACCAGGGGTAAGTTTTTCCAGCGCCGAATTCTTGCCAGAACCAGAGATATGGTTGAGATTCAAGGCTCCAATTTACTTTCGCAACAATTGAAGAATCTTGAGAAGATATCGTGTACCAACCTTGCGATGGTTTTATGTAATGTAAATCGCTCTTAGTGCCCGAAGCGGGCAATTCACGCATATCAATTTTGTCCCCGGTGTCACTAATCATCTCTGGCCATATTCCGGATTCGCCATTGCTTCGTCGACCAGATTCAAAAACAGTTGCACCATGTGCTGCGTAAGTTGTTCCTTCTGGCATGGAGATAATTGATCCAGGTCCAACAAATGGTGAGCCAAAAGCTAAATGATGTCCTGCCATTAACGGTAGTTCGACAGCACCTTCATTTTTTACCGTTGTCGCCATATTCAAAACTGCATCGCTACTACTTAGGCTAAATCTTTTTTCTATATAGAACGGCATGATTGATAGACGTGAGGTGCAGAGAATTTCAACGCGCTCCGGCGTATTTTCAGTAATGCAAACCGTCCAAGGCAATCTGGATGATTCTCCATGTTGCGCAAACCTTGCCCCTTGAAAGTCACCTGGTTGTCCACCGTGAGGCAGAATCTCTTGCCAGCCACCTTCGTATTGATCAAGAAATGAACCCATTTCAGACCATGGCGCCGCAATTGCCTCATCGCGACGCCGCAAGCCACGCCCTGTCCTTGGCGTTAAATCTAAATCAGTCGGTTTGTATAAAACTTCAACTACATCACAACCTTTGCCAACAAGAATTGATACTCGCAACTTAGCATTCTGAATTACCGCAATTTCCCAGCCACGAGATTTGCCATCGATATCAACTCGACATCCCCAGTTTCGATCCCATTTTTCCATGAATTAAACACCTGCAATTGATAATCCGGCAGGGACACTACTTAGTAAATGTTGTGTGTACTCGTGCTTTGGATTGGCGAACAATTCTTCAGTGTTGTTAGCCTCCACAATTAGCCCTTGATGCATCACGATGATTCTTTGGCATAGGTATTTAACAACTCTCAAGTCATGGGAAACAAATATTAATCCAACCCCATTTTTTTGATTAAGCTCAACAAGGAGATTCAAAATTTGAGCTTGTACGGAAACATCAAGCCCGGAAACTATTTCATCGCAGATAATAACTTTTGGATTGAGAATTAGTGCACGAGCCAAACAAATTCGCTGCTTCTGTCCCCCACTGAAGACTGCGGGATAAGAGTTGGCATCAGAGGCTTTTAAGCCCACTAACTCGAGAATTTTACTTACTCGTTCATCGCGTTCTAGAGGTGTTCCCTCACCACGAATATCAAGGCCGTCACGAATGCTCTGCCCAACTGTCATGTGTGGAGCCAATGAAAGAAATGGATCTTGGAAAATGTACTGAATATCCAAACGCAATTTTTGCCAATCGTCTGGGGATTCAACAGCTTCGCCATTGTGCAAGACTTTTCCTTCTGTCGCTTTTTCGATTCCTACAAGGATTCTGGAGAGTGTGCTTTTACCTGAGCCACTTTCACCGACAATTCCGATAACTTCTCCTGGGTGAATTAGAAAATCAACGCCGTCTAGAGCCATAACATCAAGGGAACGACCGCGTCCTTTAAATTGTTTTTTCACACTTGATGCTTCCAAAATCGGTTTCATTTTTTAGCCTCCGAATGACATAGCCAGCGATGCGATTGATTATTAGCATCATTAAACCAAGTTGGGTTTGCAGCATTGCAATCCCCAAGTGCTTTTTCTGGGCACCGATCCTGAAAAGCGCATCCACTAGGTGTTCTACCTACTGGTGGCAAAGAACCTGGAATCGGTCTCAGCGGCTGGGCTAACGAACTTTTCATACTTGGTGCCGAGGCAATTAATCCACGTGTATAGGGGTGTTTAGGATTAGTTAACACACTTGCCATTGGGCCTTCTTCTACAACTTGACCCGAATACATAATCATTACTCTGTCGGCAACTTCTGCAATTACCCCGAGATCATGACTGATAAAGATGCAGCCAATTCCATCTTCAATAGTTCGCCTACGAATTAGATCTAAGATTCCTTTTTGCACGGAAACATCGAGGCTAGTGGTCGGCTCGTCAGCAATTAAAATTTTAGGACGATTAATTAGAGCCATAGCTATTGCAACTCGCTGCCTTAAACCCCCGCTAAGTTGAAATGGAAAGCTCTTCAAACGTTCCTCTGGATTAGGAAATCCAACATCTTTTAACATCTCTAT
The DNA here is from genome assembly GCA_964201775.1 of Candidatus Nanopelagicaceae bacterium. Classification (GTDB taxonomy): domain Bacteria; phylum Actinomycetota; class Actinomycetes; order Nanopelagicales; family Nanopelagicaceae; genus AAA044-D11. The sequence continues at coordinate 16,824 of CAXNFK010000012.1, forward strand.
ACTTTTTTCACGAATATTTCCTTTAGAAGAATTACCATGGGCGCGTGCAACATCAGACAGTAATTTCCCGATAGTCCTACTTGGATTGAGAGCTGATCCTGGATCCTGAAATACAATTGAAAACAATGTACCTCTATAGGTTCTTAAAAGCTTCTTCTCAGATTTTGTTATATCTTTGCCATCGGCCAGAATTTGACCAGCGGAGATATAAACTCCCTTAGGGAGCATGTTAAGTATCGATAATCCCGTAAGGGATTTACCTGAACCGGATTCTCCTACAATCCCTAGAACTTCACCTGCATTCACTTCAAAATTCAAATCTTGAACTATCGGTGACGTGTTTGGTCTTCCCTCTAAACTTATTGTTAAATTCTTAATTGAGAGCAAATTATTCTTATTCACTATTTTGCCGAGCCTTCTGAACTTGAATTTTCGCTTTTAGATGGATCGATTCTTCTACGACGATCCCCACGCAATTTAATTGACAAGCCTTCGCCGATTCCAATCAGCGCTGCGCAGGTGATTGCAATTGCAATTCCAGGAATTGTGGTTAACCACCAAGCCTGGCTTAGATAAACCTTGCCTTCTAGCAACATTCCGCCCCAACTTGGAGTTGGTGGTTGCACACCGAGCCCAAGGAAAGAAAGTGTGGCTTCCATGACAATCATTGCTGAGGCTTGTAATGGAGCGATTGTTAAAATTGCAGGCACGAGTGATGGACCAATGTATTTAACTAGAATTCGCTTTTGATTTGCACCTACAAGTGATGCTGCTTTTATATAGTCTTTTGGTCGTTCACTAAGCACGATACTTCTTATGACTCGCGCTGCAGATGCCCAGCCAGCTAAAACCATTAGAAAAATCAGGACTGGAATCGAAGCTGTTGTTGCTGAGACAATAACAATTGCCAACAAAATGTATGGAAAAGCCATCTGGATATCAATTAGTCGGTCACTTCCCCATGCAATCCACTTGTTTCGTGCTCCTGAAACTAAGCCCATAATTGTTCCAACAGTTAAAGAGCCAATCATTCCTAAAAGTGAAACAATTAAGGAAACCCTGGCGCCACTTACTATCCGGCTAAAAATATCCCTACCAAGAGGGTCGGTCCCAAGTATGTGACCATCAGAAAGTGGCGGCAGCATAGAATTAATAAGATCTTGCGCTAATGGATCAGGAATAAAAAGCGGACCGAAGATTGCAGCAATACATATTATAGACATTAATAATGTGCTGAAAAATAATAAGGTGTTCTCTCTAATAAAATTTCTCATTATTTAGAAGCTCCCAACCGCACGCGCGGATTGATTACCGTATACAAAAGATCAACTATCAAATTTATGATTACAAAAGTGCACGCTGCAACGATTGTGACTCCTTGCAAAAG